>JAYSUV010000447.1:0-11116 GCA_043718945.1 Planctomycetota bacterium
GGGCGAGCATAGATCACCGTGTCGTTCAGGGTGATCTGCAGTTTCCCCTCCACCACCTGCAACGACACGGCATTCCAGTCGGCAGGCTTCAGAGGCAGCACGCGTGGCCCTTTGCGATTGAGCGGCTCGATCACGCCGTGGTCCGGCTCCAACCCCGTCCAGTCTGACCCGGAGGTGATCCAGCGAATCCGGACCCCACCGGGTTCGAGCAGGAATGCCAGCCTGCCCAAGACGGGATGCACCAGGGAGCCGTTCTCTTCGTAGAAGAACTCGTAGCGCAGCGTCTCGCCCTCCAGAAGGGGCCGCATCCAGGTCAGCAGTCGCTGGCCTGACTCCGTATCGTTCGGAGTTTCCAGCTTGCGGCTTTCCAGCACTCCGTCCTCGGAGACGATCCATCCCTCCAAGGCGTCAATCGGTTTCGTCGCCTTTGATGCAGAAGCTGCCCGAGTGATGAGCGGCTGGACTGCTTTCGTCAGCGGTTCACCCAGCGGAGCTGTCCACCCGTGAAGGCGGGTGTCCTTCACGAGTGCGACCTCGCGCGGGATGACCGGATCGCCCACGATCTCCAGATTGCGAAAATAGACTCGTCCATAGCCGGAGGCCTGCAGGCCCAGCCACGGACTGGTTTCACAGGAGGTTGCCGTCAGCGAAGTGCCGGGATGCAGGTTTGACAGAAACTGCACGCGCTCGCCATCACTGCGGATGTTGAGGCGATTGAACATTCGCAACTCCTTGGCTGCCACGAACGGCCACTCGCGAGTTTCTTGAGCTGGCCGCATGACATCGCGCACCGTGAAGAGTTTGTCCGTCGCATCAAAGGAAAGACCTCCGTAACTCATCCCAGCCACACCATCTTCGAAGACACTGACTTCCCCCTTCAACTCAAACGTGCCTGTCAGCGGATATCGGAACAACAGCAGATCGTCACCCGGTCCGGAGAGCCTCTGCACATGGTCTTCGTGAGTCAACCACAGAGCCTGATCGGACCCCGTGGCGGTTCCGCTCCCACGCGGGTCACCGGCAGCAATCCATAGTGAAGGCGTCTCTTTCAGAATCGCTGCCGCATCTGACTCTGGACTATGGCCCTTCAGGAGGGCCATCGCCCGCAATCGACGCAGGAAGGTCATCCACGGACCTGCGTCTTTGGCGAAATCGAACTTGACCACCTTCTCGGCGAGAGGCTCGCACACGCTGGCCAACTCGGCCCGCTGCATCGCGACCGCCAGCAGGACCGCATCTTCCATGCGGACCGACATCTCGGGTGATTCTGTTTTCACGCGAGCGTCCAGCAATGCCTTGAGATCATCGATCGAAGAACGACTCTCTCGGAGTCGAGCCAGTACCAGCACGAAGTCGGCATGGGCTGTCTTCTTAGCGGTACGTGATTCCAGTTCGGTGATCAGCTTGCGAAGATTACCGGAATCATCGGCTGCGGTGACGAGCATCCACGCGGAACAGAAGAGGCCGGGAACGTCTCCGACGGAAGCCACGCCGAACGATTCTTTCTGAGGACGTTCGCCAATGGCCCGCGCGAACTCCATCGGAGGGGCACTCTCCGGAACGATGGCGGTCAGCACACGCACTGCCGATCCATCGCCGGGCAGCGTCCACGCCGACAGGATCTCGTACTGCTCATCACTGCTCAATTGCAGCAGCGCGCGATGCACTGCAGCGGCTGCGGGCGAGAGGCGAACGAGAAACGGATCTTTCCGAATGAAAGCGGGCAGTGCGTGCAGCGCATCGAGCGCCTTGGCCGGTCCGTCGGCTTTCAGCGTGCGCAGGATGGCAGCGTTCGGATCACTGGAAGGTGACGAACCCTGAGCAATCGCTGGGGCTTCCTGGCAGGTACTAGCCAACACGATGAAAGCCAGGAAGATCAGCGATTCTCCGAGACGTGTTCTTAGTGAACTCATTAATGAGGATTCACCACGGAGGCACGGAGGCACGGAGAAAGAAGGTTGAGAGTTGAGAGGTGTCGATTGATGGGCCAGTTTTGAGCGGTCATGCGGATCTACTTGAAGCTCGGGCTTCACCCCTAGCCCCTCTCTCAGGGGGAGAGGCGAGTCAGTTATTGCTGATGGCTGACGGCTGAACGCTGACGGCTCTCCCTCTGTGCCTCCGTGCCTCCGTGGTGAATCTCTTTGATCCGGCACAAGTCGATAAGACGTGATGGCATCAAGCACTTGGCTACGGGGATGTGAAGTTTGCATTGTTGAATCTTCCACGGATTAGTTCCTTGTCTCAGCCGATTGAATCGAACTCATTTCAGTGGGTTAGAGCGAACCGAACTGCTAGGGCTCAGTCAGTTTCTCGGCCCAAACGGTCAAGGTTCGAAATCGCACACTGGTCTTCCGCTTGTCGCCTCCGGTATGGATCAGCATCCGCAAATCCCCCGGCAGCACAGGCTCGCGACCAATCTGCACAGCCCCCAGAACGACGGGAGTCTTCTGTGCTGAACTTTGGAATAACTGGTAGATGACATCTCCGCGACGAGCCAGCCGCAGGAGCTTGGCGTCATCGGAGGGCTGCGAGACGAGTTCTTGGTAATCGAATGTTCTGTCACGACGGACTCGACGCAGTTGAGTTTCCGCCTTGCGGTCGCCTGCGTTGTGAATGGAAAACTTGGCTTCGATCGTCGTTTGGCGTTTGTCTCGAAACTCGGTCTGTAAGAAGACGCAGGACTCGTTGTGCAGCATGCACGGTTCGACGTGGAGAACCTCCAGTTCCAACGCGATGTCGAAGTCTCCTTCGATCCGACTCCGAGAGAAGAGACCCGAAGCAGACCAGCCGTCACTGCCGGGAACATCGACACGCAAGCCGTCTGGCTCGGGCATAAACTTGGAAACGGAACCTCCCGCAATATCAAACTCTCCCAAAGCGAGAGAAGCATCACCCGGCTTCTTCACGCGGAAATCCCACGTGCGATGTTTCGACAGCTGAGAGCGCTCAGCATCCAACTCGGTGATCGTTTTGAGTGGACTGCCAGACACCCCGAAGGAGTCTTCCGCACGGACATCCAGAGACTTCCAAACAACACTCGTGGCACCACCTTTGTGATGTCCGACACGCAATTGAAACTTCGCTTCATCCTGTGTCGCTGGCTCGCGATGGACCAGCCGGTAGTGGTCAGAGTCTTGTTCGGCAATGAGGCTGTAGATGGTCGTCCCCCGGCGGACCAACCGCAGTCGTCCCGAGGTGGACTCTTCTGGGGGGGCATCAAAAAAGGAGTACTGCGTCTCGGTTCCACGCTTTTCTCCGACTGCGGCCTGCGTGACCTGCTCCTCTCGATCCGCAAACACGAATAGCTTTCGTTGCAGGTGGTGTTCACGAGCCCGATCGTCGTCCAGCATCGCCAATAGCTCGATGTTCCCTTCACCGCCCGCTTTCGCCTGAACTTGGAACTGGTCATATTCCGCGATGATGTCGAAGTCTCCAGTGAGTAAAATGGGAAAGTTGATGAGATACGTGACGTATTCACCCCCGGGGCGAGTGATCTGGATGCCATCGACCTGCTGTTTGAGATGCGATTGCCAGTCGTCTCCCGTCACTGACATTAAATTCGCTGGCACCCCGTTTCGAAAGTCATGCGCCAGAACACTCTTCAAGGCCATCCGGTCGCCCAGTGCAGTGTCCAAGCTCAGGTCGGCCAGCGATTGCTCCGACAGCGGAGGAAGCTGCTTCGGCCAATCGCCTCGCCATTGCATGTTTCTCACGCGGACCTCGGACTGATCGGCCCAATGGAAGAGACCAAACGTCCGGAGATTGGTGGCCTCCAGTGGCCGCGAATAAATAGCCTCCCCGTTGAGGCTCAGGTTCACGGTGTCACCGGCCATCGAGAGCGCGACCCGGTTCCACTCCGCGGGCTTCAGCGGCAGCGACCCTTTGGATGTGCGATGCTGTGGTTCACTGACCAGATTGTCCGGCCCGATATCCGTGCGGTCGTGCCGACCATCGGTGGCCCAGTGAACGTCGACCCCGTCGGGATTCAAGATCAGGCACATGCGATCAAGCACCGGATGCACATGGGCCTGGCCCGGCTCGTAGAAGAATTCGTACTCAATCGTTCCATCCTCGATCATCGGTCGATGATAGCGCAGCAACAGTTCAGTGAATGTCTGCGACAGGTCATCTCGGCGGCGGCTGTACAGTTCCCGGTCATCAGACTCCGGCGGGTTGGTCGTTCCGAACCGGCCCGCATGTAACGTCGACTTCACACCCGGACGAGAGAGCCAGTTGGCATTCTGCCCCCCCACGGACTCATCATAGTAAGCCACCCAGCCGTCCAGACCGGGAGTCAGGAGCGACACCGTTTCGGGAATGACTGGCTTGCCCGTGATCCGCAGATTGGAAACTGTCCCGTTGGTGTACCACCAACTGTGAATCGACAACCACGGATCACCGGGGGCCTGGAGTTGTTGTGTGTCGGCCAGGCGTCCATTGACAAACAGCACAGCCTTTTCGTCGGTGACATCCATCCGTACTCGCATCGTGTCGAACATGCGAGTCAGCGGGGGCCTGATGGGGATGCTTTTCTGGTCCCCCCGAAAGTCTCCCTGGACCATGAACTTCAAATCCCAATACGGCCCCACCCAATAGCTACCGTATCCCAGATGGATGTCTCGAAACGCGAACGCTGTCGCGTCCGCCTCCACGGTGAACTGGCCGGATAACGGAGAGCGGTAATAGAGAGAGTCCTGGTCATGGCAGACGGCATGAAATACCTTGCCCGGTTGAGATTGCCATTGCGGCTGGGGATATCCGGCCCCGCGTGTTTCCGCGATCATCCGGCTGACGGGAATCCACATGGGGCGTTAAGTCTTAGCCAGTATCTGGGAGTTCGCAGGCAGCGGCAACGCCGGACGCTGGGCGTGGACCAATCGCATCCAACGTTCGCTGCGTGCGTGGCGATGGTGTTGGTCCAGCCGCATGTCTTCGTAAAGGATCGCCCAGAATTCTTCGACCAACGGCTGCATTTCCGGATGCTCGGCAGCTGTCCAGAGTCCGAACGCTTCCGGGGTAAGTTCAAGTTGATCCCCCGGCTGTGCCCGCGTGAGTCCGATGAGCGCTTGCAGGTGCGTCTGGGCCTCGGGGAAATTCCGCTGGGCGCACGAGATCGCACAGAGCATCGCCGCGACGCATTTGCGGTCTTCCACCTCGGTGGGTTGCCAAGTCTCCATTCGCTTTCGAATCTCGGGCAGTCGCCTCAGCCTGGTGGCGACACGAATCAGTTCCCAAGCGGGCGAGGCGAAATCGCTCCCGGAAAAGCGGGGCGCGACACCCTCGAAAGGGGGCGAATCAACAACCGGCATGACCACTGGAGCTGGGCAGGTCGGGGTCATGTCAAACGCCAGCCGCAGCGTGTTGTGGTCCTCGGAGGGCAGGACATAGGCCGCCAATCGCTCGAACCGTTCCTCATCGGGCAACCGCATCGCGCGCTCACAGACGGAGTACGCGGAGTTGGAGACAGAATCCTCCGTGAGGATCTTCCCCAGCGCGGAACGCACCGTGGGAGACCTCACTTCCTGAGCTGCGACAAATTCATTAGCGATGGAGACCAATGCGATCGCGGCCAACATCTTCCAACCAGCGACGTATTTCGAGGAGTAACGCATAAGTCGCGACATCCAATTTCAAGGCACCCATCCGACAACCGCTCTCGTGTTCGCACTGTATCATGTGGTGATGTGCTTCCGGGAGGCTGCGAACTGGGAGTCCCCATCACCGTCGACTGGCCTCCCTATTTCACGCAGTCATTTTTTCAGAATGTCGTGGTTCAGCAACCTTCGAATGGAGTTCGGAGAATCTTTGCGTGAATCCGGTGTCGCTGGCGACCTTGTATCTAGACCGCGACTGTGCGGTAGAATCGGGTTTCAGTTCCTCGGAGGACATTGTGACAGCCTGCGGGCCGACTGTGGATGGTGACGCGGGATCTGGAACTCGTTCGTGCGGGCTGGAATGACGCACTCGGGTGATCGAGATGTGAGCCGTAAGCCGCGGGTTCTGGCAGCAGACGATGAGTAGAACCGGCGGCTAGCGCCTGGCCGCTCACAAAAGCAGATGCTGGCAATTCAGAGAGGCCATTTTGGACGATTCTGCCTTGGTCGAAGGACTGCGCTGTCGCGATCCGGTGGCGGTCAGGTATCTCAGTGAGACCTGCCTGCCTGCGGTCTGGCGATTTGCCTGCGTTCGGGCCAAAGCAGATCGGCACTTGGCGGAAGACTTTGTCAGCGAAGCAGTTCTCGCTCTGCTGAAAGCCGTGGCTGACCCCACCATCACGATTCAGAGTCCGATGAGTTGGTTGCGGACCGTTGTGGCCAACAAGGTGGTGGACCACTTTCGAGCTGCGGCGAGAGTGCAGCATCTGATCGATCAGGTGAAAGTGACTCAGCCGCATACCGATGCTCGAACGGCCGCAGAACAGCAGCAGGTGTTGGAGCAGCGTGAAGAGGTGCGAGAGATCTTGGAATCGCTCCCGGAGCAGACCCGCATCGCTCTCGAATGGAAGTACATCGACAAGGCCAGCGTTCGCGAGATCTCGGATCGCATGGGACTCTCGGAGAAAGCGGTCGAGTCGATTCTGTTCCGAGGGCGTCGGGAGTTTCGAGAGCGGATGTTGAGGCAGCAGAAGTCGGAAGACCGCGAAGGGCCGGTGGCTCCTGGTTCCGTGTCTCATGGTCCCGTGGAGGGCGACCTGCTCGCGTGGGACCAGCATGGTAGGACCGTCGTTCCGAACAACTAAGACAAACGTCTTCGTTGTGCGATGTCACCGGAAATTGAGTTCAGGGGTTCGTCGAGTCAATCACATGCATGATCCCACAACAACACCTTCGGAAACGGTCGAAGATCGTGAGTTCGAAGAGCTGCTCTCACAGGCGTTCGATGCGCCTTCCGTTCCGCGTTCACTGCTCAAGCGAATTGATCAGGTCGTGGAGCAGGAGTGGGGCGAGTCACCCCGTCTAACCGACTCAGCCGCCGACAAGCTGCAGCGGGGTGTCGTTCGAGGGGCCCGCTGGTTTCGCACCCTGCCGATCGCAGCTGCGGTGGTGCTGATCGCGGCTCTGACGGTCTTCTTCCAGACATCGTCTCCAGTCTATGCCTGGAACACGATGGTCGCGGCGCTCGGCCAAGCGGGGTTGGTGGAGATTGAACAGAACGGAGCGGTTCGCTGGCTCGCGCTGCATGAGCAGCAGGCTGGTGAAACGACATCCCTGTCAGCTGTGCTCTTGGACGGCACGAAGAACATCATCCTGCGTCGCAGCTCGCAGGCATCATTTGTAGAACGCCGGTCCCTCCTCTCCGCCGAACTGGGGACTCCGGATCGCCTGGTTCTGGCATTTCTGATGGGGGATGCCGCACAGGCGAAATCGGTGGAGTTTCTTCAGGGTGCCCGAGTTTCTGGCGAACACTCCCGGCTGGTCGAGGTCGACGGAACGTCGCAGATTGAACTGACCGTGAATCTGGAATGCGGTGACAAAACGGCGCAAATGACCGTGCTGGTCGATCCCCAAAGCCAGTTGCCTGTCCAGAGTCGTTTCGTGCCGCACCCGGCTTCGGCGATCACCTCTTCGGCGGAGTTCCTGCCCTGGAAGTATCGTGCCGACTCGGACACGGCGATCGCTTCGAGACTCTCCGCGATCCCCGCTTCTCTGCCCATTATGGATGTGGAGGTATTCACGTCGACCACAGTGTTGGCCAATGCCCAAGCACCCGCTGTCGATATGAACTCGTCGTCTTTGCCGGTCCCGACAGCAGCTGATCCTAGAGACACCCAGGTCGCCCTGGCGGCTGCGCCAGAGACTGATCCGAGCGAGCCCTATCACGGCAACCTCGAAGTCCCCGCTTCGCAATGGAAGCCCGTGCAAGTCCGCCACAGCGTCTCGGGAAATCGCACTCAAGATCTTGATGCGGTGTTGACCCGACTCTGGGCCGAGAACCAGATTCAGCCCGCGTCCGAAGCCGTTCCCGAAGAGTTGCTGCGGCGGGTCTATCTTGATCTCGTCGGACGAACCCCCAGCGTGACCGAGGTGCGTGACTACCTGAAAGACACCTCGCCAGATCGTTATGAAACACTGGTCGAGCGACTCTTGAATAGCCCCGATCATGCCAGCCATCTCGCCGCCCGGTTCCGGTCGTTCCTGATTCCCGAAGGGATCGACCTCGCAAACTTTGGCGGCATCGAAGCCTTCGAGAAGTGGCTGGCAGAACAGTTCGCCAGCGGTCAGTCGTACGACAAGACCGTCCAACAACTGCTGCTGGCGGAAGGTCGATTGGTCAAGTCGGGACCGCTGCTGTTTTACTCCGCCACTCGGCTCGAACCGGACCAACTCGCTGGTCGCACCGCGCGGGTGTTCCTCGGCATGCGGCTGGAATGTGCCCAGTGTCACGACCATCCGTTTGAACCCTGGAAGCAAGAAGACTTCTGGGGCTTTGCCGCCTTCTTCGGTCGAATCTCCCGACCGCAAGGAAAACTGGAAACAGTGTCGACCGTCATGCAGGTGCGCGACATCAATCGCGGCGAAGTGACCATGCCGGAATCCAAAGAACCCGTCGCTCCGAAGTTCCTCAACGGGAATGTCTCCGTTGATTCAGAACCGACGATGGCCCGGCGTCGCGTGTTGACCCAATGGTTGACGGGCAAGGACAACCCGTACTTTGCTCGCGCCACCGCCAATCGGGTCTGGTCGATGTTGTTCGGCAAGGGGATCGTCAATCCCGTGGATGACTTCGGAGTGGGCAACCCGCCTCTCTCGGCAGAGCTGCTCGATCTGCTGGCCGGTCAGTTCATCAAGTCGGACTTCGACCTGAAGGGGCTGTTTCGCACGATCGCCCTGTCCCGAGCGTACCGCCTGTCGAGCGGTGCGGACGACGCCAGTGAATCACGGCTCGACTGGTTCGCGCAGATGAACGTCAAGATGCTGACCGCCGAGCAGGTCTATGACTGCATCACGGTGGCCACGATGCCCGGCAGTGGGACGGCGAATGCTGCGACCGGGTTGGTGGATCGCTACGGCAATTCGACCCGTGAGGCATTTCTCCGCGACTTCCGCACACCATCGGGACGGTCCACCGAGTATCAAGGCGGCATCCCTCAGTCCTTGACCTTGATGAACGGAGCGCTGGTCGACGGGGCCACGGGGTTGCAGTCGAGCGGTCTGCTCAAATCGCTCGAGGCCCCCTTCTTCAGTCGCGACCAGAGAATCGAGATCCTCTACTTCGCCACCCTCGCCCGTTCGCCGAAACCCTCCGAGAAGGAACTCCTCCAGCAATACATCACTGTTGACACCAAAGGAGCTGAGCTTCGCGAAGCCCTCTCCGATGTCCTCTGGGCACTGCTGAACAGTGCGGAGTTCACCATGAACCACTGATGCCGTGTTCATCCTTCATCCTTCATCCTTCATCCTTCATCCGACCCCTCTCATGAACCAATCCGTCTCTCGTCGCCATTGGCTCGGATCACTCACCGCCAGCATGGCGGGGGTCAGCGCCAGTGGCTGGTTTCCCCTGTTTGCTCAGGAGCAACTCGCAGCTGCGAAGAAGAATTCGCGGCATGTGATCCTGTTGTGGATGAGCGGCGGTCCGACTCAAACGGACACGTGGGACATGAAGCCCGGACACGCCAATGGCGGCGAGTTCAAGGAGATTCAAACGGCCTCGACCGGTTTGAAGTTCAGTGAGCATCTGCCGAAGCTGGCCGCGATGTCGAGTAATCTGGCTGTGCTGCGGGGGCTCTCGACAGCGGAGGGCGATCACGGGCGCGGCACCTATCTGATGCGCACGGGGTACGTCCCATCCGGCCCCGTGCGACATCCGTGCATCGGTAGCTCGATGGCCAATCAACTGGGTGGACCCTCCGACGGGCTTCCGGGTTGTGTCAGCATCGGAGCGTTTCGGACTTTCAACGAAGACGCCTTCGGGCCGGGCTTTCTGGGGCCGCGAATGCAGCCGCTGATGGTGGGTGCCTCCGATATGCCGGGAGCCTCCACGAACGGGGCCGATGGCTTCCCGCAGTTGCGAGTGCAGGGCATGAACCGACCGGGGCACGTCACCGATGCCCGCTCGGAGAAGCGTCTGTCGATGTGGAAGAACTTGCAGTCCGGGTTCCTCTCAACACATCAGACGGGAGCCGCCACGACCCACAACAATATCTACGAGAACGCCGTGCGATTGATGAACAGCGAGGACTCGCGAGCGTTCGACCTCTCGAAGGAACCGACCGAGCTTCGCGCGGCTTATGGTCGGACGGCGTTCGGTCAGGGGTGCCTGCTGGCCCGGCGGCTGATCGAGCATGGCGTCTCGTTCGTCGAGGTCTCTCTCGGCACCAGCAGCGGCGGGGCGGGTTGGGATACTCATACGGACAACTTCAATGCGGTTCGCGGCTTGTCGACAGAACTCGATAACGGCTGGGCCACTTTGATGAAGGACTTGTCCGACCGGGGGCTGCTGGAGTCGACGACGATTCTCTGGATGGGAGAATTCGGTCGCACGCCGCAGATCAACGGCACCGTCGGTCGCGATCATTTCCCAGCCGCCTGGTCGGCTGTGCTGGCCGGGGGAGGGATCGCCGGAGGACAGGCGTATGGCCGCACCAGCGACAGCGGGATGAGCGTCGAAGAGGGCCAGATGAGTGCCGAAGACCTGCTCGCCACACTCTGCACCGCAGCGGGAGTCGATCACAAGACCTCACAGATCGACGAGAACGGTCGCCCGATCCGCATCACCGAAGGGACGCCCGTGAAAGCGGTGTTGAGCTGAACACCGGTCGAACCGAGACACCGAGATTGAACACCAGAGACCCCTACATGTGGCACCTCCGATCCAGATCGTTCATTCGCCAAACAGTCCTCATCGGTCTGGCGCTGGCAAGCGGTTTGGCGGTGGCAGAAGAGACACTGTCGGTACCGGTGCGGTTGCTGAGTACAGCCTCAGTTCCGAACAGGAGCGACATGCAGCGTCCTCCTGAGCCAGTCCTGCCCCAGGTGACTCCCGCAGCGCGCATGCCGCAGTATCAATTGCATCGCAGTGATGCCGGGGCTGTGGCCAATCCGGAATCGCCCAGCGTGCGGTTCCTGCTCGCCACGCCGGAACGACCGCTGCTGGTGGAGGCCATCATCACGAT
>JAYSUV010000448.1:0-3858 GCA_043718945.1 Planctomycetota bacterium
CAATCCAGCAAACGGGAGGAAATGGGAACTTGACGGCAGCATGCCCTGTCGCGGAACGGGATGCAAGCTCACCGTGCTGATCAGGCCCAGAAGCCGCCTCGCGAGTGATTGAAAACTGCCTCGCTCCCGCGATGTCCAGCATCCACGCGGCCCTCCCGAAACACCGTTCGCCCTATGACCCAGGTCCGCACCGGCCATCCCGTCAGTTCCACTCCGTCCCACGGACTCCAGCCGCTCTTGGTCAGCTGGTCGGCGTTACGGATCGTCTGCTTCTGGTGCAGGTCAACCAGCACGAGGTCGGCGTCATACCCCTCGGCGATCCGTCCCTTGCCCACGATGTCCCACACCCGAGCGGGGGCATCGCACATCCACGAGACAACTTGCTCCAGCGTACAACGCCCCCGGTGAACGCTGTCGAGCATCAGCGCCAGAGAGTTCTCCACCGCTGGCAGCCCCGAGGGCGACTGCGGGTACGGCTGGGCCTTTTCGGCAAGTGTATGCGGCGCATGGTCGGTGGCGATGACCTGGATCAGCCCGTCTCGCAGAGCCTGCCACAGACCCGCGTTGTCCTCCGCGTTCTTGATACTCGGGTTCATCTGAATCAGCGTGCCTAGGCGGTCGTAGTCGCCGACATGAAACAGCAGATGATGCGGGCAGGCCTCAGCTGTGATCAGCCCGCGATGATCGCGCAGCAGTTCGACTTCATTGGCCGTGGAGACATGGAGGACGTGGAACCGGTGATGATGCCGATGAGCGAGGTCGATGGCCCGCTTCGTCGAGACATACGCAGCGCGGTGATCTCGCAGTTGAGAGTGCTGCCGCACATCATGCAGCGTGCCGAGCCGGGCCTTGTTGGCGGCGATCGTGGCTTCGTCCTCGCAATGGGCACAGATCGGCAGCGTCGACTCGGCGAAGATGCGTTCGAGAGCCTCCTGCTGGTCGACCAGCAAATCGCCCGTACTCGATCCGATGAAGATCTTGATCCCCGGAGTGCGATGGGCCTGTGCGAGTTCCGCGACGTTGTGCTCCGTCGCCCCGATGTAGAACCCATAGTTGACCACCGACTTCGTGGCCGCCAGAGCCAGCTTCTCATGGAGAGCCACCACGCTCGTCGTCGTCGGCTTCGTGTTCGGCATTTCGAGGAACGTCGTGACCCCCCCCTTGGCACACGCCAGACTCCCGGTGTGCAGATCCTCCTTGTGCGTCAGCCCCGGATCGCGAAAGTGAACCTGGTCATCAATCACCCCCGGCAATAGATGCAGGCCAGTGGCGTCCACGACCTCATCGGCCGCAGCTGCCTTCGGTGGAGCGATAGCCAGGATCTTGCCGTTCTCGATCAGGAGATCCGCCCGGACAATCCCAGTCGGAAGAACGAGGTCAGCGTGTTGAATGAGAGTGCGCATGGGGAGAACTCAATCGGGGAATCTCTTCGACACCGGCATGTCAGGCGAGTCGACACGCCGCGTGGATCATATCGCAATTCGAGGGGAATCTCATCGGGAGAACACCAGGTACTCTCTCTCTCTCTCTCTCTCTCTCTCTCTCAACCATCAACCATCAACCATCAACCATCAACGATTCTGCTCAACCAATCAGTTCGTCGACGACTCGCCCATGCACATCGGTCAAGCGAAAATCCCGACCCGCATACCGGTACGTCAGCTGCTCGTGATCGAACCCGAGCAGCTTGAGCAGAGTGGCGTGCAGGTCGTGGACGTGGACGCGGTTCTCGACGGCGGCAAAGCCGAATTCGTCGGTGGCTCCGTGGACGTATCCGCCCTTGGCTCCGCCGCCCGCGAGGAACATCGAGAAGCCCCAGTGGTTGTGGTCGCGGCCGTTGATCTTTCCGGCATTCGAGCCGGGGGTCGGGAGTTCCACAACCGGCGTACGGCCAAACTCACCGCCCCAGATGACGAGCGTCTCGTCCAGCATTCCACGCTGCTTGAGGTCGGTGAGTAACGCCCCCAGTGGCTTGTCCAACTCTCCGGCCAGACGACGGTGATTGACCTCCAGATCGTCATGGTTGTCCCACGGTTGGCCCTCGCCGTGCCACAATTGAACGAACCGCACGCCGCGTTCGACGAGCCGCCGAGCCATCAGCAGTTGCCGCCCGTGGACGGTGTCGCCGTACATCTCGCGGATGCTCTTGGGTTCCTTCGAGAGGTCGAAGACATCGGCAGCCTCGATCTGCATGCGGTAGGCCAGCTCGAACGACTGGATGCGTCCCTCCAACCCGGCGTCCTCCCCGCGAGATTCCAGGTGCCGCCGGTTCAGGCTCTGCAGCAGGTCGAGTTGATCGCGCTGGTGCTCCAGCGACAGCGAACTGTTGCGGACATGCGCGATCAGGTCTTCCACCTTGCGATGCTTGGTGTCGATGTATGTGCCTTGATAGGTCCCGGGGAGAAAGGCCGACCGCCAGTTGGCCGACTCGGTGATCGGCATGCCGCCCGGACACATCGCGATGAACCCCGGCAGGTTCTGATTCTCGGTCCCCAGACCGTACGTAGTCCAACTGCCGAAGCTGGGGCGAGGGAGACGCGACTCCCCGCAGTTCATCAGCATGAGCGACGGCTCGTGATTCGGCACATCGGCATACATCGAACGGATGACGCACATGTCGTCGACGTGCTGGGCCGTGTGAGCGAAGAGTTCGCTGACTTCGGTCCCGCACTCGCCGTACTTTTGAAACTTAAACGGCGAGGGGAGAGCCGCCCCCGTCTTGCGTTCGGTCCGCAGGTTCTCCGTCGGCAGCGTCTTGCCCACGTACTCGAGCAACTTCGGCTTGGGGTCGAAGGTGTCGACATGCGAGGGGCCGCCGTTGCAGAAAATGTGGATGACATGCTTCGCCTTCGCGGCGAACTGCGGCATGCGCGGGGTCATGGGCGAGGTCGCTGCTTGGGATTCCTGGGCCAGCATGCCCGCCAGCGACAGTCCAGCGAACCCCATCCCGGAGCGTTTCAGAAGATCACGACGGCTGTACATGGCTGGATCCTTTGAGGATTGTCGCCTTTCGCTCCGCGAAAGGACGGTCTTTCGCGGAGCGAAAGACGACACTCACTCCGTGAACTGGAACTCATTTGACAGCAGCAGCACCTGGGCCACTTGCCACAGGCCGTCCGGGTGCCGTCCGAGGTAGGCCACCGACCAACTCGCCTCTTCCGGCATGGGAGATCGGGCCAGGACCACACGGAACAGTGAGTCGATCTGCTCCGCCGGGTTGGCCCCACTGGCGCGCTGGGCAGCGGACTTGGACAGCTCCTCAATGAACGGCGAGTTGAGACCGAACAGGGCCTGCTGCGGGACCACGGTTTGTGGCCGCTGCGGGTTGCTGGTGTCGGGACTGGGATAGTCGAACGTCCGCAGCAGGCCCGAGAAGTTGTTGCGGTCGATGTAGGCATAGATCGACCGGCGATGCGAGAACGGTCGCGACTCGATCTCGACCGGGCGACCGGCCATGCGGTCATCGAGGAGACCGGCAGCTGCGAGGAGCGAATCCCGCATCTGTTCGAACTGGAACCGACGGCGGTTCTGTCGCCAGAGGAGGCGGTTCTCGGGGTCGAGTTCGCGGGCCTTCGCGTTGTCGACAATCGCTTGTCGATACGTCGACGAGAGGACCACCTCGCGGATCAGCGATTTCGTCGACCAGCCGGAATCGATGAACCGCGTCGACAACCAGTCGAGCAGTTCGGGATGCGTCGGCGGGTCGGTCCGCACGCCGAAGTCGCTCGGCGTGTTGACCAGGCCGTTGCCGAACAGTTGGAGCCACACACGATTCACGAAGACGCGGGCCGTCAGAGGGTTGTCGGGGCTGGCGATTGAGCGAGCGAGTTCGAGCCGACCGCTCCCTTGCACGAAGGC
>JAYSUV010000449.1:0-11090 GCA_043718945.1 Planctomycetota bacterium
GAAGTGGATTCGCGGCGAGGTCGAAGTCGACGCCACCCCGAATCCCGAAGTCTCGAAGGCCCAAGAAGAGAAGGCCCAGAAGGACTTCGTGACCGGTGAATTCAAGGCTAATAAGTAATAGTCGCCTGAACCGTTTACAGCGTCAGCCAACTCCCCGAGGACCAATGTCGTCGGGGAGTTCTTTTGATAGCGACTCCACGGTGAATTCAGACGCAACTGTGGCTCGCCCAGAAGTCATCGAAGGGCATGGGGGGCGGGTAGAGAACACGACGGAATCCCGCGAGCATCTCCTCCTCTCGAAGCGGTCGCCAGTACGACTGGCCTCGCATAAACGTTCGACAAATGACACCCTCACGAATAGGTCTGGCGATGGATTCTACCGATCCGGACAAGTTTTCCTTGACTCCACCCAATCGGATCAAAATAGTCACGATCACCATTGTCGTTTGGGTCATCCTCGCCTGGACGTTGTTTGTATTTGTGCCTAATATACGCACAATTTACGAAGGCTTTGAAATCGAGCCGCATCTCATTTCACGGCTGTACATCTGGGTTAATGTGTCAGCTTATAATCGCGTCTTTCCAAACACAGTCAACGCGGCAATGTTCTGCTTGGCCGGGATCAGTGTTCAAGTCGTGTTGATCGAGTTGTTTATTCCTCGTCATGGAAAGATGACCGCACTGCCTCGGCTGCAGAGTGTGGTGATGTGGTTATTGATCTTGCTGCCATTATGGGTTGCACTCATTGGCGTCTCTGCGATGGGGCTGGACTTATATATTCTGAAGCGAGAACTGAGTTGAACTGAGGAAGAGGCTTGGCTCAGTTGAATGGCGTTGGTCCTGCCATAAGGGCCATATGGGGGGCAGCGAATTCTGCGACACAGCTGACTTCTGCGACGGTCAGGATGACGTTCATAAAGTGGTGGTCAGCATTCAGCCAGAAGTCTTAATTGACCAGCGTGCGGCAGACGTGAGGGGATATAGTCTTCAGGAACCGCTTTCCTGGAAACCATGATGAAAACGACACCTAAATCTTCCTGGCACGAATGGCACATTGGTTACTGCTTTTTATTGCTACCCCCGCGTGGTGGGGCTTTTAGCTCCTGGAACGTGTGGTCATGTGTCGGCTCAGTCATTGAAGAGGACATCCAACGCACGCGGTCATTCCTTCGTCATCGTCT
This sequence comes from Planctomycetota bacterium, assembly GCA_043718945.1. Taxonomy (GTDB): domain Bacteria; phylum Planctomycetota; class Planctomycetia; order Planctomycetales; family Planctomycetaceae; genus TH-plancto1. The sequence continues at coordinate 1,182 of JAYSUV010000449.1, forward strand.
CATCCAGGTTTAACAGCGCCCGGGCGAGAGCTGTCCACGCCGCGCGTTCGGGGTTCGCGTCGCCACCGGTCAGGACGGCGGGGTCGAGTTGCTTCGACTCAAAACGGGCTTGCTGCTGTGTCAGGTACTCGACCAGTACGCCCAACTCATCGGGGGTAATCGTCCGCCCGGTGATATGACGGAAGAGCGCGGACACCCGCGTGACTCGCTCCCCGGGCAACGCGGCGAACTGGCGACCAAGGGCTTGGGCCGCTTCGACGAAGACGGTATCGTTCATCAGCGAGAGGGCTTGCAGCGGCGAGTTCGACACCTCGCGGCGGGGCAGGCACGCCTCCCCACTAGTGCCGTCGAAGGTCATGAACAGCGCATACGGGGCGGTCCGTTTCGCGAACGTGTAAACGCTACGTCGCCAGCGGTCCTCGCCCGCGCTGACGGTCCACGTCAGCCCGCCATAGGTCCCCTCGGTCGTGACCGAAGCAGGTTGCGGTGGGAAGACACTCGGTCCGTACATCTTGTCCGACAGCAACCCCGCCAGGTGCAGCGCCTGATCTCGGAGCAACTCCCCTTCCAGACGTTGCCGGGGACCGCGCGACAGCAGCACATTCTCCGGGTCAGCTGCGAGGAGGGCTTCGCTGACGGTTGAAGACTGGCGGTACGTCGCGCTGGTCACGATCAGCCGATGCAGCTGTTTCATCGACCAACTGTTGCGAATCATTTCAAGAGCGAGCCAGTCGAGTAATTCGGGATGCGAGGGGGCAGCTCCCTGGTAGCCGAAGTCTTCCAGCGTGCGGACCAGCCCGCGTCCGAAGAACGCTTGCCACTGACGGTTCACGATGACGCGCGCGGTCAGTGGGTTCTCGGGAGCCATCAGCCACTGGGCAAAGTGCAGCCGGTCGTGCGGAACACCCTCGGGAAACGGATGCAGAACGGACAGCGTCTGCGCGACGACTTCTTCCTTCGGCTGGAGGAACTCGCCGCGATGATAGCGGTGTGTGGTTCGCGGATTGTCCGCCGGACGTTCGAGGAACACGAGTGCCGTGGGGTTTGCGGGCAGCTGAGCCCGGAGGTCGGCGATCTCTTTGCGAGCGTGCTCGAGTTCCGGGGCCACACTGAGAAAATAGGTCAGCAGTTGTGACCGTTCGGCAGGCATCCATGCCTCAGCAGGACGACGCAGAACCGCGAGCAACTCATCGGAAATCGCAGTCGCCTTGATCGGTCCGGGTTGCTTCGTGACGGCGAGGCGGAACTTCCCGAGGGCTGCGGAGTAGTGGCGGTCGAACAGCATTTCGAGCTTCGCGGCCTGCCCGGCCTTGAGCGGTTCGGGCAAGGTGAAGACCGCGACATCGCGTTGCCCCTGATGCCCGTTGCACGCCCAGCCGGAATGCCCTTCTCCATCAAGGCAGCCTGCGGCCCCCGCTGGGCCGCTGCCAATACTCAGTTTGCCGTAGGTCTCGGTGGCCCCGGCGAACTTCACCGGCTGGCCATCAATTTGCAACGTGAACTCGCTGAGGAAGAAGTCGCCGTCCGGCCCTTCGTAGTCGGCCCGACCGGGACCATGTGCGGGGAGCGAGTCATCCGGCAACACTTCCAAGCGGATGGCGGTCACCCCTTCCAAACTGCCCTCGAACTCAAGTGTATACAAGTCGAGCTTGGTCTTATCCCCCGAGGCGAGAATGCTGCCGTCCTCGCGCAGCGTCAGCTTCGGCAGGTTGGTCGTCATAAGGGTCGGACGCCAGATCGCCCATTCCAACGCGTCGGCTTTGGCCGCTTCAGTCCACTTGGAAAAACTGGCGTCGAGAAGCTGTTGGCGTTGTTCCGCAATCTGTTCAGTCGTCAGCGGCTCCGTGGGCTTCGCATCCGCCGCTGGAGCAGGGAGTGGGAACTTGCTGGCGAGTTGGCCCTCTAACTCCTGGACTCGTTTGAGCAGTTCGTCGCGGCGAGCTGTGATGTCAGCCTGGGGCACGTCGATCTTGATCTCGTCAGCATTATTGAGGAACGCCAGCGTGCCGTAAAACTCCGCGTGCTGGATCGGGTCGAACTTGTGAGTATGGCACTGCGCACAGGCCATCGTCAGGCCGAGCCACGCGGTACTGGTCACATGGACGCGGTCGACCATGGCGTAGAACCGGAACTCATTGGGGTCGATCCCGCCCTCCTCATTGACCATCGTATTGCGGTGAAAGCCGGTCGCGATCCGCTGGTCCAGCGTCGCATCCGGCAGCAGATCACCGGCCAGCTGCTCGATCGTGAACTGGTCGAACGGCATGTCGGCGTTGAAAGCACGGACGATCCAATCGCGATAGGGCCAGACGGAGCGCTGGCGGTCCTTTTCATAGCCATTCGTGTCGGCGTAGCGGGCCAGGTCGAGCCAGCGGCGGCCCCAGCGTTCACCGTATCGCGGCGACGCGAGAAGCCGATCAACGACCCGCTCTTCCGCTCCGGGTTGATCGTCAACGAGAAACGCATCGAGTTCAATTGTCGAGGGCGGCAATCCCATCAGATCGAGAGTCACCCGCCGCAGCCAAGTCTCTTTCGACGCGGGAGCTGAGGGGGCTAGACCAGCTGCTTCCAGTCGAGCCAGAACAAATTGGTCGATCGGGTTTTGGCTCCAGTCTGTCTGCTTCACAGTCGGAATTGCCGGACGTTGAGGCGGCACGAAGGCCCAGTGCGGGTCATACTCCGCACCCGCTTCGATCCACCGCTTCAGAATGTCGATCTCAGCGGGGGAGAGCGACTTCTTGGTCGACGGCGGGGGCATCACCGTCTCGGGATCATGGCTCGTGATCCGCTTCCAGAGTTCGCTCGATGTCAGTTGCTTGGGGGTGATGGCTCGCTCGCCGGACTCCACGAGGGAGGTGGCCCCCTGCACGGTGTCGAGCCGCAACCCGGCCTGCCGCTTCTCCGCATCCGGGCCGTGGCACTTGAAGCAGTTCGACGACAGGATCGGTCGCACATCCCGATTGAAGTCGACCGGAGAATCGGCGTACGAAGTTCCGCATAGAGCGGAGAGGCCAGCTAGCACGAGAATCCCAAACGTTGCCCAGCGCATACTGCACCTCAGTCGATGAGTCGACATGGCCCGCAGCCACCTGCGGTCTGTTCGCCGACGCTTGATCTCACGAGGTGAGTTTAACGGAAGACATTCGCACCGGCGAATGAGCGAACGCCCCGCAGCTGTTCGGTGAGATTCGTTCAGCCCGCTGCGCCAGCCAGGGGTTCGGGCCCGCGCCCCTGGCTGGCGCGGCGGGCTGGCCAGAGAAGCACCCGGAGATTACTGTGGCCCCATGCGGAGCGATTCGCGAATGCAGCGAGGTGCCGTCGCGAACGGCTATGACGTGGTGTAGGACGGGCACATTTGCCCGTCCGTCCAGAAAACGACCATGCCACTCACGGAATCTCAGATCCAGAATGGGCCCTGTCAACGCACAATAACCGAGGAATGGCCTTGGGGAACCAAAGACCGGAAGTTGATTGAAGATCATATCAAAGACATCATCGCGGAGATTCGACGAAAGCTGAGGGGCGAAGACAAGACGGAATTCAACCACGACGGATCAGACTACGCGGGCGGCGGTGACGGGACGTTGGACTGTCTTGGCTGTCACAAAAGATTCCGCCTCACTGTTGAGCGTTTCTGTCCCAACCGCAAGAATGAACAAACGCCCTACGGGACAACTGCGAAACACACCGACATGGAGAGACTTCAATGGGGCTTTGCCTACATGTGTTCGGGCCAGAGGTCGAAGACGATGATCCCGAAGAGTATGCTGAATGTGATGTGGGACACTACAGCGATTTTGGCTGCTTCCGAGACACGATTGCTCGCCACTTGGACTCTGGTCGATTTCCCACACTGATGGATCACTCTGACTGTGACGGTGAGTGGACATTGGCTGAAATCTCGCTCCTTGAGAAGGAGCTGAGTGAGATCGGGGCTGCATTCCACAAACTGCCACCGGAAGAGATTCATGGTGCGTTTGAACATACGATTGATGATCGCATCGGAGCGAAATCTCTGTATGACTGTTTTCACAACGTCAGTGGCGAGAACTTGTTCGAGGCGATTTTGGAGTTATGTGAAGTTGGTCGGAAGCAACAGAGACCGATCACATTCATGTAGGCAAGTGTCAGTAGGCTGGGGGAAGTAACAGATGACTGACGACAATGAGATGCTGATCATGAGCGGAAGAATTCAACGCCAAGACGCAAGGGAGCCAATGCTCAAAAGACCGGATGATTTCCCTCTTCCCTTGGCGTCTTTGCGGCCTTGCGCCTTGTCGTTGAATTCCACCACCTCTCCGTGCCTCCGTGCCTCCGTGGTGAATTCCCCCTCGGTGCGCAAGACGGACGGGCAGATGTGCCCGTCCTACGTACTCGCGTGCCTGTTGGTACTGCTCTTCTCTTCGTTCGCGCAGGCCGATGATGCAACCCAGCTCAACGACTCATACAAGACCGATGTCCAACCGCTACTCAAGAAGTACTGCTACGAGTGTCACTCCGGCGACACGCTTGAAGCCGACATCGACCTTGCGGCGTTCACTGACCTCACCCAAATCCAGAAGCAGACGAAGGTGTGGCAGAAGATCGGCGAGATGCTGACAAGCGAGCAGATGCCTCCGCCGGACTCCAAGCAACCGACCGCACCCGAACGGGCCACGCTGCAAGGGTGGGTCAAGCGGCACCTGACAATCGAGGCCGCAGCTCATGCGGGCGATCCGGGGCCGGTGGTCCTGCGGCGGCTGAGTAATGCGGAGTACACGTATACGTTGCGGGATCTCACCGGGATCGCGACGCTCGATCCAGCCAAAGAGTTCCCGGTCGACAGTGCCTCGGGCGAGGGGTTCACGAATGTGGGGAACTCGCTGGTGATGTCACCGGCATTGCTGACGAAATATCTCGACGCGGCCAAAGAGGTCGCGTCGCATGCGGTGTTGTTGCCGGATGGGATACGGTTCTCGCCGAGCAACACGCGGCGGGATTGGACCAATGAATCGCTGGCCAAGATTCGCGGGCTGTATGGTCGCTACAGCGGCGATGGCGGCGGTGCAGCTGTCAATTTACAGGGGGTGCAGTTCGACACCAATCGCGGTGGGCGGCTGCCAGTCGAGCGGTATCTGCTGGCGACGATTGAGGAGCGCGAGGCGCTCACATCGGGAGCGAAGACCATTGAAGCGGTGGCGGAGGCTCGGGGGTTGAGTCCGAAGTACCTCGGCACCGTCTGGTCGATACTCAACGCCAATGACGAGAAGTCACTGCTACTCTCTCCGCTGCGGGCGAAGTGGAAGACCGCCAAGGCCAGCGATCTGCCGCAGTTGATGGAACTCATCACCCCGTGGCAGGCAGCCCTGTTCAAGTTCAACTCGGTCGGGCAGATCGGCCTGCAACCGGAGATCAAGGCGTGGCTGGTTCCGGTTAGCCCGCTGATTGCCAGGCAGGAGTTCCGCGTCAAGCTGCCGACCGATGCCAGCGGAGAGGTCGTCCTCTCGCTGTGGTCGGATGATGCTGGGGACGGGAACTCGGGCGATGATGTCCTGTGGGAGCGTCCGCGGTTCGTGGCCCCGGGGCGGCCCGATTTGCTCCTGAGAGACGTGGGACGCGTGGCCGATGAACTGGCGAAGAGCCGTGAGCGGCACTTCGCCCAAGCGGCCGAGTGCCTCGCCGCAGCCGCCGAAGTGGGTGAGTCGACCAGCGTGGTCGAACTCGAAGCGTTAGCCAAGAAACACGGCGTCGATGCCGATTCGCTGGCTGCGTGGTTGGAGTACCTGGGCATCGGGACCGGCGGTCCGGCGACCATTGGGACACCGATCACTCGTAAGCAAGAGCAGGCCGAAGCATACGACTTCATCCAGGGGTGGGTCGGTGATGATGCCCTCAGCGTGGTCGCGAACTCGTCCGACCAGCATGTTCGCATCCCCGGCAACATGAAGCCGCACAGTATCGCGGTCCATCCGGCCCCGACGCTCTCGGTCGCCGTCGGCTGGAGAAGCCCGGTGGCTGCGGCGCTGAGGATCAGCGGCTTGGTGCAGCACGCTCACCCGGAATGCGGGAACGGTGTCGCGTACTCGCTGGAGTTGCGACGTGGCAACACGAAACAGCGAATCGCCTCCGGGGAGAGCGCGCGAGCCACGCCAGTGCATGTGGTTCCCTTGGAGACCATCGCCGTGCGGCCCGGCGATGTGATCGCCCTGGTCATCAGTCCCAAAGACAACAATCACTCGTGCGACTTGACCTCGATTGACCTCACGCTGAGCGATGGGACGAAGGAGTGGAACCTGTGGAAAGAGGTCTCGCCCGAGATCCTGGCCGGGAACCCGCATGCTGACTCGCACGGGAACACAGAGGTGTGGCACTTCTTCTCTGAACCCGCCAACGGCAGTGGGGCCGGGCACGTGATCCCCGAAGGTTCGGTCCTGGCCAAGTGGCAGTCGGCCAGCGACCCGGCAGAGAAGCAACGCCTCGCCGGTGAGGTCCAGCGCGTTCTGCAAGGCGACCCCGCCACGCTCGCGAAGGACTCTCCCGAGGCGGTCCTCTCGCAACAACTCCGGTCGATCTCTGGCCCGTTCATGGCAGCGGTGTTTAAGGCTGTGGCGTCACTTCCGGTTGAGCGGGCAGCCACCACCGAATCGAAGTGGGGCCTGCCTCAAGCTCGGTTCGGCCAGTGCCCCGATGGACGCGCGACCGAACCGGCCAGCCTGTGCGTGCATGCTCCGGACACCATCGAAGTGCGGCTCCCGGCGGAACTCGTGGCCGGGTCGGAGTTCGTGGTGTCCGGCTTCCTGCACCCCGAGACCGGTCGAGATGGGTCCGTGCGACTCGCAGTCCAAACCGGCCCCGCCTCGACCGCCCTCCCCACTGCGACTCCGTTCATCACGAACGACGATAGCCCCGCCCGTCAGCGAATCGAAACCGCCTTCAACGACTTCCGCAGCCTCTTCCCACCGACGCTCTGCTATACGCAAATCGTCCCGGTCGATGAGGTGGTCACGCTGCTCCTGTGGTACCGCGAGGACGACCAACTGCGACGGCTGATGCTGACCGACGAACAGTCCGCCGCACTCGACAAGATGTGGGACGAACACTTCTACGTGGCCCACGAACCGCTGGAGATGGTGACGGCGTTCACCCAGCTGTATCAGTTCGCGACCCAGGACCGCCCCGACATGTTGCCGAAGTTCGACCCGCTGCGTAAGCCGGTCAAGGACAACGCGGATGCCTTCCGTCAGCGACTGATCGACAACGAGCCGCAGCAACTGGAGGCGGTGATCGAGTTCGCGGCGAAGGCGTATCGCCGACCACTCCTGGGCGATGAGGCCAGTGAACTGCGGTCGCTCTACGGCCACTTGCGAGCCGAGGAACTCAGCCACGATGAGGCGCTGCGGCTGACCCTGGCCAAGGTACTCATCGCCCCGACGTTCTTGTACCACATCGAGACCCCCGGTCCCGGGACGAAGGCGGCCCCCGTGAGCGACTCCGAACTCGCCAGCCGGCTGAGCTACTTCCTCTGGTCGACTGGTCCGGATGAGGAGTTACTGTCTCTGGCCGCAGCCGGGAAGCTGCGAGATGCAGACACGCTGGCGGCTCAGGCGAAGCGAATGCGGGAGGATGCGAAGGCCCGCCGACTGGCAACGGAGTTCGGGGCGCACTGGTTGCACATCCATGACTTCGAGAACCACAACGAGAAGAGCGAGCGGCACTTCCCGACGTTCAATGCCTTGCGCGGGGCAATGTATGAAGAGTCGCTACTGGTGCTGACCGACCTGTTGCAGAACGATCGGTCGCTGCTGTCGCTGGTCGATGGGGACGCGACGTTCCTGAATGAGGAACTGGCCCAGCACTACAACATCCCCGGCGTGACCGGCCCGCAGTGGCGGCGGGTCGAGGGGGTCCGCCAGCACGCACGCGGCAGCATTCTGTCGCTGGCCACCACGATGTCGAAGCAGTCGGGTGCGTCTCGCACGAGTCCGATTCTGCGCGGGACATGGCTTAGCGAAGTGATGCTCGGCGAGAAGCTCCCCAAGCCGCCAAAGAACGTCCCGGTTCTGGGCGAAACCGTGACCGAGGGCCTCACCGAACGCCAGATGATCGCCCGCCACACCAGCGACCCGGCGTGTGCGAAGTGCCACCTGCGCATCGACCCGTTCGGGTACGCCCTGGAAGGGTTCGACTCCATCGGACGGCTGCGGACGCAGGACGCTGCGGGTCTGCCGATCGATACGAAATCGGTTCTCTTCGATGGCACCCCGATTGCCGGGTTAGACGAACTGAAGCACTATCTCGGCACCACCCGTCGCGCCGCCTTCGTCCGCCAGTTCACCAAGAAGCTCCTCGGGTACTCGCTGGGCCGCGCGGTACTCCTCTCCGACGAGCCGCTACTGACCGACATCCAGCAGCAACTCGACCAGCACGACCACCGCGTCGGCCTCGCCATCGAAGCCATCGTCCGGAGTCCGCAGTTCCGCGAGATTCGCGGACGGGAGATGGCGGCCGAGGAGTAAGAGACCCCTTCCTGGTTTGATCCGTCGATCCTCATGGTCGGGGCCAGCACGGCCCTCTGGACCGAATCGACCACGGTGGCCACGCAGATGTTGAACCAGCGATCGATCGGAAGTTCCCCGGAATGTTTCCGAGTCGGAGCGATTGCACCACGATCTTCTATTTTGCTCAACCCATCGTGCCTGGACCCGAGGCCAAGAGCGTCCGTCTGCGGGTCATCCCTCCCACCACACAGGGAAGAGATGTGTTCAATGCTGATCAAACGGGAGTCTCGTATGACTCGCTGGATCAATCGCACGCATGCGCGAGCCAGATTCGAGAGGTGGGACTTCCGCGTCAGCAATGCCATTCTCCCTCAAGGCACTCACCTCTCAGGAAAGATAGCCCCTCTGAGCGTTACCCCATACACTGCGCTCTTGGTCGGTGAAGAGGCGAACCCGTGGACGGCGGAGCCTGTCCAATCGCTGGCCCTCCCTCGAAAGACTGATCGACATGCCGCGCTACGACTTCCAACGCATTGAACCCAAATGGCAGCAGTTCTGGGACCAGAACCAGACCTTTGTCACGCCGAACACTCCGCAGGCCGGGGCGCAAGGGAAGTTGTATGTCCTCGACATGTTCCCGTACCCCAGCGGGTCGGGTCTGCATGTGGGGCATCCCGAGGGGTACACGGCGACCGACATCGTCGTGCGTTACAACCGCATGCGGGGGAAGCATGTGCTGCATCCGATGGGGTGGGATGCGTTCGGCCTCCCGGCAGAGGAGCATGCGGTCAAGACCGGCACGCACCCGGCAGTGACGACGAAGCAGAACATCGACACCTTCCGCCGCCAACTGAAGATGCTGGGCTTCAGCTACGACTGGAGCCGGGAACTGTCGACGACCGACCCCGAGTATTACCGCTGGACGCAGTGGATTTTTTTGCAGCTGTATGACACCTGGTACGACCCGGATTACGAGTGGACCGGACCGGATGGGAAGCCGCGAATCGGGAAGGGCAGGCCGATCAGTGAGTTGCCGATTCCGGAGGAGTTATCGACAGCGAGCGGCGGACGTAAGTCCGCCGTGCAAGAAGCGACTCACGCCCCCCCAGCACGGGAGGCTGACGCCCCCCGCTCGCTGTCTGACAGCATTCGCCAGTACCAGGACCAGCACCGCCTCGCGTATATCAGCGAGGCCCCGGTCAACTGGTGCCCCGGTCTGGGCACCGTGATCGCCAACGAAGAGGTCATCAACGGCAAGAGCGAACGCGGCGATCATCCGGTGATGCGCATGCCGCTCAAGCAATGGATGCTGCGAATCACAGCCTATGCCGACCGACTGGCGAATGAGCTGGAGGATCTCGGCTGGCCGGACTCGATCAAGGCGCTCCAGCGGAACTGGATCGGTCGCAGCGTCGGAGCCGAGGTCGATTTC
>JAYSUV010000450.1:0-1418 GCA_043718945.1 Planctomycetota bacterium
GAGAACTGGTGCGTGGTCCTCCTACTTGCGAACGTGCTCCTGTCCGCAGCACGGGCTACAACAGGTACCCGTTGCGCAGCACCAACCTCAATGGGATCACCGAGCAGAATGTCTAACTCATCGACCACATCTGCGCGGGGGGCATCATCGATGTCGTTGACATGAGCATCATCGTTGGAACCGTCCGTTCCTCCGAGGTCCGAGGACGTATCAGAAGCAGTGGCAGAATCGGGGACCGCAGAAGATGAGTCATCACTGTCAATGAGCATGCTCGGCTGAACCCTGAAAGCAGGGGTAGCCTGAACACGCACAGAGAGAGATCCGATTGGGTCCGGAGACGAACTGTGACGAGCAGGTCGCGACAGCGCAGCGATGGGCTGGGCGGGACTTGCCGTGGGTGCGACAACTCCTCCACACTCACAGGGTTGAGGTGTTGAAGAGATTGGCAGTGTCAACCGGAGTCCACACTTGGTGCAGACCACCTGTTGTTGGTGGCGCGTTGACATTCTGGTTGGTTGCATTGCGTGACCATTGGTACCCGTCGTGATCGAATCGCCACACGACCGGGGACCGCCACGGTCCTCACCGTTGAGGTGGGGCTCGCCAGAAGGTCGATGCAGTGCAGCATGGCCGTTGTTCCCGTCGACGATGGAGTCGCCGCACGAGCGTGCACTCCCACGATCATCGCCATCCTTGTGCTGGGTCGGATGTGCCGGATGAACGAAGAAAGCATGGCCATCGCTTCCATTGACGATCGAGTCGCCATGCGAGCGCAGACCGCCGCGATCATCACCATCCTTGTGATTCGTCGGCTTGCGGGAACGTGGGGACAAGAGCTTCTTGGTTTCGTCGTCGGAACGTTCGTTGTCGGATGCGTCGAATGCACGCTTTCGCGGTGAAGACGTTCCACGATGGCTCCCGGCAGGAACAGGCTCCACCGCAAGCAGTGGTACGACAGGAGGACGAGAGTCAGTGCCGCCGGCTTCAGTGGAAGCGAGACGGTTCCGTAGCAAGGACTCGTCGTAGACAGCTGGTGGTTGCTCGAGTGGGGGCGCCGGATCCGTCACTTTAGCGTCAGTGGGGTGCACGTCAACCTGATCTGAGACTAGGTCGACAACCACATGGGCAGCCAGCTTCCGGAGCCGAGCACGTTCCCGATACACCAGCCGTACAGAAGCAAGGAAGGCAGCCATGATGGCAGAGTATGAGTCGGAGGCAACGTTGTCCAGAGCTTGCTGAGCCTGGTGATGATGGTCCCTTCGAACGTGATCACCAACTTCGGCCGTCCACGGCGATGTGAATGTACACATGGGACATCGGGACACGAATGCAGCTGTGCAGGTGCGTTCGATGTCAGAGCGAAGTTGCGCAAACAGAGTGAACGAACACTGGAGCTCGTCACACAGAAGCGCATCACG
>JAYSUV010000046.1:0-6441 GCA_043718945.1 Planctomycetota bacterium
GGGGACGCTGGTCGAGCGGTTTAATACGGCGCGTAAGACAGCGCTGTTCTTATTTCCGGGGTTAATTAATCCTGCCGGTTCCTACCAGGCGTTCACGAAGATCCTGCGGAAATGGACCGGCGTGTTGGTGGTGGAAATTCGGACCGCTCTGCGACGACGGATGGAACACGCGCTGGCGACCTGCTGGCGGGTGGGCGGGTTCGTGATGTTTGCCGTGGATGGCAGCCGCGTCGATTTGCCGCGCACGCTCCGGCATGAGCAGACCTACGCTGCGTCGCGGAAACGGACGAAGAAGAAGGGCCAGAAGAAGGGCCAGAAGAAGAGCCAGAAGAAGGGGAAGGCGGTCCGCCGGTCGTCTCGCGCCACCAGCCACTCACGCAAATCCGACTCGCCCCAGATGTGGCTGACGACGATGTGGCATGTGGGGACGGGACTGCCGTGGGAGTGGCGCACGGGTCCGTCCGACAGCAGCGAACGCGGGCACCTGCTGGAGATGCTGGCGGGGTGGCCCGCGGGTGCGTTGATCGCGGCGGACGCGGGCTTTGTCGGCTATGAATAGACCCGAGCCATTCTCGACAGCGGGCGGCAGCTGTTGCTGCGCGTCGGCTCCAATGTCCGGTTGTTACGGCAACTCGGCTACGCTCGCGAGTCGTCGGGCACGGTCTATCTCTGGCCCGACTATGCGGCGAGAAAGCAACAACCGCCGCTCGTGCTGCGGCTGGTCGTGGCTCACAACGGTCGTCATCCAGTCTATCTCGTGACCAGCCTGCTCTCGAAGACGGACTGCTCCGATCAACAGATTCTCGAATTATATTCTCGCCGTTGGGGAATCGAATTATTCTTTCGCACATTTAAACAAACGTTCGGTCGCCGCAAGCTACGCAGCACCACGCCCGACAACGCCGAGGTCGAGATGCACTGGTCGCTGCTGGGTCTGTGGGCCATGTCGCTGTACGCCCTCGTGCAAGCCACGAAACGGGGAGTCGAGCCGCGCCGCCTGAGTGCCGCCCAGCTCCTGCTGGCCTTCCGCCGCATCCTGCGCGACTACCGCCACCCTATAGAACGCGGCCACAGCCTGTGCAACCTGCTCGGCCAGGCGGTCATCGATGCCTACACCCGCCCCCACAAAAACAGCCGCAACTACCCCCGCAAGAAACAAGACTCCCCACCCGGCCCCCCCCACATCGCCACCGCCACCACCGCCCAACGACAACGCGCCAAGCAGCTTAAGGATAGAGATTGAAAAAGGGTTAACGGCGTTGGGTGGCACCCGGCGAACCAGAGCTTCCAGTTCCTGTCGTTGCTCATCGCTTAAAACGACTTCCACCTTTGTGTTCGACTGTGCCATCTTGGCCTCCCCGGTCATCCCTGAAATGATGCCGCAACATGCGGTAAAACCGATCGGTAGCGGAGGCTGACATTTACCGATAAACAGACTACTACCGGAATAAGTAGTTTCGTGATTCTGGGTTGCCAAAAGTCTTCCCAGCCTGTGCTCGTATTCCACCGCTGGAGGAGGTATTGCCACAGATGAACATGGATGAACACAGAGACAGAGGATGAATGCCAACCTCTTTGAACGTGGTCCATCCTCAATTCTTATCTGTGTTTATCCGTGTTCATCTGCGACAGATTCCTCCCTCTGGATTGGCGATCAGGGGAGCAAACGAATACGCTCTCCCATGCAGTCTGTCATGCCGACTCTCCAGAAGCAGCCTCCCGGATCAAAAGACTCGATGCCACAACCGATCTCCTCGCCGTCCACCGTCATCTGCTCGGAGACCCTCCCCAACGGACTGACCGTGATCGTCGAGGAGATGCCCGATGTGCGTTCGGCGTCGTTCGCTCTCTTGGTCCCGGCGGGGAGTCTGTACGAGCCGCCGGGGGCCAACGGGACCGCTTCGGCTCTGGCCGACTGGATCACGCGCGGAGCGGGGACGCGGCCGAATCGCGAGCTGTCGTCGGCCCTTGACCGGCTGGGAGTGCAGCGGGACGAGCAGGTGGGGTGGAACTTTCTGACGCTCTCGGGAGCCACGCTGGCGGAGAATCTGGCCCCCACGTTTGAGATCTATCGAGACATTCTGCTCGCGCCGAGCTTCGAAGAAGACCTTTTCGAACCGGTGTTGTGCGGCGTTGAGCAATCGTTGCTGGCCCAGGAAGACGACCTGCAGCGCAAGGCGTTCGTCGAACTCCGCAAGCGGTGCTACGACATGCCGTGGGGCCGACCGACGGACGGGACGATGGAGGAATTGGAGGCCATCACCTCGGACGGCGTTCGCGACCATTTCCGCCGCTGTGTCGTGCCGCAGGGGGCCATCCTGGGCGTCGCGGGCAATGTGAATGCCCAGGCGGTCATCGAACAAATCAAGCAGTTGCTGGCCGACTGGAAGGGGACCTCCCCGCCGACTCCGAAGGCGATCCCCGCTCCGGGCGGCCGCCTGCACATCCCGCATGAGTCGACGCAGACGCACTTGGCAATCGCCTACCCGGCAGTCTCAGCCAGCGATCCCGATTACTACGCCGCTTGGGCCGCGATCAGCATTCTGGGCGGCGGCAGCAGTTCGCGACTGTTCACCGAGGTGCGGGAGAATCGCGGGCTGTGCTACACGGTGTACGCGAGCCTCAATACCCTCAAGACCGAGGGACGAGTCATCGTCTACGCCGGGACCACAGCGGAGCGGGCTCAGGCCACCTGGGATGTGACGCTCAAGGAACTTCGCAACCTGTCGAACTCGATTTCGATCGATGAGTTGGAACGCTGCAAGGTGCGGGCCAAGAGTTCGCTCATTATGCAGCAAGAGTCGACCGGATCGCGCGCCGCAGGGCTGGCTCGCGACTGGTTCCATCTCGGGCGGGTGATGACCCTCGATGAGATCCGGCACTTGGTCGAATCGCTGACCGTCGAGCAGGTCTTGGACTATGCCCGCACACACGGTCCGGAGAATCTGACCTCCGTCACGATCGGGTCCGAGCCGCTGCACGGGTAGGACAAGTCCCCAGAAGCACTCGGGGCGGAAACGCGGCAGGACCGACGATTGCCCGGGAATCGGGCTCCAAAGAGGCGGTTCGATGTCCTGTCTCAGGCACACTTCGCCTCATGTGTTGATTCGACCACTGTGCGTTGCATGCCCTCACGCTGTTCAACAAGGGGAACTGACTCAGTGGAAAGCCCGCCGGTTGCATCCGGTGAGCTGTGCCGCTCAATTGCCACCATTCCCGCAGTCGCGTTAAGCTGATCCAATCGTCCGACACCAATGACATCGCCCCCCAGCAAGAGTTGTTCACATGCTTCAGATCGGCATCATCGGCGTGGGTTTCATGGGGATGACCCATTTCGAGGCGACCAAGAAGGTCAACGGAGCCCGCATCGCCGCCATCTCGGCCCGCAGTGAGAAGAAACTCGCTGGGGACTGGTCCGACATTAAGGGCAACTTCGGCCCGCGCGGCAGCGACAAGACCGACCTCACCGGGGTCGCCAAGTACCGGGATCATCGCGATCTGCTGAATGACAAGGCGATCGATCTCGTCGATATCTGCCTGCCCACCGATCAGCATGAATCGGTCGTGCTGGAGGCTCTGGCTGCTGGGAAGCATGTCCTCGTCGAGAAGCCAATCGCCATCGATCTCGCCTCCGCCGAGCGGATGGTCGCAGCTGCGAAGCAGGCGAACCGCATGTTGCTGGTCGCCCAGGTGTTACCGTTCTTTCCCGAGTTCCGGTTTGTGCGCGAGACCGTGGCCAGCGGGCAGTACGGGGCGCTGCGCGGAGCTGCGTTTCGCCGCGTGATCGCTGAGCCGAACTGGTCCGCCGACATGAGCGACTTCCGCAAGCTGGGCGGCTGGGGGATTGATCTGCACATTCACGACAACCACTACATCGGCCTGCTGTGCGGCATGCCCAAAGCCGTCTTCTCTCGCGGCCTACTGATGGATGGCCTCGTCAATCACGTCAGCACGCAGTACCTGTTCGACAACCCCGATCTGACCGTCAGCGCTATCAGCGGCGGCATCGCAGCTGCCGGTCTGAAGTTCGCTCACAGCTTCGAACTGTTCCTGGAGCGAGCCACGATCCAGTACGACGCCGGAACCTATGGCGACAGCTGGGTCGTCAACCGCCCACTGACGCTGATTACCAGCGACGGGCAAGTCACCGCCCCGACTCCCGGCGGCGGGACCGAGTGGTGCGCCGCGTTCACCGATGAGATCCAGACTGCGGTCGATGGCCTCGCGAGCGGCCAGGAGCCGCGCATCCTCAGCGGGCAGCTAGCCCTCGACGCCCTGCGCATTTGCCTGGCTGAGGCGGAGAGCATTGCGACCGAGCAAGTGGTTCGGTTGTAACGTACCCCTGTCGCCGCGGTCGGGCGAGCGAGGCGGAGGGTGGAAGCTGCTTCAGCTTGAATGCACGGGGGAGGACAGCGGATATGGATAGATGTAAACTTCATCGACGAAGACCCCTCCGAACATCGTTCCACCGAATCGAGTTGGCAAACGCCCCGGGAATCGCTTCAGGATCTCCACAGCCGCCTTCGCCAATGGATCATCCGCGCCGATCACTTTGACCCGGAAAGGATCGAGATAGATTGAGTTCATCATGCTGGTCAGGCGCAGCACTTCCCCGTATGCCAAGTCGAAGTTGGAGTCATTGATCTGATCGGACGCGATGTAAAGGTACCGATGCTCATCGTCGCTGGCCTTCAGCCAAAATGCGACCTTGACCACATTGTAATTATTGAACTCGCGAGCGAGTTCAGCACCTGCGTCGATCACTTCCATCACCAGTGAATCCTGATCCATGGCAACACCCCGTTCGTTGTGTCTGTTACGGCTGAAACCAGCTTGCGAGCGTGCAGTTCCGTCCAGCACTGATAACGAGCCACCTCGTTCCAGTCTTTGATGATCAGCCAATTGCTGCCCAGAAGAGGTTTCGATTTAACGTCAGTGTCACGCTGAAGCCCCAGTCCCGCGAGCTTGATTAAATCCTCGATTTTGTGCGTGAAGCTGCTGTTAACGAATTTCTGGTCCGGGAAGTCATGTTGCTGGGTTAGCTTGGCAATGCACGCCTTCAGCCCGCACTCTACCGCATAACCTGCCAAGTAGTATGCGCCAGACCATCGCCCCACATCAAGGAGTGCCTCGGCATCGCGAGCCCGCTCCTCGGACAAGATTTGCAACTGTGTTCGATTCACCAGACTGATACTCGCAGACTCCGCTCCATTTCTAAACAATACCTTGCCGAGAGCCTTGCGTCTATCGACGACCTTATGCCGCCTGATCGGTCTCATTGATCGAGAGTTGCTGTAATATGTCTCTCTTTGAATGCTCGTGACCAAGCTCCGGCTGGGGACCGAGATGCAACTCGTTCTGGCGTTCAGAATCACGTTCGCATAGCCTCACTGTATGATGGCGATTCGATTGCCGAAGCAGCGATCAGGACTTCCAGATGAATTGAGGAATACGTGTTGTCTCATCATCGACCGACTTGGAACATACTGGGCTTCGTCGTTCTCGTCTCGCTGCTGGCGGGATGCGACGACATGGCCCCGCGCAAGGGTTGGGGAATCGCGGACATCCCTGCCGACATCCCCTTTGAACGAAGAGAAGGCCCAGCAGCAGTTGGTAATGAACCAGCCCACGCCCAGCCTGCTCGAAATCAAGACCACCCGGAACAAGAAGACGAACCAGATCACAACAGGCCAAATCGAAAACGACCGGCTCGGCGGGGACTCTTCCAGCCGGAATCCGGTGATTCACTCCCCAGCCAGACTGAGCGCTGGGGCGATGACCGCGAGATGCCCAGTGAAGCCATGCCCAGCGAGACCGAGCGCTGGGGGGAAGATCGGGAAATGCCCAGTGACAACATGCCCAGCCGGTCATTCCCCACGTTCAAACGGGAGCCCCTGCCGAGTGAATCCGCAGGGAATCCCTCCACAGAGCCCGACGAGTAACCCGTTTGAAGTGCCGTTTCTCGTGACCAGTATTGCCTCAAAGCGAGAGCGGCTCAAACCGCGTAAAACCCAAGAAAAAAGCCTCATTCGCAGGATTTGCGAATGAGGCGGGGTGGCCCAGACACTGCTTTGAGTGTCTGGGTTGTAGAACAACAAGAGGTTACGGAGGACCCGCCGAACATTCACTCCCTCTTGTTCCTGCGTCACCCAGACATCCACAGCCATGTCTGGGCCACCCCGCCGGAGCGCCCGTTCCCCCGTTTAGCCGCGACGCGAAGTACTCGAAGCGGAGCGATCTGGCGTCACTGGCCCGAGTCCCATATCGACAGCGAGCGTTGGAGGTCAGTCTAACTTATTGGGCGGTGCTTCATCGCTCGCCAGACCGCTGGTCGGTCGGAGCGCGTCGCTCGGGCACGGGGGACTGATCGGCCTGTTGATTTTATTGATGGTTTTCCACGTATCCTTGGTTTTCCCCTTTCCCCGGTGCGCGACGGGGCGG
>JAYSUV010000451.1:0-3847 GCA_043718945.1 Planctomycetota bacterium
AAAACGCCCCCCCCCCCCCCGCGAAGCCATTGATAGGTGAATGCGCTTCATGACCAACCCCATCAGATGACGGCTACTCCACACTTGGTCAGCAAGGCAGCCTGCCGACTTATCGAGTACCTAATCTCTCTAGATTGTCATATTGCAACGTGAAATGTTCAAGTGCGGATTTCAAGAATTCAGCAAGAACGGGGATTCTACGTGGAGCCCCGGTTTTTCGGGTTCGGATTCGAGTTCCCAGTCCGAACGTGGCCGTGGCAGACTGAATCCGTGCCCACTGCGCTCGCCCTCGCTGACGCAGCGGGTTACTTTTTTGGGGCGACCCTCGGAACTCCAAAGTGGGTCTCGCACTCTGGAATGAGCAGAGCAATCGCCAGATTTGAATAGGAGAGTTATCGCGTGGGCTAAAGCCCACGCGACGAAGTCATGAGATGGCCCTGTGGGAATGAGGTCGTTTAATGCTTCCAAGCCGTAGACTCCATGGGTCCCCCGACGGGTCAGCGAGGGCCGAGCGTCGCGAGGTGCATCGCTGGCACACTCTCATTATCATCGGGCGGTGTTGATATCAGTCATTGCGTCACTGGGGAGATTCCGAATGCGAATCACACTACTGCTTGTCGGGTTGTTTTCTGTGAGCCTCACGATGTTACATGCTGAAGAACCGGGGAAGGCGGAACACTTCTCGACCGCGACAGGCGATACTCTCGTCGCCGAGTATTTTCGCTGGGAGACCCAGCGGTTGGCTGCCAGAACAGAGGCCCTCCTCTCCGAAGTCAAGACGGTCGCCGAATGGGAGGCGCAGAAGCCGGAGCTGCGGCGGCAGTTGTTTGAGATGCTCGGTCTCGACCCGTTGCCGACGAAGACGGACCTCCAGCCGGTGGTAACGGCCAAGACCGAGCATGAGGAGTTCACGGTCGAGCGGCTGCACTTTCAGTCGTCGCCGGGGCTGTATGTGACGGGGAATCTGTACCTGCCGAAGAATGCGACCGGGCCGTTGCCGACTGTACTGTATGTCTGCGGGCACTCGCGGAATGTGAAGGAAGGGATCGCCTATGGCAACAAGGTCGGGTATCAGCACCACGGCGGGTGGTATGCCCGGAATGGGTATGCGTGCCTGACCATCGACACGCTGCAACTCGGCGAGATCGAGGGGCTGCACCATGGGACGTACAAGGAGGGAATGTGGTGGTGGCACGCGCGGGGTTACACGCCGGCTGGAGTCGAGGCGTGGAACTGCATTCGCGCCCTCGACTATTTAGAGACGCGGCCCGAGGTGGACAAGACTCGCATCGGCGTCACGGGGCGATCTGGGGGCGGGGCGTATTCGTGGTGGATCGCCGCTCTCGATGAGCGGATCAAAGTCGCGGTCCCGGTCGCGGGGATTACCTCACTGAAGAATCATGTGGTCGACGGCTGTATCGAGGGGCACTGCGACTGCATGTACCAGGTGAACACGTATGGTTGGGATTACGCCCTCGTGGCGGCGCTCGTCGCCCCGCGTCCGCTGTTGATCGCGAACACCGACAAGGACGGCATCTTCCCACTGGATGGGGTGGTCGACGTTCACCGGAAGGTCCGCAGGATCTACGACCTCTATGGCAAGCCCAGGAACCTCGGGCTGAACATCACGGAAGGTCCACACGAGGACACCCAGGAACTTCAGACCCACGAGTTCGTCTGGTTCAACCGGTTCCTGAAGCAGAGCGAGTCACCGATCGACAAGGTCGCGGTGAAGTTCTTCGAGCCAGAGCAGTTGAGGGTGTTTGAGACGCTGCCGACCGATCAGCGGAACACGCGGATTCAGGAGGAGTTCGTACCAGCGGCCAAGCATGCAGTGCCGTCGACAAAGCCCGAATGGGGAGCGATGAAACAGGACTGGACAAGCCAACTCCTGAAACACTCGTTTAGAGCTTGGCCAGAGGAAGTGATCCCTCTGGAGTACGCCGAAACGGCTTCCGAGAACAATGAGATTCGTTGGGGCTACGGAAGTTTCCTGAGCCAGTCCCCGTACCGACTCCCG
Organism: Planctomycetota bacterium; assembly: GCA_043718945.1. Lineage (GTDB taxonomy): Bacteria > Planctomycetota > Planctomycetia > Planctomycetales > Planctomycetaceae > TH-plancto1. The sequence continues at coordinate 2,021 of JAYSUV010000451.1, forward strand.
CTGTATATGACCTCCAAGGGAGGGCAGGGCCTCGAGTCCATTCGCGAGGTTCGCCTCATCGTACTGAGTGAGAAAGACTTCGCAGAGTTTTGGTTCCCGTTCCGACTGGGGCAAATGGAGCATGTGAATTTAAGCCCGAATGTGAAGGAGACGCCGGACTCCATCAAGGGCGCGGAGCGATTTCAGAAGCTGAAGGATGACGCATCTCAACCCGGAGTTTTGAATGTCTACTTCGCTCCTCGTGGAGTCGGAGTCACTGCGTGGACACATGACGAAAAGGAACGGACTCACATCCGCCGTCGCTTCGCTCTGCTGGGACAAACAGACGACAGCGCTCGCGTCTGGGACGTTCGTCGGGCCCTCCAGGCAGTGCGGTCAATCCCTCAACTGAAAGAGAAGTCGATTGCACTTTCCGCAAATGGACAAGCAGCGGGATGGGCGCTCTATGCCTCACTCTTTGAGGCCCCTCTCGCGAGTCTCAAGCTCACTGATCTGCCCACCACTCACCGCGACGGCCCGATCTTCCTCAACGTTTCCCGGTTCTTGGAGATGCCGCAAGCTGTGGCCCTGGCAGCTGAGAAGAGCCAAGTCACCCTGAAGTTCACCCTCCCCCCTGCCAGGAGCGACTGGGAGTTCTCCACTGCCGTCGACGCCCTCCTCGGGAAACGTGCGAACTCCGGGTTGACGATGGAGTAACCAGCAAGGGCATCAGTCACGTTCATCCTCATGAACAAACAGACTCGGAAGGTCGCGGGCTCGATGCAGGACGCGAATGATTTGAATGCCGTCACTCACCGGTACGTAGAAACCGACGTAATGGCCGAAGGTGAAGTTCCTCTGCCCGGCACTGAACTCCGAGCATCGTGCCCCGAGCGCGGGACTCTCTGCATAACGATTAGCCTGCGCCTCGAAATCACGAAGCAGCTTGCCAGCTGCATCGACGTTGTCGCGAGCGATGTAGTCCCAGATGTCGCCCAGATCACGCTCGGCGGTCGATGTACGAAAGACACCAGCCACATCAATTCCCCCGCGAGGCTGTCAGCCGCTCGCGACCGCGACGGATGGTTTCTTCAATATTGAGGGGGGCGATCCGCCCAGCTGCAATGTCATCCAGGCCGACTTGGAGCTTGGCCTTCAGGGAGTCAAGCGTCGGCTCGGGGGCATCCAGCAGGTCTAGGGCGTACTCGACCAACTCCTCGGCGGACGAAGCTCGGTTCGTTGCGAGATGACGCTGGAGTACAGCCTGAGCGTGTGGGGTGAGTTGGACATTCATGACATCATAATACCTTCGCGATCAGTCATGACGCCAGTCGAATACTGCCCCACGGCACGCCCTGTGCATTCTCATTCCCCGGAAGTGTTGCCGGCGTGATGAGTGCGGAGACCTTCGGCGATGACCGCCGGGGGATTCCGAGACAAACGCCTCACGCGGCAGCCAATTGCGACGCGATCGCCCGAACGGATGTCGGCTCGGGAGTGTGTCGCTGCGTGCAATTTTTGCAATCCGCCACCTCGGCGATTGAAAATATTGCAGTTCGGCATGGAGGTTGGATGTTTATGAATGTCGCCGCATTTTGCATTTTGACCATGACCGCGCTGGGAGTGGGCCCACGCGGGTACGTCCTCGAATTCAGCGGGAAGACCTGTCCCCCCTGCCAGCAGATGGCCCCGATCGTCTCCAAGCTGGAGCGGGAAGGATTGCCGATCCGCAAGGTCGATGTGGAAGAAGAACGGGCACTCGCCGATCAATACCAAGTCAACTCAATCCCCACATTTATCCTCATCATTGATAATCAGGAAGTGGATCGAATGAGCGGGGCTCAACCC
>JAYSUV010000452.1:0-11055 GCA_043718945.1 Planctomycetota bacterium
CGGAAGTTCACCAATCTGCTGTGTCATATTACCATTGATCTTCTGCGAGCGAGTTTCTTTGATTTAAAGAAGCAAGCTGCGGCAGGAGTGGATGGCGAGACGTGGCGTGATTATGAGATGATTTATGAACAGCGGACGACGGGTCGCCGGTGATAGGCGACCGTCATATCGTGCAGTGACAGCGGGGACCACTCCGGGTGATCGTCGGATCCCCCGACCGGGCTGGACATGCTGGACTCGTGGCTGGATATCGATTCGGGGACAGGTGTTAAGGGCAGATCATAGTCTTCATGGGACTGCATTGCACGAGGAAGTCGCGGCCCGCAGAATGAGGCGTAGCTGCCACTCGCCAGAGGGAGGGCGAGTGACCCCAGTCGCCCACGTTTTGGCGAAACGTGGCGACAGTCAATCCTCTTCTCTGCCCCCTCTCCCCCACAATCGATGCGACATTCAGGGTGGACTCCGCTGTGGGGGAGAGGGCCGGGGTGAGGGGGCGAAGAGTGACGTGGTGCGTGCCAACGCCGGTTGAGAAACTCGGGGGCCACTGCTGACTGATAAGTCGACTCGCCTGCGAAGAACCGGCGGCTAGCGCCGTGCCGCTCACGGACTTTGTGAATCTCCTCCCTGTGCGACATCCATGCCTCCCCAGAACACCATCCGCGAAATCCCCGCCGAGCATGTCGAGGCCGCGTCACTGCATCTTCGTCAGCAGGACAAAACCCTCCGGCGGCTCATCGACACGCTCGGGCCATGTCAGATCAAGCTCGATCCCGATCCGCTGCCGGTCCTGTTTCGCTCCATCGTCGCCCAGCAGATCTCCACAGCTGCGGCAGCTTCGATTGGGAAACGGCTGGCGGCGCTGCGTGGTCGCAAGAAACTCTCGGCCCAGTGGATTCTGAGTTGCTCGGATGAGGGGCTGCGCGGGTGCGGTCTTTCGCCGCAGAAGTTGCGATACATGCGGGATCTGGCCGACAAAGTGGCGACCAAGACGCTCGACATTGCGACCATTCACGAGCGGCCCGATGCCGAGGTGATTGCCGAGTTGACGCAGGTGCTGGGCATTGGGGTCTGGACCGCGCAGATGTTCTTGATCTTCTCGCTCGGTCGGCTCGATGTCCTGCCGACCGGCGACCTCGGTGTGCGCGCGGCCATCGAGCGGGAGTATCAACTTCCCGCTCACCCGACCCCCAAACAGTGCGAAGAGATCGCCGCTCCCTGGAGGCCCTTTGCCAGCATCGCCAGTTGGTACATGTGGCGCAGCTCGGATGCGAAACTGACGCCGGAACAGCGGGAGATGTGGGAGTGATGCAGATCCTGACTTCTGGATCGCAAAGTGAAACCATTCTCAGTGGGATTGAATAGCGACTTCCTGCTCCCTACACTGGCGACTTATTGAATTTATCGACTCGACGAACCAGACAGAGAACTCGAATGCCCCTCCCGTTTTCGGTGACTTGTGAAGCTTGTTCTGCCATTATCAACGTGAGCAAAGCGTCCTTGATTGGCAAGCAGGTTCGCTGTCCCAAGTGACAGAAACCAATGCTGCTGCTCGCACCGCCAGAACCTCCTGCGGAAGAATCGGCAAGCATCGAAGACGAATGGGGCGATCTGGGCGACACTTCGGAGGGCATGGTCGACGAATTCGAAGAGTCGGTTTTGCCACGTGAGAAGAGCCGATCAAAGTCCAACAAAAAGGGGAAGAAGGGGAAGAGCAAATCCCCACGGGACGAGGCATCGTCCAAGTTGCCGCTGTGGATTGGCGGTGGTGTAGCCACTCTGTTGATCGTTTCCATGACGCTGTATTTCGTATTTCGGAACTCAGGCGATGCCGTCGTGGCTGCCCCGGAGGGTAGCAATCCAGCCACCGTCAGTGCCCCTGCAATTCCTCTAGGTGGGCAGAGTCAACCTGAGGCTACGATTCTCCCCCCCGCCTTCTCCATTCGCGAGTCGGAACCGGCCCAGCAACAACTCGAGAAACTTGCGGCCGCCACAATCGCTTACGAGGAAAAGTTCTATTACTACCCTTTTTGCAAAGAATCGGACACGAATCTGACAAGTTCTCCGCGTGTCTATGGGACGCCTCAACTGAGCTGGCGCGTCCACCTGCTTCCTTTTCTCGGGGAACAGGAACTCTATTCTCGATTCCATCTCCATGAGTCTTGGGAGAGTCCTCACAACAAGTCGCTGCTGTCTGAAATGCCTGATGTCTACCGATGTCCGGGAGATGCTCCGCATTTGACGACCACTCGATTGCAATTGTTCATGGCGGATCATAACCCGTCAGATTTACTCTTCATTCACGACATCGATTCGGGTCAGAGTATCCGCGATGGTCGGCAGAATACATTGCTGCTGGCCAAGGCTGGCCCAGACAAAGCTGTCCCATGGACTGCGCCTCGTGACATGCTGTTTGATGAAGTCAACCCGATGGACTGCCTGGGGATGATTCACGACTCCGGAATCGAGGTCGTCACCGTTCAGGGAGTATACTACCGATTCCCGAGGAACATCTTACCGCGTGCGATTCTCAAGATGGTCACCGCGAATGATGATGACCGGTTCCAGATCTCCGAATTGGTCAATGAACTGGAAAAGGGATCGAGTAAATCCGAGTACTGGGATTCATGGGGGACAAGCGATGCCTCCAAATATCACGTGGAGCTGAAACAGAAACGAGAAGAGGCCACGAAGGTATTCGAGAAGGAGAAAGTTGCAGCGGCGCAAGCGCTCGCAGCAGGTGGACCATCCGTGGCAACGATTGCGGCACCAGTCCCCCCGCCCGCAATTCCAGCCAAGCTCGTCGACACTTCCCCTCCTCAAGTTGACAGTGACACAAGAATCGCCCCTCCCCTGGATCAGGCCGAGCTTCCCGACTTTTCAAAAAACATCGTCAGGATCCATGCTGCGGGGAGCCCGCGTGTGTTCTGGGGAGTCTATATCAACCAAGTCGGAACACAGTGTGTGGTTTTCAGTCCGCATGACTTAGGAAGTCTGGCGAGGAAAGTCGATCCCCGCAACGCAGCCTTCGTTCAAGTCACCACTGGGATCGAAGTTGAGATCAATCCCGGTCAGGAGGGGAGCCGGCGATTTCCAGTGCAGCTGCCGAATCCCAAGGTTCTGGCCTTTGAAGGAGACATCGATCCTCCGGTTGAGATGAAATGGAGCGATCAGAGTCCGGAACCGGCCATCGTTTATGGCTACGAGGCAGTTCGTGATGAAGCGGGGACTCCGATCATGCGGCTCAGTCAATGGACTGCCACAGACACCAGCCGACAAATTCCGCAATCATTCCTGCCAGGGGCCATTGTTTGCGACCCCATGGGAAATCCGTTTGCCATCTTTGGATGGGGAGAACCCAAACTCATTGAGGGGGCAGGGATCTTGAGAGCCTCTTCCGTGATATTCTTAGGAGGCATTCAGTTCAATTTGAACTCCTCGCCGCCGGGAGTGAAGGAAATTCCATGTGACGTCAGGATTGCACTCGAAGATAACTTGGGACTTTCCTTAAAGGCGGTGAGCCTGCATGTCGGTGAAGTCTCACAACTCGGTGGTCAGTTCGAAGAAGCGGAGGCCAACAAGCGGCTGTCCTCGAAAATGTTGACCATTCCATTGACTCTTTTGAAATCGACCGAGCCCGAAAACCCCCATCGGAAGAGCAAAGGCTACTCGGCCACCATTCGTGTCAATTCGGACTTCGAGCTCAGGAAGACTCCGCTGGTCACTCAAGTTCAATGGATCGATCAGAACCGCGTCGAGCATTTCAGTCCGCCTGTCATTGTGGGAGGGGAAGATCTCCCCAAGGGCACTGCGGACTCATTGAAGACCCTCAGGGAATACTACAAAGAGAATCGAGTCTCGAAGCCGACGTTCAAAGCGACGGTGGAACGCGCCATCCCGGGTAATCGGTAGGTCGGTCTCGTTGAGTTCGTCTCCTGTTCAGGGAGAGAGAGGCTTGAACTATATTCACACACCGATGAGAGCAATGACCGTCCCTACCGCGATAACCATTCCTTCCTCTGGAAGTTCACGGAACGTGCAAACCCAGAGAGGGCAGTACCGGCGTTACCCCAGTTGCTTGCCCAGGGCCGTCGCGACCAGTCGGCACTGGGCCATGGCGGCGGCGGGGTGGCCCAGACGCTGCTTTGAGCGTCTGGGTTGCAGAGCAACCAGAGGATACGTAGGACTGGCTCACATTTCAATCCCTCGTGTTCTAGCGTCACCCAGACCTCCAAGGTAACATCAGGCCACCCCGCGTTCTGGCGATCGCAGCTACCCCTCGTCGTCTTCAACGGACAGCTTCCAACCCGGTCAGCGTTCCGGTCCTCGACGCGAACTTGTCGGTCTCGATACCCAGGCGTTGCAGCATGCTGAGGTACAGGTTGCTCAGCGGGGGGCCGTTGGTTGGGTCAAAGGCGAGGTGCTGGCCGTTCTGGAATCCGCCGTCCGCGAATAGCACCGGCAGATTCCTGGTCGAGTGCGTGCTCGCGTTGCCGAGGTTGCTGCTGAAGAACACCATTGTGCGGTCGAGCAGCGTTTCGCCCTGCTCTTCCGTCTGCTTCCGCTTCGCCAGGAACTCCTGCACGACTTTCATCTTCTCGAGTTCGACCTTCTTGAGCTGCTCTGATGCACACACGCTGCTTCGTTGTCGGCCCGACAGGCTGGTTGACACCCGCACGGATTCCGTAGACTTCCCCCATGACTCAACCACCTCTCCCCGAACAGATCGTGAACCCGCTTCCCTGTTACGTGGGGATTGATATCGGCGGCACCCGCATCAAGGCCGGGGTGGTTCGCGAGGACGGGGCTGTCCTGGCGAACGCCGCTTTTCCGATCAAGCTCGACGCCAGGCGGGACGAGGGGCTGGCCCACTTGTATGCCGTCATCGACCGCATCATCGCCGAGAGCCAGTCCCGCCCGCAGATCGTCGGCATCGGCATCGCCGCTCCCGGCACAATGGACATCCCCGCCGGGATCATCTTCCACCCGTTCAATCTGCCGAAGTGAATAAAGAAGTGAATAAAGGTGTCAGGAACCTTAATTGTGCATGTCAGCTTTTCGTCTCGGTGTATCCTCATGCCCGCCGGGTGCTGGGTAATTGATCGTCGCCCAGCGGGGACTTTCTGACGCCGCCAGGTCACAAAAACGGCCATGCTCAGTAACCCCAGCAGACCTAGCGACCACAAGCCAACACGACGGCTCGTGTGAGCTCGCAGCTCTTGACCGACATGATGATCTTTGTACAGATGGAGCGCCACTCCATCCCAGCGCCACGTGGTTCGCAATTCCTTCCATGTTGTCCAGTGCGGCGGGGCGGGCCAGTCGACTGCAAGGACTTTCTATGAGTCACCCCCGACAACTGCCAGATAATGGGGCCGACCGTCACGCAAGAAGATTCGCAACACGGCGGGAGCATCGGCGAGATCAATACTGGGATTGATCTTCTCCCATTGCACTCCGCTGGCGATTAACCCCATCTGTTCGGCAGCTACTTTGAGGTCGGCAAAACTCGTGCTTTCGCCACGATCTCCCGCAAGGATGTTCAACTTGTTGATTTCCCGATTTTCCCCAGCGTAGCTCCACACACCGCCAATGCTCGGCCCCCCCAGATGTCGGAGTCCGAGCCTTGGGCGATGGTCACGCATGACATGGTGTCCAGAACAACAATAAGCACTACTGCATGGCAGGATACGCGGTTGGAAAGCATGGTCAGCCATTGCAAAAATGCTTGATTGTGGAGCCACATTGTGACCTCACCAGTGATGAACACGAGTCAGACATGCCAGCCGCTTTGGCCGGACAATCCTTACGGGATCGGTGGGCAATTGACTTCCGTCGAGGTTGCCATGCGCATTGCGGCAGTGACCATTCTTCCGCACGAGACAGAAGAATAACTGCCCGTGCAATTCGCATTCCCGTAATTGCGAGCCCAACCCCCGCATGGCATTGGAGTGTAATTCCACATAAAAGCAGCTGTTGGTGGTGTACTAGTCACGTACTGGTGCTTCTTGTTCACTGCGTCAGTGGTACACTTGACCCACCCCCCATTTCCATTCGAGGTGCATTCATCGCAGTCCAGTGCGTCGGCATCGGGCATGGGAGTTGAACACCACATTGATCCACCACCTCGCACATGCGTCATTTCAGTCGCATCGAGTTCGTGCGGGGCAGAGCTTGCCATCAGTGTCATCCCCGTCAAGATGGCCCCCAGGGCGACAGCTTGAGTCAGGAATCCCGATCGGGTCCAGTTCATCATCATCATCGACTCCCATTCTGCCTGATTTCCGGCGCTCATGATCGTCGAACATACAACGATCCAGCGATGAGCGCAGCGGCAACCAGTAGTAGCATTAGAGACCACGGCTGTGTCCGGGGGATCGAGGCATCCACCGCATTAGAAGACACAGACTGTTTCATGGCTTGGGCCTGCTGGACGATGTCCGCTAAGCGTTCTTGCTCCGCAGGCTTTCCCCTCGCGATGTATTCTCGAAATCGCTTGGGATCGGTGGCATCGTTAACAACAACCTCGCAAAGAGGAGCCTCGACTTAGGTCAATGGTGTAATCCTCGAAGAGAAGAGAAGAGAAGAGAAATTCTGAAAGAATTTATTTTTTATACAGATCGGTTCTCGCCTCAATTCAGCGTACACCTTGGCATGGATCATGCCAACCCTCACCGTCCCAGCATCTCATCCAGCACCGACTGCGGGGCGAAGTCGTATTTGAGCGGCTCCATGCTGTAGCTGGCTCGGCCTTGGGAGAGGCTTCTGACTTGCGTGGAGTACCCGAACATTCGCGACAGGGCGGCCTCGGCTTCGATCGCGGTCAGGTGGTCTCGGGGCTCGGCTCCCATGATCCGGGCGTGCCGCTGGTTCAGGTCAGCTTGGATGTTGCCCATGAACTCGGCGGGGGTCACGACCTCGATCTTCATGATCGGCGGGGTGGCACCGGTTGGCCGCTTTGGGCCTACCGGTGTGCCAGCGGCACAAGAGGTTACTCCAGAGTGAACACACGACACAAGAACCTCCTCTGGCTATCGCCACCCCGGTAGATTCCAGAGCGAATCAACCGGGGCCACCCAGCGGTTTGACCAGAGGGATGTCGAGGCGAATCACCGCCTCGCTCTGATTGACCAGCCAGCCCTCGAGCGGTCGTCGATCCACCAGTTCAGCCACAATCGCAGTGTGCTTGTCCTCGATTCGGTCATCGACCAATTCTTCTTGGACAGGCAGCGGTGGGTTGTAGTCGGTGTGTTCGATGACCTCGACATTCGGATCGACGCCGGGAATTCCCGTACCGCATCCGCTCACTCCTGCAACCAAACTGATGGCAATGGCCAGCCTCACGATAAACATACGGTGAACCATCGACAGCCCCTTCGAAGGGATGGTTGTGACGCAGGACTCCCACAATGGGAGCGTTCTACAGGCAGAAAGTTCCGCAAAGCCACGAAGGTTCTTCATTTTCCGGGAAAGAGAGTATCGACAGGGTGACTTCATCGCGAAAGGGTACGGGGTGCTCCAGGGGTTTGATTCGTCGGCAGACTTCTTGTTGGACCACTTGCGAACTCGTAGACTGAACGACGTTGCTTTCTACGCGTTGATCTCCTTCAGGGAGTCGAAACATGCCGTCCCCGTTTCCCGGAATGAACCCCTGGCTCGAGCAGGATGGCTTGTGGCATGACTTTCATCAGCGACTACTGACAGCAATGAGCGATGCCATCGCCCAAGAGATCGCACCTCGCTACTACGTCGCTCTCGAAGAACACGTCTACATTCACGAGCCGCCGGAGCCCGTCGCACGATTCCTAGGAAGGCCCGACCTCGCGATCGTTCGGACCGGTGTCGCTGCAGTCGCAACGTCCACCGCCGTCATGGAAGCTCCGGTCTATACCGCCCTGCCAGAGCCGCTAGATGTCGTGCATGAGTCCTATATTGAGATTCGTGACACCGAGAACGAGCGTCTCGTCACGGTGCTGGAGCTACTGAGTCCCTCGAACAAGAACACGGGCTATGACCGGGATGCCTACGTCGCCAAGCGTCGGCAGTACCTGTTGAGCGATGTGAACTTCATTGAGATCGATCTCCTGCGCGGCGGGCCGCGAATGCCAATCGAGGAGCTGCCCCTTTGCGACTATTACGTCTTGGTGAAGCGGGCGACCGACCGAACCCGTGCGGGGATCTGGCCGATCCGGTTACGCGACGCCATCTCGCCGATCCAGATTCCGCTGCGATCCCCCGATCCCGATGCCCGGCTCGACCTGCAAGCCGTGCTGCACTCGGTCTATGACCACGCCGCTTATCGCCATCGCATCTACCGGGGCACCCCCAAGCCGAAGCTGGTCGCTGATGACGCCCAGTGGGCAGAGGCGATTGTGAAGGATCATCTCGGCGTTTGATCAAATCCCCGCCCTTCTTGAATCAGTCTTCTCACGTCATACAACGTGGTCCCGATAGCGAGACCGAGAACATATGCCTGACTGCTACATCGCCATCGATGCCGGAACAACGTCCTCGCGGGCTTGGCTCGTACATCGCGGGACAATTCTGGCGGCGGATTCGTTACCCGTCGGTGTGCGTGATACCGCCCACGACGGGCACCCGAGGCGATTGTTCTCCGGGATTCGCGATCTGGTGGCCTCGATCAGAGGCCACTCCACTGCCCAGCCAACTCTCATCGCAGCGGCGGGCATGATTACTTCGACGCTCGGCCTGAAGGAAGTCGTCCATGTCATGGCTCCCGCTGGAGTGGTTGAGCTGGCAGCTGGAGGTATCGAGCTGCAACTGCCCGAGATCAGTGACCTGCCCATCATCCTCTTCCCCGGCGTCCGTTCTGGCTCCTGGTTCCCGGACGAGGATGTCGAGTCGACCGACCTGATGCGGGGCGAGGAGACGCTGTGCGTGGGACTCTCGGGCGAACGCTCCGGGCAGCCGTTGACGGTCCTCAACCTCGGGTCGCACTGGAAGTCGATTCAAGTGGATGGGCAGGGGCGAATCGTCGGCAGTTGGACGACACTTTCGGGTGAGATGCTGCATGCGGTGATGACGCAGACCATCTTGGCGAGTGCCGTTCCCGTCGGACGCCCCGGTGCTGTGGATGACGCCTGGAGATCGCGCGGTGCTGAGATGTATCGCCGACACGGATTGAGCCGGACCTTGTTCGCCGTCCGGCTCTGGGAAGTCCAGGCCGCTTCGCGAGTCACTGCCGAGCAGCGGCTGGCGTTCCTGGTGGGTGCCTTGGCCGAAGAAGCGTTCGCTGTCTTTCGCAGTGCGGGCCACCTGACGCACGGACAAGTCCAACTCATCGGGAGTGGAGGTGTCGCGGATGCCTGGCAATCCATGCTGGAGCAGTCCGGTATCCTTGTGGAGAGAATCAGTGAGGAGGCCATCGCTCTAGCCTTCGTGGCGGGCATCGGGAGACTACTGCAGCAGAGAGGCTGAGTTTGGGGAGGTGCCAGTTCTCACCTGACTCCTCGCCAGGACATTGCCCCGACGGCAACGCTCAACCGTGTCGGGGTGGCTCAGCCACAGGAGGTTCCGGCACCGAGAGTTCACCCAGGGCGAACCTCTTCTGCCGCTGGCGCACCGGCAGACCCCCAAACGGGCCAACCGATGCGACCCCGCTGGCATGACAGGCTGCAAGCCTATCCCACGGGTCAGTCGTCGTGCTTCTGGCCGTTACGGAATAGGACGCTGACCGATTCGTTGCGGTGGATGCGGCGGATGGCTTCGCCGAGCATGGGGGCGATCGAGACTTGCCGCAGGTTGGCGGGGACCGGATTCAGGCTCAAGGGTAGCGAGTCGGTGACGACGATTTCGGTGACATCAACGCTCGCCAGGTTCTGGGCGGCGTTTCCACAGAAGACCCCGTGAGTCGCTCCAATATAGATCTGGCGGGCTCCGAATTCTTTGGCGATACGAGCCGCTCCGCAGATCGAACCAGCTGTGGAAATCATGTCGTCGAACAGGAAGGCGACCTTGCCCTTGATGTCGCCACCGATGAGGTTGGCCGATTGGGTTTCGGTGGCGCTGCTGCGGCGTTTGTCGATGATGGCCAGCGACCCGCCGAGGTTCTGGACGTGCTGCATGGCCCGCTTAATGCTGCCCTCATCCGGGCTGATGACGACGGACTCTTCCGGCGGAATCTTGAGCGTGCGGAAGTAGTCGTCGAGTATTCTCGCGGCGTACAGGTGGTCCACCGGCAGGTCGAAGAACACTTGGATCTGAGCGGCATGCAGATCGACCGTCAACACCCGGTCGGCCCCAGCTGTCGTGATGAGATTGGCCACAAGCTTGGCGGTGATTGGCACGCGACCGCTGTCCTTGCGGTCTTGGCGGGCATAGCCAAAGTACGGGAGTACAACCGTGATGCGTTCGGCACTGGCCCGTTTGCACGTATCAATCAGAATCAGCAGTTCCATCAGATTCTGATTAACCGCCGGGCCCGTCGGCTGAATCAAAAAGACATCGCGGCCCCGGACGTTGTGATTCAACTTGACGCTCGTCTCCCCGTCCGGGAAGTCGGACAGCTCCACAGCTGCCAGCGGCACGGCCAGATACTCAGCGATCTCTTTGCTGAGCTGAGGGTGAGCGCGACCGCTGATCAGGGTGAGGTGGTCGTACATAGGGGGGAGCAGCAAAGAGGAAGGGTCTCCTTGCAGGGTATCTGTTAAGCGGGCGAAATCAAGGAGGAAGCGGTCAGCATTTAGCCATCAGCAGTCAGCGGTCAGCCAGCAAGAGAACCTGATCGTCGGAGAGCGTTACATTCCCATACTCACTCTCCGGCTGACTGCTGAGTGCTGACAGCTGATGTCTGACGGCTTGGGGCCGAGCCGCCCGGTGTTATTTCACGACCACTCGGCAGATGCGGAAGAGCCGGAATACTGCGACAAATCGATACAGACTCCGCATGAGTCAGCCCTTTCGTGCAGATATCACTTTGCCAGCCTTTCCTTCTTGATCCCACCGTCAAAGATGACGATCTCTAGGGCGTGGATTGCAGGGATGCGACGACGAGGTCATGGACAGCTCCTCACCAGCATCGTTCAGTTTCTTCCGCAA
>JAYSUV010000453.1:0-11033 GCA_043718945.1 Planctomycetota bacterium
CTTCTGGCCTTCCCGCGAGATATTTCCCACTGGGCGTCTTCGCGTCTTGGCGACTTGGCGTTGACCTCCTCCGATTTGTGGAGAAAGGGCGGATGAGGATGTCCGTCCGTGTCAAAAACCTCGGGGAACGACGGACGAGGACATCCGTCATCCGTCATTCTAGACCGCGTGCAGTACGATGAACGAAGTGACCTCTTCAACGTGTTGTGGGAGGAGCGACCGCATCCGGAACAGAGATATTCGGTTCCAGGGGTGTGCTCGCGGTGACCCGAATGTCATCCAGCCAGACATTTCCGAGGGATCGGAGATCAAACATCAGCCGCATTTCGCCGGATCGAGCCACCTCGCGGGTGAATTCGAATTCTTGCCAGTCCCCCCCTCGGGTCGGTTCATGGAACCGGAGCGCTCCGACCGTTCCGACGAGTGAGTCATAAATCATCAGGCCGTCGGTGGCCGCATCCAGGGGCTGCCTGATTCGAATGCGACCCTGCACACGGATGATCTGTCCCGCTAGGATCGGAATCGTCGGGCTGGTCATCGAGACCGGAGTCTGCTCAAGACTGGCCAACGGGGGCTTGTCGCTGGCTAAGACAGCGGCCCCCATGTGCAGGCAGGATGCCCCCGCTGGTCCTTCGAGTGCTGCAGTTGTCACAATCGGAGAGTCGCTGGGCAGCTCCGTGTATCTGGGCCAGTTCACCATCACCGTATCACTGTCGTCAAACCCGCCAGACTTGAGCAGGTTCTCGCCTTCTGGACCGGAGAGCTTCAGTCTCTCTTTCATGCGGTAGTGGTCGGGCAGTGTCTGGAAGCAGATCGTATACGGACTGGAGGCGGCTGAATTCTCCAGCCGAACGGCATTTTTCCAGTGGTTCTGTTGCAAGTCACGCAGGTTGGCCAAGGCCATACGGGCGGGCTTTTCAACTTCCGTAAAACGTCCTGCGGCGTGGAGCTTTTCCGCCTGGTCCACGAGTTGGCTGGCATCGCGCAGCACCCCTTCTCCCCGGTTGACCAGAGGTGCCTTGGCTTGCAACAACTGATGGTGAACCTCGCGCACGCGAGTGAGCTTGGCACGGGCGAGACTCGCCCACGCCTCGGAGGCCAGCGGACGCACCTGAGTCAACTGGGAGAGCAGAGTTCCTTTCGCCTGCTGATCGGTGGTCACCAGCAGGACCGCCGACTGATTGAACTCTTTCAGGCGGATCTCGGTGCCGCCCGGGACGGGATTTAACTCCAGCGTATGATCGTGAAGACTGGTCGTCGTCAATTCATAGGCTTGGAGCAGATCTCGATTGACCAGCAGACGGACATCTTTCGCCACCATCCATCCGGGCTGGTACTGGGCAGTGTCTTCCAACCAGTTGAGCAGGATCAGCAGCCCTTGGTCGCACTCCAGAACCGTGGCTTGAATTTGCCGCGCGGCGATCCCTGCGGGCGAGTCATCGATCACTCCGGGGCGCACATCCCAACTCGACATGAGGGGGGAAATGCGACTCACCGTGGCTCCTGAGCCGACCTGCACCCGAGCTTGCTGCAACACCTTGGAGGTCGCCAGCCACGGCTCCAGAAGTCGAATCTGGTAGTTCTGCAGCTGGATCGCCCGGAGACATTCCTCCCCCCCGGGGCGATTGGAATCCAGAGCATCAAACGTCAGGTAGCCAATCCCCTTGAAACCCGCAGCGAGGGCAATGTTGGCCTGCATCCAAATCTGCTCTGGCTCGACGACTGGAACCGTGGATCGGGCCGGGCGTGACGCCATGAGTTCCTCGGCAGGAGCCGTACTGAGCAGAGTGAACTTCGGTTTGCCTGGTAAGGCCAAACGTAACCGCTGATCGAGCGACTCGGCATAGAATTTCGGGGTTTTGGTGGTGTGCAGAATCGACCGGCTGGCTCCGACCAAGGACAATTGGCGGGTAAATTCGCGCTCCTTCCCCATGACATCGGCCATGATGGGACGGGCTCGCTGGCGGTCGGCATCGCGGACCATTTCGGCCCAAGCCGCAGCTTGTTGCAATCGCGACGACGGAATCTGGACATCGAGTATCCAGAAGCGGATGGCGTCGGTTTGTGCCGTGAATGGGAGCAATCCGGCCTGGCCAGGCGTGTCGATCTCCAGATCGGGCTGCGGGGGCGTCGCCATGACTCCCAATCCGGCCTCGGACAGCTGTTGCAGCAGGTCGTGATCCTCGTAGTCGGAAACCCAAACGACGTTGCACAGTGATTTCTGGAGCGTCTCCGTCGACTCCCCGTGGTACGGAACGAACATCGGAAAGTGGGGAAGCCCATCCAGCAGAACACGATCGTGGACTAGGCGAACCCGGGGAACGATTCGTTCCATTTTTTCGGGGAGGGCCCCCAACTTCTGCGGCACCACCACGGGCGTGAGTTCCAAGTCATCGATCGCTAGGCCCCAGGTGACCTTCTCTTCGGTCAAACGCAGCGAGATCTGGTCGGCATAGGCCCCTTGCACGTTCGCGTTCCGGGTTCCGACCTGGAGGGCGAGGTTGCTGCGGACACGGCGCATCGTCTCTTCAAACTGTCGATCGGAAAGATCCACCGAGAGTTTTTGCCACTGTCCTCCCCCCTGGTGGACATCCCCTTTGACATCGACGACCAGCATCTGGCCAGACCGTGGATCCTCTTGATTGGGGAGTTTGACTCGGACCCAGACCTGAGCCCCGGGGTGATCGGCCCACACCCAGACGGAGGCTTTTAACTCGTCGAATCGCACGGCGGGCGGCAGCTTGTGGACGAGAGTGGCCCAGCCATCGTTGGCGAATGTCTCGACGAGAAATGCTTCTGACCGCTTTCCGGTTCGAACAATGTCTGTCGTGCGTTCATGCCGCAAGGACTTGGCACGAGAAGCCCCACGAACGAACTGCCAGGACGCAGCTTCCCCCTCGAACTCTTCCTGGAAACCCTCTGCTCGGACCGCCGAAACGAGACAGCTGAGTAACAAGCAAAGAGCCACCCGAGAGACCTTTCGGCCCCGGTTGCATCCCCGTGTCCAGTGCATCGCATCAGTCAATTTGTGCGTTCCATCGCGAGAGAGGAATCGCCTTCGATTCCAGACAGTGACCAGGCATCAGTCGAGTTCCGTCATCGACATCACATTTCCGAGGCTGCAAACGCCGAACAAGCGTCACAACTGGACCACCATTCACCGAATCTTGGTAAATGAACGAGGCAAGTCTCAAGTCTGATTCCCGGGCTCCCATTCGTGACGTATTGATCGCGGCCGATCCTCAACCCTTGCTTTTACAACAAGTTACAACATGAGCCAAGAGGAATGTTGATCTCTCCCTCCCTCGCAGAGACTTCGCATTCGGTGGGAATTGTGTTGCAACATAATGCCACGAATAGCCTTACGACTGCATGTTGCATTTCGGCATCACTCCCCACAGAATGGGCGTACCGATTGATTCCCCCGGCCTTCCGGTTCTGGAGTGATGCATGTCCACCGGTTCCCGTTTTCCATCCGATCAAGAAGATCTTCCCCGCGAACTCCTCGAGCTCGGTCGGCGGATTGCCACCTTGCCGGACCCTCACTACGACCGCCTCGTCGATCCGTACGCGCAAGTCGTCGACTGCTTCAAACGACGTAAGCGGATTTTGGTTCTGGTCCAGGAAGCTCTGTCCCAGCTGCGACTCGACATCAAATATCTGATGTTCGATCTCGACGCCACGCGACAAGAGCGGGATGAACTGAAGGCTCAGCTGGAGCAGAGCGAACGCGACGACTGAGGTCGGTCCCCGTTGGAGTCCAGGCTTTAGCCTGCTGCTCCGATACCGCCAGACTTCCGAAGACTTCGGAAGCCTGAACCCGAGTTGCGACGCGAACAAGAGTAGCCGAAAGGCTGGACTCCAACAGTTACGGGGCCTTCTGCAGCCGCTTCTTGTACGCCTCGTCTGCCGATTTGTACTTCGGCGGAGCGGGCCTGCGGTTGGTGCCGCTGCTTTCCGTGGCCTTCCGCTCCTGATCTCCGCCCGACTTCAGTTCGCCGGGGGAGTCGAGTTCGACCCCCTTCAGCAGTTCGTCGAACTGTCGGCGGCGGGCCTGGGCCTCGGGGGAGGATTCGTCCCCCGCCTTGTTCAAGTTTTGGTCGAGCTGCTTCAGGAACGCGTCGAGTTCCTCTTCCGTGTAGCCCGTCTGGTCGAGCAGTTCCTGCGGCACTTCGCCGCGACTCAACTCTTCCTGAAGCTGCTTGATGGCCAGTGCAGCAGCTTTCTTCCGGTTCTCCAGGTTGACCGCTTCCTCGGGTGAGTCGATGGGGGCCGCTTCGCTGGGATTCTCGGTGTCGGCGGGATTCGTGCCACCTTTGGGAGGTCCATTCTTGGCACCCTCGCCCGCTGGCCCGCCGGGAGGAGCACCCGCCCCTCCCTCGCCACCGGGTTGAGGGGGACCGCCGGGAGCGCTTTCACCGCCCGCAGCTTCACCACCCTCAGCGGGCTTGTCACCTGCGCCGGGCTTCTTCGGCTTGCCTTGGGGGGCAGGCTTGTTTTGAGGTGCAGGTTTCGGCTTCCCAGCCTCAGCGGGATCAGCTTCTGGAGGAGTTTCTGCCTCAGCTCCTTCGGGCTTCGGACCGCCGCCACCGCCCTGCCCTGACCCCTGAGCATCCCCTTCGGGAGGCATCTCTTCGGGCGCAGCTGGCATCGGCTCGCCCTCTGTCGGGGACTCGCCGGGTTTGGATTTGTTTGGGGCTGTCTTGGGCTTCTTCGAGTCGCCGGTCTTGGGCTTGTCGGCGGGCTTTCCGGCAGCACCGGGCTCACCGGGCGGAGGAGTTGGACCTTCCTCGGCGGCGGGCATCGGATCGCCGGGAGTTCCGGGTTCAGATGGTTCGCCGGGCATCGGCGTATCGCCACTCGGAGAGCCGGACTTCGAGGGACCGCCCGGTTTCTTCTGGCCTGCTCCGGGAGTCCCCGGTTTGGGTTCTCCACCGGGCATGCCATCAGGTGAGGGAGAGTCGCCGGGCATGCCGGAGTCGGAACCGCCTTCGGAAGGCGCATCAGTCCCCGATTCGCTCTTCGGGGAGTCGGATGGAGGCTTCTGCCCGACCTGCTGTTTCGGCGGTTTCTGGCTGGGATTCGGCTTGTCGGGAGCCTGCTTCTGTTGGCTCGGAGGCTTCTGATCGCCGGGCTTCTGCGGTTGCGGGTCGTCTGATGGCTGTCCCGGCTGGGGTTCTTTACCGGGCATCGGCTCGCCCGGCATGGGGGCTTCACCCGGCATCGGCTCGCCCGGTGCAGCGGGGTCATTGGCTTTCAGGGGAGCGGTCTTCGGCTTACTCGAGTTCTTCGGATCCATCGGGGCTGCGGGCTTTTCAGAGGGCTTCTCTGTGGCTTCTGGTTCGCCCGGATCGGTCGGCATGGGCGTTCCCGTGCCGTCCTCCGGCATCGGAGTTTCAGCAGGCATCGGGGTCTTGCCAGGCTCCTGGCCCGGAGTCTTTCCAGGCGTTCCCGGCTTCGTTTCAGGTTTCTCCATGGGCGGCTTCACACCCGGCTTCTCCGGGGTGGGCTTCTCGCTGTCGGGTGTTCCCGGCATCGGCGCAGGATCAATCCCTTCCGGTCCCGGCTCCTTCGGCATCGGGGCCGTCGTCGGGTCTGGCATCGCTGGGTCAGTACCCGGCTTGGTCTTCGGCGGGGCTGGGTTAGTCTCTGGCTTGGAGCCATTCTTCATGGGCGGTTTCGCCGCATCGGGACGCCCGGTGGTCTTCTCGGGAGTCTTCGGCTCCTCACCCGTGCCGGTCTTCTCCGGTGCATCTCCCGGCGTCGGCGGTGTGTTACCCGTTTCGGGACGCGGCTTGTCAGTCGCCCCCGGCTTGGGCTGCTCGCCAGTCTTGGGCGTATTCGGCTTAGGAGTCGTCTTCGGATCGCTTGGCATGGGCGTATCGCCCTCGCCAGTCGCAGGCATATCCGCTTCCGACTTCTCGGTCGTGTCGCCCGGCGTTGGAGGTGTTTGCGGCCCCTTCGGCTCCCCAGAATTGGTCGACTTCGTCGGCGGCTTCGGGGAGTTCTCCCCAGTCGTCGAGTTCTCACCAGCGTTCGGCTCGTTCGGTGGTTGCTCACCCTGTTTCGGTTGTTCCGGCTTCGGTTCAGCCGCCTTCCGCTCCAACAGCTTCTTCAATACCTCATCCGGAGACGCTTTCTCTCCGGGGGGCTTTGGCTTCTTAGTCTCAGGCGTTCCGTTCTGAGGCTGGGGCTGATTCGACTGCCCCTCGGGTTGCGGTTGCGAAGACGCGCCGGGTTCCGGTCCCTCTTGAGGCTGGCCAGTCTGCGACGACCCCGTTTGCGGCTGGCCGGACTTCGGCTTACCGGTCTTCTGCGGATTCGGTTGAGGTTGGCCCTCCTGGGAGGGATTCGGCTGGGGCTGCCCCTCGGGAGGCGAGTTTTGCTGCTCCCCCGGCTGGGGCTTGCCTGTATTCGGTTGTCCTTGCGGTGGTTGCCCCGGCTTACCCTGTTGCGGGTCGCCGTTCATCGGGTCGCCCTGCTCGGGCATCGGCTGCTGGGCGGGATCGGTCCCGTCATTCGGCATCGGCTCTGGCTCGGCTCCCGGCGGGTTGTCCCCCATCGGGTCCATCGGCTCATCGGACTTCTGCTCTTCCGGCAGCTGATTGGCCGGGTCTTGCGGCTGTCCATCTGGCCCCAACTCCTGCGGCGGATTGGCGGCCTGCTCAGCTTGCTCGATCTTCTGATCGGCTGCCTGCTGTTGCTCGTCCTGCTTCTGCTGAGCCTGCTCCGGTGTCACCGGATCAATGACAGTGATCGTGATCTTCGGCGACCGCGTCATGTTCCCCAGCCGGTCAGCGAACGGCTCGAAGTTGTCCTTCGCCTCCAGCCAGAACGTCAGCGTCTTCCCCGGCTCGACCGCGAACTGCTCCAGCTTCAGCAAGTGCTGCCCGCGCGTCTGCGGCTCGAACGGTGGAGCGTCAAACAGCAGTTCCTGCTTGGTGAGGGCCTCGCCGTCCTTCTCGAATTTCATCACGACCGACTTCAGCAGAAAGTCGGGGTCGCTCGCCTCATACGCAACTGGCAGCGTCCCATTCGCGGGGAGTTCCATGTCCCCGGTCGGGTGCAGAATCTCCAGCTTCGGCGGCAAGTCAGCTCGAATCCGCTGCGTGTGCAGGGTCGGGACCGCCACCAGTTCGTTACCAGTCTCCGACTGGCGAGTCAGCTGGATGCGATAGAACCGGGGAAATGACCCGTCGGCCCGGAACTTGAGTTGCCATTGAACAGAGAGATGCACGCCGTCGGCGATCTGCATTGGCAGTTCTTCGGCCTGGAGGGCGGTGTCCTCGCTGTCGGAGAACAACACCGTCGCGCTGTTGACCGGCACGTTGGTGAGCGCTCGCAGCGTGACGGTCGTGCCCTCCCAGGCATCAATGGCCGAGTCCTCTTGCGTGCGGTCATCGACCCCCATGTAGGTCGGGTAGTCGTAGGCCACCTCCTGCACGGTGGCGGTCGGCGGCTGTCGCACGGTGATCGAGTAGGTCGGCGACACCGCATCCCCGGCCTCGATCCGGTAGGTCACGTTCTGCATCAACCCGCTGCCGCTCTCCCCCACCAGACGGCCGCGATAGCGATGCACCCCCTCGCCGGTGTCTTGCAGCTTGACGACCTCGTCGACCATTTTTCGGTCGGCAGTCGAGTACAGGACATGCACCTCGGCGGGGATGGCTCCGCTGATGGTGGTCTCGATGTCGGGGGTCGAGTGGGCCAGGACAGTGAGATCGCCGGGCTTCACTTCGAGGATGGCCGTCCGCGTACTGAGCGAGACATTCGCCATCGGGAACAGAGCCCGCCAGGCAGACGACATCAAGCTCTTGGGACTCGCCAGCGTGTAAACACACAGCACGACCACCATCGCCAGCAGTGCATACGACAGCTTCGTCAGTGAGTGCCGGTCAACCGCGTCGTCAACATTCACCTGTTGCAGGTTCATCGCCGCCCGGCGTTCCATCGCCTCGATGATGACCGGTGAGACCGGACGACCCGCCTGCTGCAAATCGACCAGCGTCAGCAGATTACTCTTGAGTTCGGGGTGTGAGTGTTCCAGCTGGGAGGCGGCGTACAGCGAGGTGACGCTCTGGGTCCACGGGTGAATGAACTTGTACCAGGTCCAGGCTCCGAGCACCGCCAGAAACCCCGTCCACAACACATACCGCGCAGTCTGGCTCCAGCCGCCCGAGATCACCCAGTGGTCTGTGACGACAAACAGAAACAGATACCCGACCAGCAACAACACCGCCCCGACTCCGCCGGTCAGCAGATCGGCCCCGCGGATTCCTCGACGAGCCTGCTTCAGCTGGTACTGAATGTACTCCTCGAAGCCGACGTATTGCCGTCCGCCCTCGCCCGAGGGTTTCGGTGGATTCTGAAGAGTCGACGACATTGGGGAATCCCTTTCGTCTGCTGGCCTCGTGGGAGAGGCTTCCAGCCTGTCTTCTTCCTGGACGGAATGACAGGCGGGAAGCCTCTCCCACTGTTCGAGTTCCGGCCACAGGAACCCGGATGCCCGCGCACCCGGAGCGGTCTGGAAACTCGTTCACTATTCTAGTCGACGCGTCCTCTCGGAGAAACGTTCCCGGAATTCCGACAAGATTGGCAATTGACGACGGAACGATTGACGAAATCGGATAGCATGGAAAAACCGGCACCTTCCGTGGAGTGCCTTCGCGTACGAGCGGATTCAATCAGGAGCGCCCCCGTGTCTCATCGATTTGTAGGGTTTCTGGCCGGTTGTTTGGTCTTGGCCGCGGGCGGGATGGCGGAGTCGCAATCGAAGCCGGGAACGCCTTCAGCCTCTCAGAAGGCCACGCGTCCGGAGGGAGAACAGGCCGAGCCCGCGATCGATTTCGACAAAGCCTACAAGCTCTTTCAGCGGCGAAAGGGTGGCGAGAAGCTCACCGCTGAGGAAAACGTCTACGTCGAACGGGCTTTGGAGGCTCGCAAGAAGCTGAATGGTCAGCCGGGGGCAGGCCAGGCGAACGCCAGGAATCTTCCCGCTCCCACGCCGCGCGAGACGATGGGATACAAGCCGCTGACCGAGATGTCGGCCACCGACCTTTACAAAGGCCAGGACGGCGGACTCTATGGCGGGGGCCTGAACGTGCCGCCCGCCGAACATGCCAGCGCCGCCGAAAAGGCACTGGCCCGCATCGAGCCGCTCGACGCCCAGGGGAAACCGGCAACCGACGGCAAGGTCGTCTTCATCTCAATCAGCATGTCCAACGCCACACAGGAGTTCTCCAAGTTCAAGCAGATCGCCGATGCTGACCCACAGAAGTCCACGAAGCTGACGATTGTCGACTGTGCCCAAGGCGGCCAGGCCATGGCCGAGTGGGTCTCACCACAAGCTCCCACGTGGACCGTGGCCGAGCAGCGACTCTCCCAAGCCCGAGTCTCATCCCAGCAGGTCCAAATTGCCTGGGTCAAGCTGGCCAATAAGGGGCCGCGCGGTGATCTGGAAGAACACGGTCGGAAGCTCCAACGCGATACGCAAGCGGTGATTCAGAACTCCAAGGCCCGCTTTCCGAACCTGCGGATCATCTATCTCTCCAGCCGCATCTACGGCGGCTACGCCACGGGCAATCTGAATCCCGAGCCGTACGCCTACGAGTCCGCCTTCGCCGCCCGGTGGTTGATCCAGGATCAGATCCAGGGAGCCGCAGCCCTCAACCACAACCCCGACAAGGGCGAGGTCAAAGCCCCGCTGCTCCTGTGGGGACCGTACCTCTGGGCCGACGGTACCACCCCGCGAGTCGCCGACAAACTCGCCTACACCCGCACCGATCTGGCAGGCGACGGCACTCACCCGTCCGAAGCCGGTCGTGAGAAGGTCGCCCGCCTGATGCTCCACTTCTACCAGACCGATCCGCTCGCGAAAAGTTGGTTCGTTCGCTGAGGGAGAACCAACTCCCTACGGATCGAGTGGGGCGACGCACTCAGACCGTCAACCACGGTCGCGGCGATCATGCCGCGACGAAGACGGCGACGGGCTCCACGAAGTTCGCGTCAATGCCAGGGAAGGCTGCTGATCACTGTTGCGCTCCTGGCTGCTCCCCCACTGAGGCATTTCGCCTGAGCTACTACCGCTCTACATCACCCGGCTCGAGTTCGTCCACAACGCGAGCCAGCCAGGCAATGCCCTGCTGGAATCGCGAATTGCGCCCCTCCTCATTCCGCCTCTCCGGAACGCCGTATGAGTCACTGCGATTGATCGGAGAACGTCACTCGAACACTGGGGAATGACATCCGACCGCTCGCTGCGGCTGGGAGTGGTCGATGGGCAGATCTGGCACGCGGATTAGAATCCCATTCGAGGAGGGAGTAAGCTGTCGAGATGCCTTCTACGACCCCATTGCCGACTGTCACCTCCCCGGAAGTTGCACCGAGCCGTGGATGGACTCGCTGGGCGGTGGGAGTGGTGGTGGTTCTGGGTGTCGGGCTGCTGCTCACCTATCGCTCGTCATTTTCTCTGGATGCACTGGGCGCTCGTGAGGCCGAATTTCGGGCGACCTATCGACAGCACCCGATCGTCGTGCTGTCGGTCGCGTTCGGGCTGTATGTGGCCATGACCGCTCTGTCGATCCCGGGGGCGAGTGTGTTGTCGCTGGCGTTCGGGTGGCTGTTCCGGTTCTGGCCAGCGCTGGTGCTGGTGAGCTTTGCGTCTTCAGTCGGAGCAACGATTTCGTGTGGGCTCAGTCGCACTTTGTTCCGCGATGCAGCTGCACACCGACTGGGGAGCCGGATGCGATTGATCGAAGAGTCCCTGGCCCGCGACGGCGACTTCTACTTACTGACGCTGCGGCTATTGCCGACGGTGCCGTTCTTTCTAGTAAATCTGGCGATGGGTCTGACAAGGTATCCGCTGTGGCGATTCTATGGGATCAGCCAGTTGGGGATGCTCCCGGGGACGTGTGTGTTTGTGTATGCGGGTTCGCAGGCGGTCGATCTCCAGGCGCTGAAAGATCAGGGACCGGGCAGCTTGCTGACGCCGGAACTGGTTCTGGCTCTCTGCCTGCTGGCATTCATCCCGTGGA
>JAYSUV010000454.1:0-11016 GCA_043718945.1 Planctomycetota bacterium
AGGCGTTCGGTCCGGGGAACCGGCGGCTAGCGCCGAGCCGCTCACTTCCCTTTCCGAGATACCAGATACACCACAGCCGACCACAACCCCGCGTACTTGAACGTGTCGTCGATGTAATGCTCAATTACATAGAACGCAAAGTAGTACGCTCGACAGAAACACCACACCGCGAGGCCGAGCAGTACGACTGCCCGTAGCGTTGGAACTTCGACAAGCAAGAGCCCACTGGCCATCACTCCAGCCAGAAGAAACATCAGCCCCTTGGCAATGATCCAGCGGGCGTCTTTGAGATCACCGAGCATGGGAGCGGATCCTCATTGGACCGTGGGGCACGTAGGAAACGTGCCCCACGGGCCGATCAGCGGGCGGTCCAGACTAGCAACCGTTCCAAATCACCGAGCTGCTGCAACATCCGCACGCGGGAGAGCGAACTGCGAGTGCCGAACGCGGGCGAGTACGCGTGGTTGTGATCGACGATCATGACGGCCTCGACGAGATCGTCAAACGTCCACGCAGTCCGGCCGCGCGACGCGGCCAGCCACTTGGTGATCCACAACATCACCGACACGACGAGGACCATCGTCCGCAGCCCGTCGATCAGCGACTCGCCATACGCCGCCCGCCCGCAGAGGTGCAGACCCTGCACCTTCACTCGAAGGTAGCGAGTCAGCAGGGCCTCCATCTCGGGAGTCAGTCCGCCGAATGACTCGTTGAGCGTCGCGAACGGGGCAGCTGACAAGCTGCGATGAGGCGTGGGGGTGAGTCCCTTCCCTCGCGCGAAACGAATCCCGTTCCAGAAGAAGCCCCAGCGCATGCCCCAGGTCGGCTTCGTCGCCAGCGTGTCGTGCCGGGCGTATTGACCCGCTGCCAAGCGGAAGAGTTTGAGGCCCGTCCCGGTCGGCAGAGCGACGGTCGCGTCGACGATGCGATGCTCACACTCTGCATAGAGCAGCTCGATCATCGCCGTCAGTTTCTCACCGGTCAGATGCTTCAACGGAGCCTGTTCCAGCAGTGAGCCCCACTCCAGTATCTGCCGCAGCCGCAACACGAGCGGCGTGCCCGCCACATTCAGCATCGCGTCGAGAGCATCGACGCACTTGAGGAACTCCGGCCAGGCGACCTTCTGGCCCTGCACCAACTCTGGCGGCTTACTTCCCGTGTAGTTCTTCGGCAAGACCAACTGGGCGAGATCGCGCAACTCGGACTCTTGCTGTGTGACAGGCCGACCGAGGTTCTTCACCACCGAGGGACAACTGAACCGCAAGCTCACCGTCAGCCCCTCCCCCGCTGGATGAAACGCATACGGATAAATCCGGCACGCCAGCGGCTTGGCGGCCTCGCCGAACTTGCCATGTATCCGGCACAGCCCGCGCTCATCGAGAAACACACACGCCCCGTCCGCTCGCGTGGCCAAACGCTTCTGCCCGCGCGGACCATCGGCTACGAACAACCCCTTCTCGGCGGGCCAGTCGGGCAGGTCGACCCATTTCTGGCTGACGATCCGCTGCTCTTCGGCGTCAGTAATATAGATCGCATGCTGCCGACAGCAGCCGCCACAGTTATGGCAGCTCCAGTTCTGGATCGTTGGCAGTTCGAGAGAGAGTGGCGGCATGGTTGTGACTGTAGAACGGAGTTTATTCTGTTAAGGACGTATCAAGAATGGGGGTTCGCCCAAGTGAGGAGAAGGAGATAGGAACACTAATCTCCGCTGATGGACACTGATTCAGGAATCTTTCTTGAGGTCTCGGAACTCACAAGTCTGCCTCATCATGGAATCGCGACGCTGATTCAGATTAGTGGGAATCAGCGATGATTAGAGCAGATTCAGAATCTGTCTTCAGTTCACACAGACAGGAATGTCTGTGCCACTCATCAGTGGGGCAGACATTCCTGTCTGCCTTTCCGGCAAACCAATTCTGAATCTGCTCTAGTGTTCCCCACCTCTTTTTTCCCCGGAGAGCTTGAGCCGCTTGAACGGGTCAAAGAACGGAATCGATTCCGTTCTACTTCGCGGGGGCCTTGAGCGACGCCTCAAGCACTGGGAGTAACTTCGCATTCCACACCGCGTACCCGTCCGGGTTCAGGTGCAGCATGTCCGGCTTGAAGTATTTCGCCTGCGGTTGGCCCTGGTCATCGAGCAGCGTGCTGGCCAGATCGACATACATCAGTTGCGGATCGCGGGCACAGCGGGCTTTGAGTAGTGCGTTCGCCGCCTCCTGGTCGAGCCGCAGCTTGGCTCGCGAGGGGCTGTACTTGATGGTCAGGCCGATGAGCTTTGCTTGTGGCAGAGCGGCCCGATGCTGGGTGATGAGAGTTTCGAAGTCGGCCAGTATCTGGCAGGCGGTCCGCCCCCCAGCGAGGTCGTTGTCCCCCTCATACAGCACGACCACGCGCGGCTGGTGCTGCGGCACGACCCGCTCATAGAACTGCGCCGCAGCTGCCATATCCGATCCGCCGAATCCGCGATTGACGGTCTGCAAGTTCGGGAACGAGGTGGGGAGATCCCAGAGCCTCGCACTCGAGCTGCCGTAGAACACGACACCGCCGGGCACTGGAGCGGTGGCTTTATCGGCAGCCTCGAACTTCTGAATGTCGGCTTCCCATTTGGACTGAGCGACCGGCTTCTCTTCCGCAAGAAGTGAGATCTGGGGCAGTGATGTCCCCATCCAACAGGCACACAACACAATCAAGGTGCGAAAGACGTTCAAGACAGACTCCTCAGTGGACCAGATTCATGAGACTTGATCCTATCGAGATGTCCGTCGAGGAGAAAGCCGTCAGCGTCACACGCCGTAGCAGAAGTCGTCAGACTTCTGCCTGTCTGTCAGTCCGAAGTTCGGCAGAAGTCTGACGACTTCTGCTACGGCGGACAGTATTCGTCCCACTTGATGCGGCCTCTGCACGCTACCGCCGATGATTGGCGTCTCGCTATCATCGCCGCATTGACCAGTCAACGGGTGAAGGATGTCTTCATTCGGTGACAGGTTGCGAACCACCCCCACAGCGAACACTGCCTCCCATGCTCAACAAATACTCGTCGCAAATCACCCAACCAAAGTCCCAGGGCGCGTCGCAGGCGATGCTCTATGCCACCGGCATGAGCGAAGCTGACATGAACAAAGCCCAGGTCGGCATTGCCAGTGTCTGGTACGAGGGGAACCCCTGCAATATGCATCTGCTTGACCTGTCCGTTAAGGTCAAAGAAGGCGTGGCAGCTGCAGGGCTGGTCGGTCTGCGGTTCAATACGATCGGGGTCAGCGACGGGATCTCGATGGGAACGGACGGGATGTCGTACTCGCTGCAGTCGCGCGAGATCATCGCGGACAGCATCGAGACCGTGATGGGGGCCCAGTGGTATGACGGGCTGATCACGATTCCGGGGTGCGACAAGAACATGCCGGGCTGTCTGATGGCGATGGGTCGGCTGAACCGGCCATCGCTGATGATCTATGGCGGGACGATCAAGCCGGGCTGCGGTGAGAAGGGTGAGAAGCTGGACATCGTGAACGCCTTCCAGTCGTATGGCGAGTACCTCAGCGGGAAGATCAGTGAGGACGTGCGGAAGCGCATCGTGCAGAAGTCGTGTCCGGGGGCGGGGGCCTGCGGCGGGATGTACACCGCCAACACGATGGCCAGTGCGATCGAGGCCATGGGCATGAGCCTGCCCTACAGTTCATCCATCCCCGCCGAGGACGGCGGCAAGTACCAGGAGTGCTTCGCAGCTGGGGCAGCGCTGAAGAACTTATTGGAGAAGGACATCAAGCCGCGCGACATCATGACGCGGGCGGCGTTTGAGAACGCGATGGTGCTGATTATGGTGGTCGGCGGGTCGACGAACGCGGTGTTGCACCTGATCGCGATGGCGCGAGCGGTGAATGTCGACCTGACGATTGATGACTTCCAAAAGGTCAGCGACCGCATCCCGTTTTTGGCTGACCTGAAGCCGAGCGGCAAGTACGTCCAAGAAGATTTGCATAAGGTTGGTGGGACGCCGGGCGTGCTCAAGTATCTGTTGGAGAAGGGGCTGATCGATGGCAGTTGCCTGACCGTGACCGGCAAGACGTTGGCCGAGAATCTGGCCTCGCTGCCGGGGCTGACTCCCGGTCAGGATGTCGTGCATCCGATCGAAAAGCCGATCAAGGCCACCGGCCACATCCGCATCATGCGAGGCAACTTCAGCCCCGAGGGAGCGGTCGCCAAGATCACTGGCAAGGAGGGCCTGGTCTTCACCGGTCCGGCCCTGTGCTATGACAGCGAAGAAGAGATGCTGCACGGTCTGGAGCGCAAGGAGATCACTGGCGGCGAGGTCATCGTGATCCGCTTCGAAGGCCCCAAGGGCGGACCCGGCATGCCCGAGATGCTGACCCCGACCTCCGCCATCATGGGGGCTGGTCTGGGCGACAAGGTGGCCCTCATCACCGATGGCCGGTTCTCCGGCGGCTCGCACGGCTTCATCGTCGGCCACGTCACCCCCGAAGCCCAGGACGGCGGCCCGATCGCCCTGGCCAAGAACGGGGACATCATCACCATCGACGCCGATAAGAACCGCATCGACATCGCCGTCAGCGACGCCGAACTGGCCCAGCGCAAATCCGCCTGGAAAGCCCCCGCCTTCAAGTACACTCGCGGCACGCTCTACAAGTATATCAAGAACGTAAAGACCGCGACGGAAGGCTGTGTGACGGACGAGTGAGGCCGTAGGCGAGTGGTTAGGCTGTGCGCACTCACACTTCCGC
The DNA here is from genome assembly GCA_043718945.1 of Planctomycetota bacterium. Lineage (GTDB taxonomy): Bacteria > Planctomycetota > Planctomycetia > Planctomycetales > Planctomycetaceae > TH-plancto1. The sequence continues at coordinate 4,737 of JAYSUV010000454.1, forward strand.
ACAGCCTGACCGACTGGAGTTAGATATTGGGGCCGCTCAGATGTTGCGAAGAATCCGGTTCTGGGTTCCGAAGACACGAACCCGTTGATCTGCATTGGCGGAATCAACGTATGTAAGTGGGCAATTCAATGCCTCACAGAGATCGTTCAGAAATGCGGTCAAGAACGGGCAACGTGATGGGTGTTGGAGGACGAGCTCCCAATTGAGCGACTCCAGTGCATCCTTGCCGTTGTGTGTCTCACGATATCGCAGTTCTTTAACAGAGAGCGTAGGGTCACAGAGAAACTGAATGTATGACTTTGGGTGAATTTCTCGCTGAGGCATATCCTTGATGTTCTTGGTGTTCGGCGGCAATTCAAGGTACGTCTGGTCGATGGTGCGAAATTGTTCGAGGTCAACATCTACGGGCAACTGTGGTGTTCGTCGAACCCTGGCACGGTTGAGTGCTTCCAAGTCTCCGAAGAAGTAGGCTTCGGTCATTGGGCGAAACAGGTGAAACGCACATCGCTGGCGAACTTCATTGAAACGAGGTTCGGCCTGTTGCGGCCACTGTGTTTCGACACACTGTCTCACGGCCTCTCGAAATTGTTCGAGTGCTATCTCAGGATGAGCATAATTGAAGAGTTCGAGGTCTTCGACAACGTAAGCAAAGTCAATTCGTACCCCGCGTCGACCGGGAAAGATGGCGTTGACCAAGGTGGTAACGAGATTTTGGAGCGTCGTTGGGATCTGATTTGGATTTGGTATCGAGGATTGCGAGAGATCACATGACGTGAACCCATCCATGTGACGTTCGGGGGGAAGAACCACAAACGTATGGTCAGGGAATATCCGCCCCAGCGATGGAGCCAGAGCCAAATGCTCCATACTTCCAGTCGGGATTAGTGCGACAACCGCCATTGGCTACTCCACCGCCTTGGGACGAGCCAGTTGACCACCAAATTCCCCATGCTCGTAAAGTTGCCCCAACGAGAAACGGGACAACCAGTCTTCCTCAAAGAGATCGGTCAATGGCACCGGGCGATTCTCAAGACCGTGCTCCATCACGAAAACTGAACTCGGTTGCTCCTTGAATTGATCCAGCAACACGGGCGAGTGCGAAGCCAAGCAAACGGTCAGATGGTAGATTTCTGCCCAGTCCCGGAATGCGGAAACGATCTGACGAATCGCGTAGGGATGCAGGTCGTTTCCGAAATCGTCAATCGCCACGAAAGAGCCAGGGACGGCCCCGGCCAATGCCGTCAGATGCAATAGCCCCGTGATCACACCGTTGGGTGCCAATGCCAGTGGGCAGGCATTCGTGTGGGGATCAATCACATCGACCGTCACAGTCAATCCCGCAACGTGAAAATCCAGGTCAGAAAACACTTCCGGAAAGGCTTCCCGCATCTGATTGATGACGAACTGATAGTTCGACTTCAGATCGCGTCGATCTCGCCAATTCCGAAGGACGGTGAAGAGATTCTGCCCGCTCGGATGGAGGTACAGATCTCCGCCTTGACGTGATCCATTGGTTTGCAAGCTCCAAATGTTGTAGCTGCGATAGACACGAATCCTCTTGACCATCTCCGCAAATCGGTGAAACTCATCGCCCACTGACGATTCGGCGACGATCCGAATCGCCATTCGATCATCGCTCACTTCAATCGGAATGTCTTTGCCACGATAAGTGAACTGTTGCCCCCACGGTGGTCGCGACAAAACGATCTCGCCATTATCTGTGACGGACTCACCGAGCTTACTGGTGAGCGTAGAGCCCTGTGTGGTCAATTCCAATTGCCAGCATTGCTCCCCGACGCTCAGCGCAACACTGACGGGCACTTCCGCGTTACTATTCCATGAACGCAATCCATATGCGCCTCCCATCTGATCCATGGCGACCGGAGCATTCCGCAGAAATGCGTTCCTGAAAAACTCCATCAGTGTAAGCAGAGTGGTCTTTCCTGATCCATTGGGACCAACCAAGGCACACACTCCACTGGGATTCCATTGAGCATTTCGCAGAGCCCGATAGTTTGTTGTTTCGACCTTGATCTGGAAAGAACGTGAGTCGTCGTAAGCGGCTACCAATGAAACCACCTCCGGCTGTAGATCACGCAGCTGATCGACATTGATGACTTCGCCCTGCATATCATCCATGTCGACAACGAACCACGTCCCTTCGTGGCCAATGCGATGGAGAGCAAGTTGTTGACCATTCAGCAGTCGTTGAACAATCCAATCGCTCCCGAGTCGCTTAGGAGTCTCCTCCAGATAACTTGGCTTTTTCACGACTCCGTAATATGGGCACTGGCCGAGGTCCAGTTCATGACGCTTGCCGTAATGGTCCCCCACGCTCACACGACCTGGTGTGTTCGGCTGGATCATTCCGGTCCCTCTCGGTGGTGAAGTTGCAGGTGGGTGGATCGTTGTGATTCGTTGATCCCATAGGCATGAACTCAGATTCTAGCCTGTCTGGTTCAATCACAACACTCATTCTGAACTCCAGTGTAGAGAGCAAACCCGGACGGATGGGTAGATCTGCCTGTCCGTCCGACCAACCCGCTTCAGCCTGTCCTTTCCTCGTCTCTCGTCTCTCGTCTCTCGTCTCTCGTCTCTCGTCTCTCGTCAGTTGTCATGCAGAGTCAAAACCGGGTGTTGACAGCAGCCTCGGAAAGTTCGAATATCAAACTGTGCGAACCTGTGGCATTCAGTGGGCTGTCTGGGAATGATTCCATGAACCAAGGCGTTGATTCCGTATTCGACTTGAGTCCCTCGGAGAAACTCCAACTGGTGGAGGATCTGTGGGACGATCTGGCCGCGACCCCGTCTGATGTTCCCCTCGCGGATTGGCAGGTGGAGGAACTGGAGCGGCGGCAGGCCAACCTGAAGAGCAACCCGGCATCGGGACTCGATTGGGAGGAAGTGAAGCGGAGAATCCGGAGTCGCTATGGCCGCTGAAATCGTGATTGCCCCGGATGCCGCTCAGGATCTCGACGAAGCATACGGGTGGTACGAGAGCCACAGGGTGGGGCTCGGGGAAGAGTTCCTCAGCTGTGTCGATGCCTGCGTGCAAGAGATTTGTCGGTTTCCAGAGATGTTTGTCAAGGTTCACAAAGGCTGCCGTCGCAGTTTGGTACGACGGTTTCCTTACGCCGACTTCTACGAACATCTCGACGGTACGATTCAGGTCTACTGCGTGTTTCATACCTCGCGCAGCCCAGAGAAGTGGCGTCTCCGTCTCCCGTAGAACGGCATTCAATCTGTCCCCACCCTTTTCAGAGGTGCCCCATGCGACTATCAGTGCTTCTCTGGTGTGCCGCAGCCCTCAGTTGCGGTTTCTGGACACAACTGGGCTATGGCCAACCTCCTGTTCGCCCGGAAGCCCCCACGCCCCCTCCGTTCTTTGAGGGAAAAGAGTTACCAACTCCTCCGCAACAGGCAGAGCCGTGGATGTCGCCAGCCACCAAGCTCCCGGAATCACTCCTCTCCACGGCCGTTTTTTTGTTCGAGCATGGCTGTGCCGACCCGCGCGGCTGCGAGTACCGTGAGGTAACGGTTCCGACCGGTAGCGTCTGGGGAGAGAACGGGTGGCGGAAGGCGACGCATGGATGGGTGTTGCCCGACGATGGGAAAGGGAATGGGCGGTTTGCCGTCTGCTGGAATGGGCTGGTATATCCGGTCCTGGATATCGGAGAACCGGTTCCGCTGGCTAACGATGTCACCGTACTCCCCAAATGGGATCGCTGGACATCCGCGATCGCTGAAGGCGATGCCGTAGACTACAAACATCCTTGGCTCGTACGGGTCTGCCTGCTATTGCGATTGGGTGAGGTGGAATTGGCGGAAAAGCTGTGGATCGCTCCCCAAGCTGGCACTCGGAAGGGGCAGAACGCGGCGGATGATCCCTTCTTGAGAATTGCCAATGACTGGTTGTGGTACTCCTTGGATCGGGCGATTTGTGCCCACATGCGGGGCGACCAACAGTTTTCGTTGCTGACAGCGGAACTGCTGGCCAAGCATCGACCCGCGTTTGAGGCGGAGGCGAAACGTCGGGGATTCGAGAAGCCGGGTGTGAATTTCCATCGACCGGACAACGATGCGATTTCTTACTACGAGTTTCTGGAACCACTGGCCCCCTTGCTGGCCGAGCAGCAACGGCGAGTGGCTCAAGGTCCGATCGTTCGTGTGCTGGGGGCACCGAAGGAGACCTATGCCAATCAACCCGCGCGAGTCGCAGCGCTGATTCGCGATCTGGAGGAGGTCGCCGCCCGCCAATGGAGTCAACCGGGTGGAATTACACTCGGCGATGACCCGATCATGAAAGCCTTGAAGGCCGAAGGCGATGCGGCCGTCCAGCCGCTGCTGGCCTGCTATGAAACCGACAATCGACTCACACGGTCCGTCTCTTTCGGGCGTGACTTTCATACGGGTCGCAACCTGATCGGAGTGCATCAGGCCGCTTTTTCCTCGCTGTGTTCCATCCTGGAGTCTCGGATCTTCGACGATCAAGTCCGACCGGACGACCGGACCCCCGAGGCCAAGCAGGAGCGTCGCCGAAAGATTGCCGCTGAGATTCGGCAGTATTGGGAAAAACGTCGAACTCTCTCCAAAGAGGAAGGCTGGTTCCTGACCTTGCAGGACGACAACGCGACTTCCAAGCAATGGCTGGAAGCCGCCACTCAGATCGCGTGGCCGACGGATGTCACCACGAATGGCGAGTGGGTGTCCATCCCCAATCGCAAGGAGGGATTCATTCCCGCCGTGAAGGGGGAGTCGTTGCGGAACAAAACCAATCCGTCAGTGACAGAACTTCTGGCCGAGCGATCGGACCAGATGGCAGGCAAGTACGAGAGAGATTTTTTGGGCTATCGCAAACTTCAAGAAGCTTCGCAGGTGGCGATCTGCTTGTCACGCTGGGATCAGAAGGCCGCCCTTCCCACGTTGCAGTTACGAATTCGCGACTGCCTGAATGCGATTCATGCCGAGGAGAAGAATCAGCACAGTGCGACCACCGTCTTGACGGCCACTCTCCCCAAATTGATGAAGGCCAATATCCTTGCGGGCGACCGGACGCTGATGGTGGACTATTTCGAATGGGTGAGCGGCTCTTCCGCAAAGGATATTTTAGGTGCCCTGCATACTGGCGAAGCCGATCTGTTCGCTCCGCTGTGGATAACACCCAATGAGGAAGCCACTCAAAAGCTTGCCGATCAGCTCTTCAATGGTCCGAATTCCGTCTGGAATCCCGTACATCTGGCCTCGTCGCGAGGCGGTTCGTTCTCCGGCGAAGAATTGACTGCCAGCCCGCTGGTGAGCCTCCCCGCATTTCGCCAGCAGTTACAGCGGAATCTACTCGACCTGAAAGTGGTCGGCACGATTGTGGTCAAGGACTATCAAGTGTCCATCAAGCGGGCGAACGGGAGTCGTGGAACTGGACTGCGGTACTATCGCGATCCGCTCCTTCCCCAGACGGACGCCTCCCAAGACTTCCGTGTGTGCGATCTGTACGCTCAGCAGACTGCGCAGCTCGAAGGGGCTCCGCTGTTTGAGTTGTATTGGCCAGAGGCGGTTCGCGATGAGGCCCTCATCAAGGTCCGCAAGTTTGTCGAGTACTGGGGACCGCGTTATGGCAAGGTGGCGTCTCCCTACTCCCGACGGTCCTACCCCGGATTCGGCACGTATGCGGCCTTCACATTGCCCCCGCTCGACCACCCCGCGACCGACGAGGACGTGAAGCAAGGCCGGGCGATCTTCTCGCTGGGCACTGACAAGCCGGTCCGCACGGTGGCCGTGAAACCATTCCCCCAACCCGCCCTATGGACAACACTGAAGGACTTCCCGATGACCCGGAACACGGGTGCCCCAGTGGCTGAACTCGTGGTGACCTACGATCAGGATGGCGAAATCTGGCAGGCCGAAGAAGTCCAAGAAAACGGCGAGTGGAAACGCTACTACGGCTTCGTCGGTCGTCACATCATCGCCCGAGTGCCAGCCAGCGAGATCGAGTTCCCCAAGGAGCCGGAATCGGTCCCAGCGCCGAAATGATTGCGGACGCCCCTCCCACGAACGGCAAATCCCGCTTCACCCTTGACGCTGCGTTCCAGTGGACCATTACGGTAGCGCACCAGCGCGAGAACCATGAGGATCAGCCACTGTGGCGGGTTGGTGACTTCTAGCCGCTTGTTTAATTGAACAGCGCCACTTTTCCCAATCGGTGTGGGAAAAGGCTGGGAGTCATGATTTGTCGATCGGAATGCAGGACTTGATCTGGTCGACGTGAACGCCGAGTTGCTGGTAC
>JAYSUV010000455.1:0-11010 GCA_043718945.1 Planctomycetota bacterium
GGGGAGGCGTGGGATTTCTCTGCGTTCCACACGTTGGAAGCTCTGAAGGTGGAGGCACGATACCCTGCGTAGTATCGCGACCACACTCCTACCCAAAGACGCTTGGTTCAAGGCTCCCCACGTTCTGGCGAACGTGGCTACGGAGATTACACCGCCCGCAAAACGGCGGCGACGCTTTGGCCCATGCGGGTGCGGTTGACGCTCATGGCGACCGGGTTGCGGTCGCGGAGTGGCTCACGCACCACGTTCAAACGGCACTGCGGGTCGGGATGCTGGTGGTGCAGGGTCATCGGGATCTGGCGGTGCTTGAGCGCCATGACGCTGCCCGCCAGTTCCACAGCTCCGGACCCAGCATCAAAGGTGCCGAAGTAACTCTTGAGAGCTGTGACGGGAATGCGGCCAGCGACATCGCCGAGGGCCTGGTGATAGGCTCGGGCCTCGACCACATCCTCGCGCCGGGTACTCTTGCCGTGGGCGTTGATGTGTCCGATGTCTGCGGGGGAGAGGTGGGACTTTCGCAAAGCCGCCTGCATCGCGTTGACGAGGCCGACCCCATTCGGACGACCGGTGTCGGTCCGCCCATCACAACCGGCTCCGACGCCGAGGACTTCACAGTAGATTTCCGCCCCACGAGCGATGGCATGGTCGTAGCGTTCGACCACAAACACGCCCGCTCCCTCGCCAACGATCGTCCCGTCGCGGTCCACATCGAACGGGCGGCAGGCCAGCGACGGGTCTTCCTGGCGGGACAGGTCTTCAAACAGACTGATCCGGGCGAGGTCAATGGGGTGAATGCTCGATCCGCAGGCTCCGACGACCATCACGTCGGCCTGATCGCGGGCGATGACTCGCATCGCTTCTTGCAAGGCCAGCAGCGCGGACGCTTCAGCACTGGTGATGGTATTGTTTGGGCCGCGCGCATCGTGTTCGATCGCCACATGACACGCAGGCATGTTCGGCAGCTGACGTAGCAGCCAGAGCGGGGCAATTTTCCCCATCCGGTCTTCGCCCCAGCGCGTCTCGGGATCGTCCATGTCCGCCTCGAAATCGCGAGCGGCATCGCTCAGCTCTTCCGGATTAAAGGGGATATGCCCAGCTCCGAACTCAACTCCCATCCGGTCGGGATTCACATCACCCAGACGCAAACCGGAATCCTTCATGGCCAGCGAAGCCGCACAAACCCCCAGCTGGATGTCGCGGGACATGACTTTGAGGAATTTTTTCTCGTAGAGGAACTTCAGAGGGTCGAAGTCGTGGATTTCGGCAGCCAGTTTGGTCGGGAGCGACCCGCTGGAAATGGAGCGCAAGGGCGTAATGCCAGACACACCCTGGATCATGTTGTTCCAGAACGCGTCTTTGCCGATGCCGATGGGAGAAATCACCCCCACCCCGGTAATCACCATCCGGGGGATGGTTGAACCAGCCGTCATAGCCTGACCCCAAACTGAACCACTTCGACGCCCTCTGATATTTCTATCGGAAGTTGAGTCGATCCATGGTGAATGTCAGTGGTCCGGGATGGGTGAGATCGGGAAATTCTGAGATTCCGAACCCTCTCCCCAGCACCCGGTCTCGCCCCGAGAGAATCACAGCCATCCAGGCCGTAAATCGATCGAGCGAGCTGGCAATCACCATGTGGAACGCACCGCCCGATTCACCGGGTCAGCGGAGGCTTTCGCCTCGTTGGGTTCGTGGGACGCAGCAGTTGTCTGACCCCTGCATACCTCGAACGAGGGAGTTCCCATCGGCTCTGCCGACGCCTGACCAAAGGAAGGAACCCCCAACAGGACACATTACACTCAGTCGAGGGCAATCAGTCAAGCAAATTCCGAAATGAGACATGCACACATGTACACATTCCTCAGAAGCGAGAGACTCGACTTCTGGGGGATTTTGCATGAAACGCGACAGCCAGCCTCGCGTCCGGCACCCTCGGCGGCCAATGCGGGTACTCACATCTCTAGCCCCCACCAATTTGAACTGGCGAGGTTGACGAGGTCAGGATGCCGCGAGAGAGCTGAGTTCTTGTGAATTCGCATCCGGAACTCTCAGGACATGGACTAAAGCAATTTATGAATTTGATTTTGAATACGAAGGAAGCCAAGTCACGCTGGACGGAACCCTTTGCTTCCTTCGCGACCTTCGTGTTCAATTCCTCTGTGGAAATCGGGACGTGATTGGACACTCCGCGCCGAAGCCGACAGGGTGAGGGCTTCCCAGGTGAGCCTTTCCCACGAAGGCCCCCTCTGTGTCCCGTCAGGGACTCCCGACAGTAGCCCACCGTTTCAACGGTGGGAGAGCGACCCGGACCGACCGACGAGTCCCGTCAGGGACGGCAGAAGCCTGCGAAAACCGTGATGACGAGCGGTCGGCATTGGGCCATGTGGCGTGTTTCTGTCGCCCCTGACGGGGCTGTTGGCCGCGAGGGGCTCGTGGACCCACCGATGAATCGGTGGGCTATTATCGGGAGTCCCTGCCGGGACACAGAGGAGCTTGCCACTGAGGCGAAGGGCGTTTGCGTGTGGATATTGGCTGAGTGTCACGCCTTGGAGGCTCTGGCCTTGTCGGCTTGAGCGCGGAGTGTCCGTGATTGTGTCCCAGATCCTAATCACGCGAGGAGCTGCCGCCGGTGAGCCGCATGAAGTAGTAGACCACAGTCAGCAGTGATTCCAGCGTGGCGGCGACATAGGTCAGGGCGGCGGCGTTCAGCACCTTCCGCACCGCGACCGCACCGTCCTCGTTGACGATCCCCAAGTCTCCTAAGTGCTGTTTAGCCCGAGAACTGGCGTCGAATTCCACCGGCAGGTTGATCAATTGGAACACCAGAACCCCGGCGTACGCGATGACACCCAACATCATCAACTGCGGGGAGTGCAGGAACATCCCCAGGACCACTAGCACCATAAATGCCATCGGCCCGTACTGTGCGGCAGGAACTGCCGCACTGCGGAGCGTCAGCGGGAAATAACCGGTGGCATGCTGGAGAGCGTGCCCCGCCTCGTGTGCGGCGATGCCCACGGCAGTCGCCGAATGGCTGTGGTAGACCTCGGAACTGAGCCGCAGCACTCGTGCCGACGGGTCGTAGTGGTCCGACAAGTGGCCGTGAGTCTCCTCGATCCCCACATCGTGGACCCCCGCTGATTCCAGCATGTGCGCCGCAGCTGCAGCCCCAGACAGCGGCGTGCGGATGAGCATCCCGGACTTGTAGGTCGAGCGCAATCGATACTGCGCCCACAGCATCAGCAGGATCGCCGGAGCGGTGAAAATCAGTAGCCACGGGTTGAAGAACATCTGACATCCTCCCAGTTGAGCCGCGACGCGAGGTCTTCGCAGCGGAGCGTTGTGCGAACTCGCGAATCCGCTCGACTCACAATCGTAGAGCGAGGAACGCATTTCGGACAGCGGCGGATCAAAAAGAATGCCCAGTGGTTGCAACCACTGGGCTTTTGGGGGTCAACACGGATCGCTCCGCTGCGAAGACTACGCGTCGCGGCTAAACGGAGAAGTTCACCAGTTCGGTTTCTCCGGCAGATACTTCTCGAATTCGGCGATCAGAGCCGCTTCGTAGGCTCCGGCGTAGGTTCCGGCGAAGAAGCGGGTAATCGCTTCGGCCTGGAATTTGGTCCAGCACTGGTCCTCGTGGCCGGGGTTGATCGGGAAGTAGCGGGCTTTGACCGATTGAGCCGCCTTCATGTCGCCGGGGGCGTCGCCGATCATCAGCACCTTGTCGGGCGAGTACCCCTTCGCGATGGCAGCTGTCAGGATTTCGGTCTTACTCCCCATTTCCTGACCGCAGATGGCCGAGACGTACTGGCCGATTCCGTGTTCGCTCCACTCGGCGATCAGGGCCGGCGTCGGCGTGGCGGAGCAGACGATCAGGTCGGCATTGCCTTGCAACAGCTGGAGGCTTTCGCGAACTCCCGGGAAGGGGGGGACGTCGTGAACGATCGATTTCACTGTGGCATCAACCGCCGAGGACCAGGCGGATGCCTTCACCAGATCGGCATTGCCGGTCTTCTCGGCTTCAGCTTTCACGGTCCCGCTGGAGAGCTTGGTTTCGCGTTTGACCCAATCGCGGAGGCCCTGGAACTTTGGCACCGAGAACACCCGGGCCTTGACCTCGGCCCGCTGCTCGAGCAGATCGAGAGCCAGCAGATACGCCGGGAACCGGTTGGCCCCGCGCGTCTTGGAGTACAGGTTGGTGAACTCCGCCGCCTCGCGGGCGTACTTCGAGATCGCCTGCAACCCGAAGAAGTTAATGAAGTTCGGGATGAAGCACTCCTTGTGCTTGATCTCCATCGAGTCAAACGCACAGCCATCCGAATCGATGGCCACCAGGAAATCATGCTTCTTCTGAACGTTGGCAAGGGCGTCGGACACGCGCGGGAACTCCGGAAGGGTGATGAGCCGCAGTGTCGCACTGCGAGCGGGGACGTTGCTGCGTAGGGTATGAGGAGACGCGATTGGTCACAAGCGGGTGATCCACCCCCCCGGCGCTGAGTGAGACGTTTCCGCGAACCGGAGTTCAGCACTTGGCGAGCCCCCGGCGTGAGCCGGAGTGTCCCGGACAAACGACGACCACTTTCGGAACTGACTCGATCTGGACTCCGTGGAGCGCGCCTTTGCCAAGGCGGCGATCTCTTCGCCGAATCACTCCGGCTCACGCCGGGGACTCGCCGGAATGTCTCATTCCGACCCGCGTGAGTCTATCCCACAGCGTACGGCTCGCTCCTTCAGCAACTCCGTGGCAGCATGATAGGCCGTCGAGACGCCGGGTTGCGGGATCAAGCCGCCGCCGAGGATCAGGGTGGCGAGAGTCAGCACGGCGATCCGCTCGCGGCCGCCGATTTTCAGCGAGACCGACGAGGCGTAGCGCGTCCCGGTGAACAACAAGAAATACGCCCGAATGATCGCGATGCCGTTGAACGTGGCGGCGATCACCAGCAGCGGGCCGACATGTGGGTAGGCTTCGACCGCTCCGTCGATCAGCATCTCAGTGCCGATGAAGCCGATCGTGCCCGGGAAGCCCACGCAGCCCAGGCCCGTCAAGAGAAAGCCGATGGCCAGGGCGGGGGCGTGCTCGTAGAGACCTTGATATTGAGTGAGTTGCAAGCGACCTCGGCGGGCTTCGAGGGCACGGAGCGTGAGTCCGAACCCTCCCAAGGACAGACCGGCGGAGAGCCACACGCACAAAGCTCCCGTCAGTCCAATGGGCGTCGCGACCTCCAGCCCGACCAGCACCATTGCTGAGTGACTGATCACCAGGCAACTGAAGAACCGGCGGACATCCTTCTGCACCATCGCCATCGCCCCGGAGTAGACAGCTGTCACCAGCGCTAGCAGTCCGAGGAGTCGCAGGGCCGAGTCGGGGGCGATGGGGACGACCAGTCGCAAGGCGGCGTACGCTCCGGCCAGAGGTGTGGTCATCAACAGCGCGGAGCCGAAGGTGGCGTTCTCAAACAGTTCATTGAGCCATGTCTGGAACGGAAACACGCCACAACGAATCGAGATGGCCAACAGGAGTGGGAGCATGGCCCACAATGACTGCGTCGGGGAGCCCGGCTCACCAACCAGCACCCACCCCACCGCCATCAGCAGCGACGAGACCGACATCGCCAGTGCATACAGCCGCGTCGGCTTGCCTCGGCTGATCAACTCAAAGTAGGGCGGCACCGTGCTGACAGCCAGCATCAGAATGATGACCCACGGATCGACCGCACTGAATAGGGCCAGCGCCAGCGACTCGCTGAGCAGCATCATCGAAAACGAAAACCGAGGGACTTTCGTACGCAACGTGGCGAGGGCGGTCAGCAGGTACAACAGCGCAGTGAGCGGGATCAGCGGGGCACTGAGTTCGTCAATCACGAACAGCTCCCGTCCGATCAACCGGGTCATCAGATGCCAGTGGTCTTCGGCCTGATGGATGTGTAGCGAGTAGAAGTCGGCTGTCTCACCCGCCGAGGCCAGAAACGCGAGACCCGCAAACGCCAAACAATGCCAACGGGCGACAATCGGATCGCGAATGCGAGCGACCCAACCGGCCCCCAGTAGCGGGAGCAGGATGGCCAGTTCGATCCACGGGTAGTGCAATTCGTTCATGTGCGAAGTCGTTGAGAGTTGAGCGAAAGCGAAAACGTTTAGCCGCGACGCGAAGTCTTCGAAGCGGAGCGTTGAGTTGCACCCGCCCCGTCACCCGCTAACTATCGTGGCCGTCCGAGTCCGTCGGAGTCCCATTGATCCGTTCGGCAACCCGGCGATCGAGTCGGTCGCACCAGTTCAGCGAGTCCACGATCGGGTCGACGATGTACCTCTGAAGCAGCGCATCCAAGTTCCCGCGATGCAGCGCGATACGGTACAAGCGGACACGCCACACCTCTGGCAACCGGGATTGCCAGAGCGGGGGCATGAAGGTCAGGCGACCTCCAATGGCGTTCTCCAGGACGCGGTAATCATGCAGCAGCGTGGGGGCTCGCACGAACTGCAACGTTCGCGCACACCCGTGACCGAGGATGTGAACCAGCGGGAGATAGAGCAGCTCGGGCGTGTGCCACAGCTTCCCGAGCCAGGCGAACAACCCGATCTCGGCCACAATGAACCCGACTTGCGTGAGCGAGGCAAACGACAGCGCCGACTTGATGTCGGTCTGCACGCGCCCGGTGAAGGCGGCGAAGATCGCGGTCGAGAGACCGAGGGCCACGACCACGGCACACAGTGCTGGCGAGAGGGCGAGTATGGGGCTGACTCGCAGCAGCAGATAGGCTCCCAAGTGGACGGAGAGTGCCCCGTAGAAGACCGCACTGGACGGAGTCGGCCCCTCCATCGCTCGCGGCAACCAACCCGAGAACGGGATCAATGCGGACTTCCCTGCCACCGCCAGTAACAGCAGCAACCCGACCGTGAACGCTTGACCGGCAGGCAACGTTGCGACCCCCTCCGGCCATGCCCCAGTCCCCAGCAGCATGTCGAAATCCCCCTCTCCGGAGAGATGGTGGAGTAATAGGGCGGCCATTAGCAGCCCCGCATCCGACAGCCGGTACACGATCCACACCCGCAGCCCATTGAGACAGGGGTTCGGTCGCTCATGAAAGAATGCCACGAGTAAGGTCGAGGAGAGGCCCACCAACTCCCAGCCTGAAAACAGTGTCTCTATCGTCCCCGCCAGTGAGGTGACGACCATCCCCAGCACGAAGATGGCATACAGCATGAAGAACCGATTGAACCCCGCCTCGCGGTGCATGTACTTGTCGGCAAAAGCCCCGATCGTGCCGCACAGAATGAACGTCAGTATCACGAACGGGACCGACAGCCGGTCGAACTCGAACTTGAATGAGAAGTGATAGAGCGCGTGTTCCGCATGATGCTCCGTCGCCAACAGCGGTGCCTCGCCATGCTCATGCAGCACCACCCAGTGCCCCAGTTCAATCGGCACCCGGCGCTCATCACGGATCAGCATGATCGCCAGGATCGCGATCGAAGCCAACAGCCCCGTGACCATCGCGGTCTGCACGACCCGACCGATCCAGCGCTCAGATAGCGGTCGGTCGATGATCGATGCGATGCCCAAGACCGCCACCAGCAGGGCCGGGGCGGCGACGACGAGCAGACCGAGGAGGGTGAGAAGGGGCATCGTGGGGAAGGGATCGTTGAGGGTTGAGGGTTGAGCGAAAGCGAACACCGTTTAGCCGCGACGCGAAGGCTTTGCGAAGCGGAGCGTTGATCTCGCGATTGTCACTTGCCGCCAGTCACCTGAGCAAACTCCATATGCTCCCGCCAGCCTTGGAACCAGTTCACCGATCGGGGCGTCTGTGACAGTTCCTTCACGCTCGCCTGATACGGCACGTATTCTCCATCCTGGTACAGGCTGATCTCGGCGGTCTCGGGGTGCAGCAGGGCCAGTTGGACCCAGCCGTTCTTGAGGATCTGACCGACACTGTTGTTGCGCTGCATGATCTTGGCAATCGCCTCGGGCGTTGACTCGATCACGAACAGGCAGCGGACCGGCTCGTGGATCTCGACGCCCTGCCACGGCAGGCCCGACCGCAGATCGCTCGCCGCCCCGTCCATCACTCCCAGCAGTGACGTGATGTTGTGCGGCAGTTTGGTCCCCGCGCCCCAGCCCGACGGGTCGATGTACGAGAAGAAGTATTGCAGGTTGATCCCCGAGCACACGATCACCACGGCCCCGAGGATGCGGCCCAGGATGGTACTCTCGGCATCATCCAGCGTGGGGTCATACGAGACCAGAAACGACCTACGGTCAAGGTACAGCCCCCGCGTGCGGCCTCTTCGTCCGACCACGCACATCGCGTTCGAGGCATTGCCGAACTCGGGGCGCGTCTGCGACAGATCCTCGGACCGGTTCTCGACATGCCAGTGGGCATCGGTCGGCGAGATGTCGAGCGGAGCCGAGTAGAACCGGCGGCAGCGCTCCTGGGCATTCAGGCGGCTGGCCTCTTCCAGATGGACACGGGCCGACTCGATGTCCTGGATGTGCGTGCGGGGCAACTGATCGAGATCGAAGTACGTAAACATGTCGGTCGCCGTGTTGTGCAGGCCGCCGATGAAGACGGTCTCTTCGGGGATCGCGATCCCGCGACCCGCGAGAATCTGGCGGACGCGGGGGTCGTTGAGCATGGCCGCCAAGGCCCGCGCGTTGGCTCCCCCAGCACTCCCGGAACAGGCCCCGCAGTCGTAGCACGACTTGTGCGGGTTGTTCATGCAGAACGACCCATGCCCGAAGAAGAACACCAGCCGCGCGAACCCGGAGCGCAGGCCGGTCTCGCTCAGTATCTTCTCCCCGACATCGGCCATCTCGGTCAGCGTGTACCCGATGGCGTCTCCCTCGGGTCCGGGCTGTTCCGTGAGGCGTTCAAGCCTCAGCTTGGTCACCGGGGGGGGGGCCACGACGCTGCCGATCGCTCGGCGGAATCGCGAGGTCGCCACTGGAAACAAGACCCGCGCGACGAGTGGAATTGAGGCAAAGACACCTAGGCTGGCGGTCATCAGTGCCCCACCGGCCATGCTGCGAGACCTCACGTGAATCTGGTGCGTGGCGGTCGCCAGTCGTTTGCGGGCCGTGGCTCGACGGCGATCGGATTCGGAGAGGCTGTAGACCACCTCTTCGATGATGTAGTTCTTGGGCCGCACGACGATGGGGCAGAGGGCTTGAAAGTGGGCGTCGGAGACTCCCTTGTAGTACATGGCGACGCCGAAGAAGCCCGCCGCTCCGAACGTCTCGGCAGCAGGGCAGACCTCTTCGAGGTGCCGCCGGAACGACTCCTCGCGGGTGTCGATGCAGTAGACGGACTGGAACTGCGGCGAGGCGACACGCTCGGCCCGCTTCCCTTTCGTATGCACGGCGATCGCGTCGAGGGCCTGAACCCGGAACCGCCGTTCGAAGGCCAAGTGGAACAGTCGGCGGCGGTGCATGGCGTCGAACGACTCGATCTCCTCGATCAGAATGGCCCACTTCTCAGGGGGCAAGACCGACAGAGTGGCAGCAGTCCACCCCTGGAGTTGGGCCAGTTGGAAGACCTCGAAGGCCCGCTCTTCGCGAGTGGTTGTCGGGATCGCGGGAATGCGGTTCCGCAGGGTCTCGCGGAGTTCCGTCAAAGAGCCGATCTCGGGCAACTCACGACGCACGATCGCTCCGAGCGCCACGCGGAGCAGCACCAGTCGCACCGCCATGTATTGCAGCAGCGTCCCCTTGGGCATCGGGTGCCCGATGCGGTCGCCGCGGTCTTCCGCCTGCCAGATCATCCCGGCCCAACCTCGCAATGCGAGTAACTCGCGGGTCAGGAACTCCGGGGCTTCCGTCTCTGACAGGCCGAGTTGCTTCAGCGAGTCAGCGATGATCTTCGCTGGCTTCAGCGATCGTAGCTTTTGGATTTCAGTCGGCAGGTCGCGCAGCCAGCACTCGACGGGAGCTGTGGTGCCGTAGAGTTGGACGAACGTGTCCCAAAACCCGGCCTCGCGATTCGGCAGTTCCCAGGTGGCCAGTCCTTGGTCAACGAATCCAGCACTGTACGGAATCAGGATCTGATGGATGAGCGGGTCACAGTCCTCGCCAGTGGTGGACAGCACGAAGTCGCGATGGCGAATGGCTTTCAATGGCACCTGTTGGATCGGTAGGGACTGCACCCCTTGGCGGCAGACCTCCCACAGCGAACGCAAGGCGAACGTGGTCCAGCGGGACGGGGGCCACTGGTCGATGTGGCGATCTTCGAGATCGGTGAGTACGCGGCTCCACGGGTTTCCAGCTTCCCGGCGGACATCGCGCATGGCCCACACACGGGTCTGCTCGGTGGCGCGCTCCGCAGCCTCGGGAGTGACCTCGGCTCGGTACTTCGAGAGGGCGTCCGTCTCGGCTACGAACCAATCCAGCTCGGCTGTCGGGGCTAGCCGCACCGGGTGCGACAACATCGCCATGCGCAAGTCGAAGGCCGTCCCCGCCGGTCCGATAGGTGTCTGGACCCGCTCGCCCAAGTCGGTCTGCAACGTCTCCGCCAAGTCCTCGGGCTTGATGCGCCCGCGGGCGATTTTCTCCCGATAGCGGTCTTCGGACAGATACGTCTCGCAGCCGAACAACTCGCGCCCCACCTGGAGGCCCTCCTCAAACGGGAGATCCTCTAGGGCTTGCAGGGAATTCAGAAAGACGAAGGCTGTGATTGGCCCCTGCGCCGGGAGAAGCTGGGCCGCCTTGATGAGGTGCCGTTCGATCCAATCGCACTGTGCCACAACGCACTCCCTGTTTCCCAAATCGGTGGTTCATGGGGGGCAATGAGCAATCGCAGTGCCAACCCGCATGGAACTGTCGAGTCCGACATAACCCCAGCCCGTCGGTATCGACGCGATTCGATCACTGAGCCCTCTGACGCACCGCAGGGGCAGCCACAAATCCGGCTGGCGGCTGTCATTTTCCCGAAGGGAATTGAGCCCATAGCCGGTGGTCGAGCGCAGCGACTACCACCGGACTGAGGCCTCTTCCAATCCGTCTATCCCGAAGGGATT
>JAYSUV010000456.1:0-3829 GCA_043718945.1 Planctomycetota bacterium
GGCGTACAGGAGGCGCAGCTTCTTGATCTTCACCTTGCGAGTCCGCTGGCGAGCCAATTCACGCTGACGTTCGATTCGACCCATGGTCAGTCACACTACTCACTTCGGACGGACTCGCCTGCCACAACCCCGATGATTGTGGGAGACGGAGCGGGAGGATATCGGTTCACAGCCGGGAAGTCAAACGGGGGAGGAGCGGTCGGCCGTCAGCCAGAGTTTGTTATGGCGAGCGGCCAGACTTCGCGTACCCAAAGACTTCCAAAGTCTTCAGAGACTTCCGAAGTCTGGCGGGTCAGGTTCCACTGGCCGCTCGCCTGATGGCTCCTCGGCCTTCAGACATTTCTGACAGACTCCATTTTCTGGCTGACCGCTGACGGCTCCTCTCCCCTCGCTTCCCTTTCCATCAGCCATCGCCGATAACAGCCAAACTCCCATTAGGACATGGTCCAAAACAACTTCCCGTTTTCACACGTGGGAGTTGAACAGAAGGAAACGAAGGTCACGAAGGAATCAATCCAAAGGTTCTTCGTTGCCTTCGTTTCCTTCTGCTCAAAATCAAATCGGGAAGTTGTTTCGAGCCAGATCCATACGTGCGACCGAGGATGTGCCCCCATGCCGCCGATTCCTGCCCAGACGGAAGGTGTTCGCTGGTCCGCAGCGACGTGGGGAGTCTGCATGGTGCTGCTGCTGGCCAGTGCCCTCAATTACATGGACCGCCAGACGCTGGGGAATCTTCAGCCTCGCATTGAGAAAGAGTTCGGTCTGAACAACGAGCAGTACGGCAACCTCGAATTGGGATTCGGACTCGCCTTTGCTGCCGGAGCCATCGTGTTTGGCGTTACGGCGGATTTGGTCAACGTCCGCTGGCTCTACCCGTTGATGATCTTGCTCTGGTCGGGGGCGGGGGCGCTCACGGCTTACTCGCGGGATTACAACGAGTTACTGGCCTGCCGGGTGCTGCTCGGCTTCTTCGAGGCCGCGCACTGGCCCTGCGCCCTTCGGACCACGCAGCGGCTGCTGAGTCCCGCTGACCGCACGTTTGGCAATAGCCTGTTGCAGAGCGGGACATCGATCGGAGCTGTCATTACCCCGGTGGTGATTGGGGTGATGGTCGTGCAGTTCCAGAGTAGCTGGCGGATGCCGTTTCTGGTGATCGGCATCGCGGGCATGGCGTGGGTGGGAGCCTGGTTTGCAGTCTCGCACCATGTCAATCTGTCCCCAGGGAATCCGGACACGGCGGGCCGGAACGGCAGCGGCGAAAGAGCGGACGACGCTTTTGTCCGGCGGTTTCTGGTGCGGATCGGAGCCATGCTCGCGATCCTGGTCGCGGGGCACCTGCTCCGGGTCTGGTGGCCGACAATCCTCGACTGGCTGGGCAATGTTAATGCGCGAGGCGACAAAACCGGTCAACAGATCTCGATGACTGCGGGACACCATGTCGCCATCAGCCTGGCTTCGATCCTCGCGGGGATCACGACCGTCTGGCTGCAAGGGCGAGGACCAGCAATCCGCCGGACTGGGTGGATCGCCGTTGCCGGGGGTGTCGCCTGTGCCGCGACCTCATTGTACCTGCCGTGGATGCCGCCGGAGCCGTTGCTGCTCGTGGTGCTGCTGGCCATTGCTGCGGGGCGAATGGCGAATGATCGAAGCGAAGACGACACCTTTGTTCGGCGTTTTTTCGTGATGATTGGAGTGGTCATCTCGATCAATATCGCGTGGCACTTGTTCCGGGCTTGGCTGCCGAAGTTTCTCGAACAGGGGCGGGGCTACACCGAGGCGCAGCGGCTCACCTTCACCGCTGTGTTCAACGGAGCCACCGATGTGGGTTGTTTGCTCGCCGGGATCGCAACGGTCTGGTTGCAAAATCGGGGCGAGTCGGTGAGCCGCACCCGCAGGATCGTGTTCACCGGGTGTGCTGCATGCTGTGCGATTTCGCTGCTGATCCCCTGGCTGCCGAGGGGACCGCTGTTGCTGGGAGTCTTGCTGGTGATTGCGGGGGGGTTGCTGGGGCTGTTCCCCTGTTACTACACCTGGAGTCAAGACTTGTCTCGCAGTCATCAAGGCAAAGTGACCGGCCTGCTCGGCACCATCGCTTGGCTCGTCACTGCCCCCATGCACAAGTATTACGGGCGGCTGATCGACTGGACCCAGGACTACAACGCCCAGCTGGTCGCTGCGGGCCAGGAGGTCTGGATTGGCCCCTTTGACGCTGGTTTGGCCTTAGTCGGCTGCCTGCCGCTGGTCGGGGCGGCGATCACCTGGCTCTGGTGGGAGGGCCGAGTGGACCAGTCGCCCGTGAATTCTGCGGACTCCCAACTGATTGATCCGACCCGTTGACACCATTTCCCTGGCACTCGACAATCCCGCCAGATCGGCGAGCTGTCGGGAACCCTGACAGGCCGATCCAGATGGATTTGACTGAGGGGGTGTCTCTCCTCGGCGCTGAATCCGTGGTTGTGATTCTCTCAAGCTGGAAGTGGCCCCACCGTGGATGCAGCGATTCGTAAGGCTCAGGTTCTGGTCGAAGCCCTCGGTTGGATTCGCCAGTTTCGCGACCGGTACGTGGTCATCAAGCTGGGCGGATCGGCGTTGGAGGAGACCGAAGCCGTGCGGCGCTGCCTGAGCGATGTGCTGTTCATGGAGGCGGTCGGGATGCGGCCGATCCTGATCCACGGCGGCGGCAAAGCGATCAACAAGGCGATGGACTCGGCCGGGTTCACTCCCAAATGGGTCAACGGACGTCGCTACACCGACGACGCCACGCTCGACATCGTCTCTCGCGTCTTGGCCGAAGATATCTGTGAAGGGCTCGTCGATGAGATTCGCAACCTGGGGGGCCGGGCGGTCCCGATGAGTTTCCGGTCACAGAACGTGCTGATCGGCGAACGATTGACCATGAAGGACGACGCCGGAAACGATGTCGACCTCGGTCGAGTCGGGCACGTCACCAACATCAACCGCGAGTTGCTCACCGCGACCTGCCGCGCGGGGGCAATTCCGATTATCCCGTCGGTTGCTCTCGACTCCGAAGGGGGCCGACTGAACGTCAATGCCGACACAGCTGCCGCCGCCGTGGCTCGTCTATTGCGGGCGGAGAAGCTGGTGTTCCTGAGCGATGTGCAGGGGATCTTCCTAGACAAGAACGACCCCACGACGTTGCAGTCGAACTTGAACTCGGAGCGCGTGCGCGAATTGATCAAGTCGGGTGTCATCAATGCCGGGATGGTGCCGAAGGTCGAAGCCTCGCTGGAGGCCCTCGAAGCCGGGGTCCGCAAGGTCCACATCATCGACGCCCGCATGCCGCACTCGCTGCTGCTGGAGATTTACTCGGATACCGGAATCGGGACGGAGATCGTGAAGTGAGGCCGCCGGTGGATGGAAATGACCGCCCTGCAGCACTGCTCCTAAGTCCCTCGCGACGCGACCTCGAATCGAGCGATTGTCGGAGGATTCACTCTGTGCCAATCTGCTCGGCAAACGTTTGCAGTCCGTACATGCTGAGTGATTCTTCGAGCGGTCAGGAATAATGCATTTGTGAGCCGCCAGGCGCTAGCCGCTGTTTTGCTCATCGTCCGCTCACCAGAACCTGCGGCTCGCGCGGGGTGGCCCAGACATCGCTTTGGATGTCTGGATGACGTAGGAACAAGAGGGATTGAAAGGCAAGCGTCCTCTCCGTAACCTCTTGTTGTTCCACAACCCAGACGCTCAAAGAAGCGTCTGGACCACCCCGCCGCATTGCAGATTGTGCCGTGCGGGGGGCCACGCCACCACGCGAGAGCAGAGTCCCGAATGTGGTCCGCATGGCGTGAACGTCCACTGTACGCCCTCG
>JAYSUV010000457.1:0-1408 GCA_043718945.1 Planctomycetota bacterium
GGGACCGTGTACTCCGACACCCTAGCGCCCATCTCAAATCCCCACATGCACCCGAGGAACACCATCCTCCCTCTCATGTCGTCGCCCTCCCAGGCGCGCCCAGTCCACAACCGGGATCGCATCTCTGTCAGGATGCTCTCGCACACAGGGAGCTTGACGCTGGACGCGGCCCCGCTGTCCTTCCTCGCCCGCAGCTCATCCGGCTTCAGCTTACACGCGGACCTGGCCGTCGCGATCACTGCCGCGTCCAAGAACGCCGTAGACAGCCCGTACTGGGCGAACCTGAGGCGCACCCCCGCTGTGAACACCGAGGCCCTCTTGCCCCTCATCCCCGCCTGATGCCGTCTTAGCATCATCAATCCCACCAGGGACGACTTGTCCCCGTCCCCCAATCCCGTCAAGAGGGGGTCGTCCAGGTCGGCCTCGTCCTTGAGGAAGGTCCTCCACTCGCTCCACTGCTTGTCGTACACCCGGTTGGTGTTCGGCAAGACGGACTGCCCTATGAACTTTGCCAAATCCTCCCGACTCTGAGTCGACACCGGACCCTCGGACCCTAGGGAGAATGCAGGAGGGAGGTGAGGGTTCGAACTCCAGGCCGAGTCAAGAGAGTGCAGTAGGAGGGGAGATGGGGGGAGTCGCGTGAGCGGCTAGGAAACGTTCAATAGCCCCCTTCGCTCCCGATCAGAACAGGATGAAATCCTCTTCCGTGACTAGTTCCTGCGAGGGGTCGCAGGATCTCAAAATGTCCACGACCGCTGAGCACCCGTCCCACTCAAGCACCTTGACCCCTCCGAAACCCATAGCGGCGGCTTCCTCTCTGATTGGCAACGATGGTGTAGTCCCCCTGCGCGATAGGCGGTCGCAGTTGATGTTCTCCACCCCGGGGATGTGAACAATCTCCTTCACGTCGATGCCCGTAGCAGTGCACAACAGCGACCATACCATGGCCGCCTTTGTCACGATCCTCCCTCTCGGCCTCTCGGTCAACGCCCAGGTGAGGGCGGTGACGCTGTCCCCTCTCAGCGCGACGCTCTGCCCCGCGAACCCCAGCGCAATCTGGCCCAGGATCGCTAAGATGGCGCCTAGGAACTCCGACAGGTTCTGGAATGAGGAGTCATCCCCGAACCCCAAAAATGATAGGTCCACGGCACCGACACCCACCGCTACATCCGTGCCGCCTTCCCACACGTATGAAATCATGCCCGCTCCGGATAGGGACGCATCGAACTCCGCCACCAGCAATGGGGTGGTTGGCGCGAAGGATTCGATCGTCCTGGTGAACTCCGTCTCCCGGTGCCGGACGAGGCAGAGCATTGCCCTCCAACATTGAATCGCTACGACGGCCACTGCCGACAGCGGGAAGAGGGCGTGCGGGTCCGTTCGTCCCCACGTGAGCCTGTAGATCGAA
>JAYSUV010000458.1:0-10970 GCA_043718945.1 Planctomycetota bacterium
CGGTGTGGGTCACTATTAAAAGGCACGGAACCGGAACCGCGACGCCACCAAGTGTGGGAGATCCCGCTCCCACAGCCGACCGTGACCGAGTATTAATGAAGTCAATTAATATTCACATGCGGTTGCTCGACAAGTGCGGCGCTGAATCGCCCACGCACTGTGTGAATCCGCGCCCCAGAGCGAGGAGGGGTTAACAGTTACCTTGCGGCTAGCGACTGACGGATCACAAATGTGTCATTGCTGACCGCTCGAAGAATAGCTGTGTCGGACCGGTTCCTAAACCTTCAGACATCGCCCGCCACCTCAGGCTTTGTAGGAACGTGCCAAATCGGGTGGACCGGTTGTTACCACAACCTTCTTCCACAGATAGCAGTTCACAGATGGCAGTTCTTAGCGACCTCTACGGATCAATCGCCTGCACGCGGAACTCCCGGCCCTTGATGACGACGATCCCGAGAACCGCTCCGTCTTTGTGAGCGACCAGTGCCCCGCCGTGGTGCTGGCTGGTCAGGGGTAACGCCGGATTGAGTGTCCACGACGTTCCCTCGGGCCGCATGAGCCCGGCAGCGATGAAGATCGGCGACTGCTCGCCGCCAGTCACGACGAAACAGTCCTCGGCCACAGTCAGTGGCCGGAGCCGTGTGTCTGAATTGCCCGGAAATGTCGCCGAAGCGAGGCTTCTCCCTCCGTCTTCATGAGCCGCTTGCAGCTGGGGCTCTTCGAACTTCACTTCGCCGATGGTCAATGAGGCTGACCCGGCGATCTCGTCCAGCGGGACCGTCATAAGGTCGCCCGGACCATATGTCTTCTCGCCGACTGTCAGTACCCAACCCGTTCGGGTTCTCGCCGAATTCCGCACCAGCCCATCATGGGTCCACTGCAACTTCGCGGGCAGCAGCTCTGGCAGCTTTGCGGGTGCGGGGACCGGAGACGACCCGAGTTTCGGTTGCCATTCGAGCCACACATCGTCGACTTTGGGGGCCAGTCGATAGCGATACCCCTCTCCGACAGGCTCGCCCGGTTCCGGAGGCACGGCCACGCCAATCCCGCCCTGGATGAGTGTCTCGACGGGGCCGACCTGGACCGACAGTTCGGTCAGTCCGCCTTGAAACCGCACCCCCGACATGTTCCAGAAGACGGCCCCCGATCGCATCAGGTCGCGGTGCTCGGGACGAATATAGACGCGAGCCTCGACCCGGCTATGATCTAGGTTCAGGCCCGAAGAGATGACGCCACCAATTCGTAGCCGCCGAAAGTACACACCCGTCCCCGGCGAGAGTCCTTGGGCATCGGGCGATTCGAGAATGATCTCGATACCGCCAGGGGAATCGAGGTCGGGCAGCGGAGGCTCCTCCATGCCTCGGAAAATCGCGGTCGCGGGACCAGTAACTGCGCCCGGTTGAACGGCAAGGTAGTTGGCCCCGATCACCGTATCGAGACCGCCGACCCCCGTCAGATCGAACTGCGGGCGGACGATCCAGAATCGGCTTCCCGCGCGGGCCAGTCGGTCCCCATCGGGTGTCAGTTCCACGCGCACGGCCAGCTCTTTCAGCGACTCGCTGAACCGAACCTCTTCGACCTCACCTACCACCACGCCGTGATACCGCAGCTCATTCCCGGCCTTGATTCCGTGCCCTTCCTCGAAGGAGATCTCGATTCGTCGAGGCTGATTGAGCCACCCTCGCAAGGCAATCCCGCCGACAATCAAGAGCGTCAGAACCGGGATCAACCAGACTCCCCAGGTCGGCCAATGAAACCACGATGGCTTCTGCTTCGCCGGCGGGAACTGCGACCCCGACAACGTCCCCGTTGCGGAAGCGGGTGCTGCGGGGGGAGTCGGAGGCTCGCCGCCTGAAGTCGACTCGGCCCACAGGCAGTGCGGGTCAAACGCCAGCGAAGCACTCAAGCTGGTCACCACGAACATGGCGAACAACACCAACCCCGGTCCCGCTCCAAAGTTCACCAGCCCGCCGAGCTTCACGAACGCCACCATCACCGCCACCAGCAGCACATCGAGCATGCCCCACCGCCCCAGATGCTCGACGGCCCGGTAAGTGAACGCCAAATGTTTGGGCTGCATCCGCCATTGTGGCTGACATAGAAACAGCAGTCCCGAGAGCTTCACGATCGGCAAGATGATCGAGAACAACAGCACGATCACACCGACGAGCAGATGCCCCTCCGTGAACAGTGCTCGCACTCCCCCGAGCAAGCTGCTCTCGTGCGTCTGGCCCAGCTGTTCGATACGGAGGAACCGCCACGAGATAGCGGGAATGTAGAGAACGATCGCGGTGAGGCACAGTGCCAAAGTGAGCCGATTCCGACCCGCCCCCGACCACCATGACCCCAGTCCGGTCTCGCAGCGACCGCAGACCTCGTTCGGCAGGGCATGTGACCATTGGATCAAACCGCAGCAGTGACAACTCTGAAGTGCCATCATGAGCCTCCCTCGTGGCCGATGTCGCCCCGCGACTCGCGCCCCGCCTTCGAGTCAGATCTTCGAATCGGGATAATAGCCACTTCAGGAAAACGTGGAACCATTCAGACAGTCGAGCAGAAGTCTGCTGACTTGTGCGAGGGGTGCGAACGATTGTTCCGCCGTGTGGTGAAATCGCCACTGCCGGTTTTCCGCTTCATGCCCAAGAGGGCTATCTCTGGTGGTCGAGAATGATAAATTTCAGAGGACACAGTGACAGGCGGTCTGTCCTCCCAGCCAAGTACGGTAGGCGAGAGATGATGCTGATCGACTCGAACCTCTTCAGCAGTCTGGGACCCGAAACGGAATTTCCGTGGCGGGCTGTCACAGCTGTCGTCGCAGCCCTATTGGGCGGGGCGATTACCTGGATCATCTTATCCAAGGAACCTCCTCCGGAACCGAATCCGCTGATGGGGGAGAACGAACATCTGCGGTCTCAGCTGCTGTTGCGGGAGTGGGAACTCGATCTGACCCGCCGCTTTCTGGGAGCCCACGATCTTTCGGGCCGACTGCAGGTACTCCTCGAATTGCTCGTCGCTGATCCTCAGCAAGGCTTTGCGGGTATCTTTCGGTTGGTGGGACACGAACCTCGCCTGGAGCAGGCGATCGGGCTGCAGGCCGAATCGATTCGCAAGTTCACTATCAGTGCTCGACTTGTGCGCGAGACGATTTCGCAGGGCTCGTTGGCGGTCTCGAGCTCGAACCTGTCCTTGATGAGAGGGGTCGAGGGGCTCTCGACGTTTGAGCGATCACGCCTCACAAGACTCTATTGCTTGCGACTGGGCAACATCAGCAATCCGTGGGGCGTACTGATCAGCTCGGAACTGCCCGCTATTCAACCGAATGACGCCGTGAGCTTGAGTGGTTGGGAGCATCTGACCTCGATTTTGGGGGAAGAGCTGGCCTTGCAGGAGTCGATCGACAAGCAGGGGCACGAACTCGCCCACACTCGGGAAATGCTGGAACTTCGGTCTCTCGCAGACCAGCAATTCCGCAGCCCGTCGCACTTGCTGCAAACGTTCCTGCGGCGTTTGGCCGAGATGACCGACTTCGAACACGCTACGTTGGTTCTCAGCGAGGACAAGCAGGAGATGTGCAATGTCCCACTCCTGCGCGGAGGCGGACCGATGGCTCGTGAACTCATGGCGGGCTGGGAACTCGCCGAGGACCAGCTGCTGGCCGCAGTGGGCGGAACCTCATCGAGTGCGATCTGGACCGAATCCGATCTCAAGCGGTTGGGAGTGACTGGTCCGTTTGCCTTGGCGGTCATGCTGCCGCTGCGTCATCACGACTGGATGATTGGGCAGCTGTGCCTGACTCGACGCTCATCGGGGCCGATTCAGGAGAGCCACCGCAAACTGATTCAGTGGGGGACAAATTATCTCGTGGAGCTTGTCGCTCGGACAGTGGACCGGGCGGCCATCGAGATGCAGGCCACGCGGGACGGCCTCACGCATCTGGCGAACCGTCATACGCTTGATCTGGAACTGGATCGCGCGATCGATCGAGCGAATCGGGTCGGAGATGATCTCTCTTTAATCCTGCTTGATCTGGATCACTTTAAGGCAGTGAACGACACGCATGGCCATCTGGGGGGCGATGCCGCTCTGAAATCCGTCGCACGCATTGTCGAACGATCGGTCCACTCGACACGCGACGGGGACCATCCGCTGGTCGCTCGCTATGGGGGCGAGGAGATGGCTGTATTGCTGCCCGGTGTGGGCGAAGCGGGGGCGCGTCGTATCGCGGAGTCGATCCGCGAGGCCGTGCGTCGAACACCAATCGCGTTTGAGGCGATCGAGTTTCACATCACCCTCAGCGCCGGGGTCTCGACACGGAGCGACGCGATTTCGACCTCGCGGCAAATGATCTCCGGAACGGATACTGCCCTCTACCGGGCGAAGGCGAACGGGCGAAACCGCGTGGAGGTCGCTCCAGGATTGCCCGCACACTCAGCGAATGCGCCGTGATTGATATCGCTGGGTTCAATGTTCCTAGTGACTCGATTGCTGCACGTTCCGATCTGAGTTATCGTCGGAGCTGTGGCCGACTGGCCAGCGAGCGAGAGTCGTGGTGTCTGCGGACTGGGTTCGGGTGATCCGAAAGCCCGGCCAGCGAAGGAATTGAATCGTGATGAAGAGTGTGGTTCTGGCGTACAGCGGCGGGCTCGATACCTCGGTGCTGGTCGGCTGGCTGATCGATGAGGGGTATGAGGTTCACTGTCTCTACGTCGACCTCGGGCAGCCGTGCGAAGACCGGGCTGCGATCCTGCAAAAAGCCCTGAACACCGGGGCAGCCTCGTCGCAACTGGTTGATGTCCGCGAGGAGCTGTGCCGGGACTTTGCGTTCCCGGTGCTGCAGTGGCAGGCGAAATATGAGAACATTTACCTGATGGGAACGTCGATCGCGCGGCCGCTGATCGCCAAGGCGTGCCTGCAACGCGCTCGCGAGGTCGGGGCGGTGGCCTTCGTCCACGGAGCCACCGGCAAGGGGAACGACCAGTGCCGGTTCCAGTTGGCAGCTGAGTCTCTCGACCCGGGCGTGAAGATCATTGCTCCGTGGCGAATGGAAAAATTCCGCGAGAAGTTCCCGGGCCGCACGGAGATGATCGCCTACTGTGAAGCCAAGGGAATCCCGGTCAAGGCGACTGCCAAGAAGCCGTACTCCAGCGACGAGAACTGCCTGCACATCAGCTATGAAGCGGGGCTGCTCGAAGACCCGAAGGTTGACGGCATCGCGGTCGTCGACTTCGGGATGACCGTCTCGCCGAAGGACGCTCCTGACAAAGAAGAGACCGTCAAGATCGGCTTCGAGTCGGGCGTCCCGGTCAGCGTCAACGGGAAGACACTGAACGCCATCGACCTCGTCACGGAACTGAACCAGATCGGTGGTCGCAACGGAATCGGCCGCATCGACATCGTCGAGAACCGGTTTGTTGGCATGAAGAGCCGGGGCGTCTACGAGGCTCCCGGCATGACGATGCTCTACGCCGCTCATCAGGGCCTGGAGCAGCTGACGCTCGACCGCGACCTGACCCACCTTCGTGACCGGATGGCTCCCGAGATCGCGGAGATGGTCTACTACGGGTTCTGGTACTGTGCCAAGATGGACGCTCTGATGGCCTTCATCAAGGAGTGCCAAAAGCCCGTCACCGGCGAGATCACCCTGACCCTCTACAAGGGCAACCTGCGCGTCTCCAGCCGCACCAGCCCCTACAGCCTCTACGACGACGCCATCGCCTCGATGGAAGCTGGCGGGAGCTACAACCAGTCCGATGCCGAAGGTTTCCTGCGGATCATGGGGCTACCGCTGCGGGTGCAGGGTCGGGTGCGGCCACGCGGGTACTGAAACAGCCGTTGAGCTTGCTCGGAGTGCCACAGGCTTGCGAAGGGACAACGCCACGGAGACATCAGATCTGACTGGAGATCGCCTCGAATCCGTAGGTTGAATCGCCCGCATTTGGGGAGCATGCAGCAACGGTCGAACACAAGCTACGGGCTCTCGCTCGGCTCCAGATCACTCAGCTGATCGTCCGTTGGAAACTTCCGCACGCGGAACCGCTTGGGGTAGAGGTCGGGCACTTCTTGGATCTCGCCTCCCATGACCTCGCGGACTCGCGACCAAGGGACGAACCCTTCGGGCTTCTCGGGGTTGCGGATCAAGACGACACGGTCGGTCTCGGGCAGCAGCGTGTCGACACCATCCCCCCAGACCGCGTACGAGAGGATTTCTTCCGTGTCCTTCTTCTGCAGCACCGAGTAGGTCGCCACGAATTGGTCCGCGTACTCGCCGTTCTCCTGCAGCTTATCGAGCAGGGCTTTCTGTTCGGAGTATTCCCCTTGCAGGTAGCGGGCCCGCATTTCCTGAAACCGGGGGTAGAGCACATGGTTGACTGGCGGGTGCCAGTCGACCCACTCATCGTCGATGTATTGCAGCGGGAACGGTGACATCGGTCGCGGCTCGCCTTGTAGCGTCTTATCCGACAACTCGGCCATCATCCGGAGCCCCAGGCTGTCGTCGAGGGTGGTGATGTAGAGCGTATCGCGGTTGGGCACCATCGCGATCAAGTGCCCCGTCATCCCGAGTTCGCGCAGTCGATCCACGAGGAATAATCGGTTCGCATCGTAGTTGTCGCCCGAGACTGCCGAGATCAGATGGTCGCCGATCTTGGCCATCGCGCGGGTCCGCTCGGAGAGGTTCTCGATGGCGATCTCCCACGCGGCATAGCTGGTGATGTCCCATGTTTCGAATTGCTTGGGCGGAATCGTCTGCATCGATTCGGGGAGGTCGTACACGATCGTGGTGAGCAGGTGTTCGCCCAGCGGAGTGGACTCCAGTTCCGGCGGGGCGTTGCCTTCGATCCGGCACAGTAGTGCCTGATGGGCGAAGGAGCTGCGCATCCAGATTTTCGGCATCAGGTTACGGCGAGCTTCGTCGAAGTCTTCGGGCAGATCATCGCGTACACTGGCAAAAATGCCGACCGTGCGCGCGAGGTAGGCTTTGCGTTTGTGCCACGGGAGCAGGCAATACTCGGCATAGAAGTTGGAGAGGTTGATGCGGCCTGTCGCCGTGACCACCGCGAACTCTTCTTCCTTGAAGTCGATCTTGGCCTGCGACTGGGACTGCCGCAATGCTCCGAGAAACAGGTCGATAAACGTGCCGCGATCCGAGGCGGCAAAGATCCGGCGAAAGAATTTCATGAGACTCCGCCCTCGTATGGCTGGCGATCGTGACGAGTTCAAAAACTGGTAGAGTGATGCTAGGTGACTGCGGCCAGGCAGTCACACCACGGATGATGTCAACGATGACATCACGAGACAATCCTAATCGAGACTCGCTCCAATTTCATCGCGCGGGCGGGTCTCGCAGCTACGGGTGTGTGCATCAGAAACGTCGGCTGCGAATGAATTCACCACAGAGGCACGGAGGCACGGAGAAATCCCAGAGTGGGTGAGCCGCAGATGAACGCAGAGGATCACGGATAAAAGCAGAGGGGAGATGAATCGCGAACGATGCCCGCTGGTCATTGAGTCTCTTCATCTGTGTTCATCTGCGTTGATCTGCGGCTCTCCCCTGTGTGTGTGTGTGATGCACTTCAGGGAATTGCTGCATACTTTTCTGACGCACACACCTAGAGGTGCCGCAACGGCGGGTCTCAGCTACTCCGTGAAGTAATACCGCGTCAGATGGAAGAACACGGGGGCCGAGAAGCACAGGGAGTCGATCCGGTCGAGGACCCCTCCGTGTCCAGAGATTGAGGACCCCCAGTCCTTGACTCCGCGATCCCGCTTGATCGCGGACATCACCAGTCCGCCGCCGAATCCCATGGCGCAGATCGCCAGCGACATCCCAGCAGACTCCCAAGGGCTGAACGGCGTCGCCCACCACAAGGCGGCTCCGATCGCCACCGTCGCCGAGATCCCACCGATCAACCCCTCCCAAGTCTTGTTCGGACTTACCTCGGGAGAAAGCTTGTGCTTCCCGAACAGCTTGCCGAAGGTGTACTGCAACACATCGCTCAGTTCACAAATCATGACGAAGTAGTACAACAGCTTGCCATTTTCTCCGACATAGTGAGGAATCTTCAGCAACGTCAACAGGGCCGGGGCATGGCTGAGGCTGTACACACAAATCATCAGTCCCCACTGGATATTCGCGGCCCGATCCAGGAACCGCTCAGTGTCACCGGCCACGGCGGAACGAATCGGCAACAGCAGAAACACATACACCGGGATGAAGATGGAAAACAGCCCGTACCATTCCACATGCAGCAGTAAATACTGCAGCGGAGTAATCACGAAGAATGCCCAGAACAACGAGCGGTGATCCCCCAGGCGTGTCGGGGTCAGCGTCACGAACTCTCGCAGAGCCATGAACGACGAAAAACCGAACAGCACGATCGAACCGACTCCCCCGGTGAGCAAGGCGAGGGCGAAGACAGCTGTCATCACCCACCAGGCTTTCATGCGGGCGTTGAGGTTGTCGACGGTCTTGCGGCCCGACTCGCTCAAGTTTCGCCGCGACAGTACCCAGCCGGTGACCGAACCAATCACCAGCAGCAGGATGACTCCGCCGGTCAGCCAGATCATCTCAGCATCAAGTTTCATGAGGAGGCTCCTGGGCGAGGGGCGGCGGGGAGGCCGGTATTGTCTTCGCGTCCGGTGTCCGGAGATTGATCACCGCCTGACGCGCCCGATGCAAGAAATCATCTCGCGATTCTCCCTCTCGCAGAAAGAACGGGCTGCCGAAGGTGACGGTACAAATCAGAGGCACCGGCAGCAGTTCCCCCTTGGGGAGTACCCGATTCATGTTGTCGAGCAAGACCGGCACTAACTCCAGATCGGGCCGCTTGCGAACCAGATGGAATAGCCCGCTCTTAAACGGAGCCGGGTCGGGTCCGTGTGAGCGAGTCCCCTCGGGGAACAGAATCAATGAGCCTGTCTGCCCGATCCCGCGCAGCATGTCGTCGATGGGATTGTCTGTTCGCGTCGGCTGCTTGCGCTCGATCAGAATGGCATTGAAGATTTTCGTGGCCGTGTACCGCCGGATGCGGCCTGCCTCCCAGTAGTCTCTGGCAGCGACTGCTCGGGCTAGCACTCGAATCTCGGGCGGCAGTACGGACCAGATTGTCGGACCATCGAGATGGCTGCAATGATTGGCAAAATAAATGCGAGGGCGAGGATGCGGCTCGCAGCCCACCCACTGAGCTTGAGCCCCGGTGACCAGACGCAAAATCGTGGCAGCCATGGAAGGGATCATCGTGTCTCCAGAACATGCACGATGCGAATGGACCGCCGCGCAATCGTGATCAGACATCCGAGCGAGATCACTCCCAACCCCGCGACAACCAGCCCCCATTGCCCGGACCACGCCGCCGTGACGGCCAAGCTCACGCACAGTCCCGTCATGAGCGCCATGCGGTGCTGCTTCGCCATCGGCCCCAGGAAGAATTGCCCTGCTCCGACCGCAGCCCCCAGGGACCGGACATAGGCCGTAATGACGGCCAACACCGCAGCCACCCAACCCAACTCGACGAGCCAGGCGGGCTGCAATACCGCATATCCCGCACCCGCAAGAATGAAGGCATCCGCGAACCGATCCGGCAATTCGTTGAACACTTCGCCCGATTTTGTGCGCTGCTCCTGCTCCACGGCCACCATTCCGTCAAATAGGTTACAGAGCAACCGCAGCTGGATGCAGACAGCTGCACCGAGGGGAAGCAGTACGCGGGCCAATAGATTTTCGGATCGTCCCAACTGAACTAAGCAGATCCCGGCCCCGGCAGCGAACACCACACTCATGACAGAGATCGTGTTGGGGCGAATGCCCCGTCGGGCGATCCAACTGGCTGAGGCAGCCGCCCAGCGCGTGTTGCGGGCACTGATTGGTCGACGCAGGATCTCCTCGGACATGTCATCACACCTTACCAAAAGGGAAAGAAGACAATTCTGCCACCGATCAGCCTCACTCCACCGGTGGAGTGATCCCGAAGTCGGCGATCGTCAGCAGTGACTTGAAGGCGTACCCCTGCTGCTCGAAGTTCTGGCGACCTCCCTCCATGCGGTCGATGATCGCTAGGACCAGCACTACCTCCAGGCCGAACTCTTTCGCACGTTCAGCTGCCAGGATCGAGCTACCGCCGGTGGTGACGATGTCCTCGACGATGACGACCTTCATGCCGGGGGTGACTGGCCCTTCGATGTACTTCTGCGTGCCGTGCCCCTTGGACTCCTTCCGCACGAGGAACCCGGCGAGGTCGCGGCCCTGCTCGGCGGCGACGGCGAGCATGCCGCCGACGATCGGGTCAGCCCCGATTGACATTCCGCCGATGGCCTGAGCATCGACGCCGTCCATTAACGCGAGCAGGCCCTCACTGACGAGCCTGAGCCCTTGCGAGTGCAGCGTGATCTGCTTCCCGTCGAGGTAGTACGTCGCCTGCTTACCCGAGGCGAGGGTGAACGACCCGAACTTGAGGGCTCGTTCGCGGAAGAGGTCGATGAGGGTGGGCATGGGGGAGTAGGGAGTAGGGAGTAGGGAGTGAGACTTGAAGTCGGGCGACCTCTGAATCTGTGTTGATCTGTGAAATCTGTGTACCAAAACTCACGCAGGGTTATCAGAGGATGGGGTCCACAGATTACACAGATTTTCACAGATTTCAGAGGGGATGTCTTCTCACGCGACTGACAACTCAAAACGGACAACTTCCCCTTCTACTTGGCATTCACCTTTACGCCGAGCTTGGCGAGATCGGCCAGCTGGGCTTTGGCGGGGTCGGGGAGTTTGTCAGCATCGAGGTACACTCGCCAGTAGGGGGCGAAACGTTGCTCGCCTTCCGTGTCTTTTTTGGCCATCGCCACGAGGGGGGCCAAGTCGCTCAGCGGGTTCCCCTCCAGGAACGTGTACCGCAGCTCATTGAGTTCTCCGAGCGGGGCCAAGTCCTGAACCTTGTTCGCTCGCAGCCGCAAAGTCGACAGCCACTTGAGGGACTTCACCG
>JAYSUV010000459.1:0-10955 GCA_043718945.1 Planctomycetota bacterium
CGACCTCGTGCGAGTGATTCGCCAAACGAACGGCGGCCCGGCTTCCGCTCGCAACCACGGAGCCCGCGAGGCCCGAGGCGAATGGCTGGCCTTTCTCGATTCGGACGATGGCTGGCTGCCGAACAAACTCGAACGCCAAGTCGCGCTGATGGATAACACAGTCACGCTGCTGCACTGCTACTGCCTGATCGATCAGACCGGTCCCCTCACGCCACACGTTCAGACATTCGACACACTGTGGAATCGCAACACGATCTGCACATCCAGTGTTTTGGTGCGGAAGAGCGAGTTCGATGCTGCCGGTGGGTTCGATGATGACCGTTCCATCATGGCGGTCGAGGATTACAACCTGTGGCTGCGTCTGCTGTATCGCCAGTGCCGGTTCCGAGTCCTGCGGGAGCGGTTGGTGGAGTACACGCCCGCCCCTAACAACCTCTCGGGCCAGTTCGGACGGATGGTCCGCAGCGAGCTGAACAATGTTGAAAAGATCCGGCAGGTCTGCGGGATTGATGCCGAACGAGTGACTCGCAAGCAGGCGACCATCTACGCCGAGTGGGGACAAGCCCTGTTCCACTCGCGCGATCTCATCGAGGCCCGCGACTGCTACCGCAACGTGCTGTTGCGGCAGCCGTCGCTGAGCGCCCTCTTCCGCTGGGTGGCCACCTTTGTTCCCCGTTCCGTTCTCGACCTGCGTCGAGCGCGGAGGAGTGCCTAGGGCCTAGAGCCTAGGGCCAGAACAACTTCCCGTATCTCAACCCGCTTCCGACACCCGACTCCCGACTCCCCATGTCCCTTCGCTCCAACATCCTGGCCAGCTGGGTCGCCCATCTTGTGATGGTCGCGATTGGCTTCATCATGGTGCCGTTCGTGCGGAACACCCTGGCTCCCGGGGCGTATGGGGTGTGGGTCTTTGTGAACACGCTCTCTGGGTATACCGGACTGCTGTACATGGGGTTCGGGGCCACGATCTGTCGCTACGTGTCCAAGCACGTCGCGAAGGAGGAGTGGAACGAACTCAACAAAGTCACGAGTACCATCTTCGCGGTCTATAGCGGGATGGCCGGAGTGGTACTGCTGCTGGCGGGAGGACTCTGCGCGGTTGCTCCGTGGATCGATCGTTGGGGCGAGCAACCGGTCGGTGAGGTCCAAGCCGTCATCCTGATCAACGGGCTGTCCACCGCCATTGGCATGATCGGCAGCGTGTTCGGCGGCATCCTGATTGGAACGCAGCGAGTCGGACTGAAGCGGTCGATCGAGGTCGGCTCCGGCGTGCTGCGATTCGGCCTGGCGATCGGCTGCCTGAAACTGCGTCCGGAACTCACGACACTCTCGCTGCTGTTTTGCGGCGTCACCATTCTGGAGAACTTGCTGCTGGTCGTCTGTGCCCGCCGAGTGGTCCCCATGCTCCAGCTTCGTCGCGATCACATCTCGCGCGAGACTCTGCGAGAGTGCTTGGCCTTCAGCGGGTACAACGCGGTCGGACTGATCGCCGAGCAGTTGATCTATCTCACCGACACGGTCGTGATCGGCTTCGCCCTCGGCACAAAGCATGTCGAGCCCTACTACATCGCGCTTCGCATCGGTCAGATGATCCAAGAGCCCATCGCCCGCATCGGCGAGGTCGTCCTCCCCAAGGCCGGGCAGCTGCACTCCCAAGGCAAACACGCCGAACTGGCCCGCGTCGTCGAACGCATGGTCGCCTTGACTTTCGTGCTGGTGGCTGGCTTCTTCATCGGCTCGGCCTACTTCGGCGGGATGCTGATTCGCATGTGGATTGGCTCGGGGCTGGAGCAGAGTCATCGCATCCTGCTGATTCTGCTGGCTGCTCAGATCGTCGCTCAGCCGATGATCGTCCTGCGCAAGGCGATGCTCGGCATGGGCATCGTGCGCGTGCCGGCCCTAATTGACATCGCCGAGGCGATCATCAATCTCGCCCTGTCCCTGGCGTTCGTCTTCCGGTGGGGGATCGAGGGGGTCGCGTGGGGCACGTTCGTCCCACTCGTCACTGTCGAGTTACTCGTCTTCCTGCCGTATGCCTGTCGCCAGGTCGGAGTCCGCAAGCGCGAGTTGCTGCAACGCTCCGTGCTGCCCTGCCTACCGCCACTCGCCGCACTCTGGGCCTTCTGCGAGTTCACGAACCGCCAGGGCTATCCCGACGGGTGGTTCACTCTGCTCTGCGTCGCAGCTGCCGGAGGTGTCGTGCTACTCGCTACGGGCTACCCCATCGTCTGGCTGATGCAACGATCTGAACGAACCCCAAGCGATTCGCCCGCCGTAGGACGGGCACATTGGCCCGTCCAAGTCCCCAGCCAGCAACCGTGATCAGAGAGGAAATCAGGACGGGCCAATGGGCCCGTCCCACGACACACATGACCAGCATCACCTCACCACCGCCTTTCCCCGCACGAACCGCCAGCGGTCCGTCGATGCTACGGCTGCGCGTGCTGGAGGCCCACGAACGGTCGACCGCTCTCGCGATCTGGCGTGAACTCGAAGCCCGAGTCGGGGTCGCTCCACTGATGGCCAGCGAGAGCTGGACCCGCACCTGGCTGACTCACTACGGCGACACCGTGCGCTACCGATTCCTCCTCGCCGAGGACAACTGCCAACTTCGCGGCATCTGCCTCTACACCGAAAGCTCGGAGCGCAAGGCCCCGCTGCTTTCGCTGCAAACCCGCCACCTCGGCACAGCTGGCGATCCGGTCCACGAGAGCGTCGTCGTCGAGTACAACAGCTTGCTGGTCGAGCCCGCTTATCGCCCGGCTTTCATTGATGCCGTGGCCCACTGGCTTCTGACTCAGTCGGGCGGGGATACCGTCCACCTTGATGGGTTCACAAGCGAAGAGACACATGAGTTGACCGCTCACTGGCCGGTCGTCGAGACACGTCAGCGCGAGTCGAAGTACCTCGACCTGTCGGTCATCCGCGCCAAGGGCGGCGAGCTAATCGACTCGCTCGGGCGTAGTACGCGGGCCAACTTGCGAAAGCGGCTTCGCGAGTACGGCGACCTGCAACTGGAGTGGGCCGAAACACTCGAAGCCGCGAACCACATCTTCGAAGAGTTGATCGAACTGCATCAAGCACGATGGCAAGCCGACGGTCAGCCGGGTGCGTTCGCCAGCCGACGTTTTAGTGCGTTTCAACGTGCCTTGCTTCACGAACTGTTCCCCCAAGGGCGCTGCGTGGCCTTCCGCGTTCGGCACCAGGGAGTCACCGTCGGGTGTCTGTTTCTGCTGGTCGATCGCGGGCGGTTGCTCGACTACCTGTCGGGGCTTGCCGCGTTTGATCAGAAGCCGAGTCCGGGTTTGGTCGCTCACTACCTCTGTCAGTGCGAGGCATTGAAGCGAGGCTTCACTGCCTACGACTTCCTCGTCGGCGACAAGCGGCACAAGGACAACCTCTCGACTCACAGCCAGATTCTCACCTGGACTCGGCTCGTGAGGCCGACGCTCAAGAACCGACTCGTCTCCGCGCTGACCCAACTCAAACGCCGACTGTCTCGCCAGGCAACCTCTTCCTCCCCTCTCCCCCTGGGAGAGGGGCTGGGAGTGAGGGCCGTCTGCGGAGAGAACTCGACAGTATCCACCACTCCTCACACACAGGAGCAGGAGTAATCATGCCTCTTACGGCGACTGATCCGATGACATCGACCCCCGTACGTAGCACTGGCGGCGATCGCTTCCGCATCTGCCATGTCAGCATGACTCTGCTGACCGGTGGACTGGAGCGGTTGCTCGTCGAGTTCGGACGGCACCACGACGCGAGCCGGTTCGATCTGCGGTTCGTGTCGCTGGCCGAGTTAGGTCCGCCCGCTGAGGAACTCCGCCGCATGAGATTCTCGGTCGAGTCAGTCAATCTGCCGGGGCGTGGCAAGCTTCCCGCTCTGCGTTCGCTGCGCAGCTTGCTGCAACGCGACCGTGTCGACATCGTGCATACGCACAACACCTACGCTCACTTTTACGGAACGGTCGCGGCCTCGTGGGCCGGTGTTCGCCATGTCATCAACAGCCAACATGGTCGCGGTTGCGGACCACGTACCAAGGACAAGTTGTTGTTCCGGCTGGCGAACCTGAAGACCTCCCGTGTTGTCGGAGTCTCCGAAGATGCTGCGGCTCTCTGTCGCGGCGAAGACCCGTGGGCGGCCTCTAAGACCAAGGTGATCTGGAACGGCATCGACACCTCGCGGTTCGTCTATCGCGGTCCAGCCAAGGCACCCGTGGCGATCTCGGTGGCCCGGCTTTCGCCCGAGAAAGACTTCCCAACGCTGCTGAAAGCCACTGCGATCGTGGTGCGGCAAGTGTCCGACTTCAAGCTGATGATGATCGGCAATGGAGCCGAGCGAGCCAAGTTGGAGGCACTGTCAAAGTCACTCGGCATCGAGCCGAACGTCGAGTTCCTCGGCGAGCGCTCCGATGTTCCGGAACTGCTGGCCCAGGCGGGATTCTTCGTCTCCTCATCCAAGAGCGAAGGCATCTCGCTGACGATTCTCGAAGCGATGGCCGTCGGCCTGCCAGTCGTCACGACCCGAGTCGGTGGCAACCCGGAGATCGTCCTCGAAGGGCAGACCGGCTACCTCGTCCCTGACCAGAATCCCGAGGCATTGGCAACTGCGATGCTCCAGATGCTGGCTCAGCGTGACCAGTGGCCCGCGATGGGGGAACTCGGACGGAAGCGAGTCGAGCAGCAGTTCGAGATTCGCACGATGATCCGGCAGTACGAGGAGCTGTACACCGAGGTTCTCGGGAGCCGTACTCGACCGTAGGACGGGGCCATTTGCCCGTCCGTGCAAGAATCGTTACGAGTGATCGAGTTCCAGAGCAGACAGTTCACAAGACGGACGGGCAAATGTGCCCGTCCTACGAGACTACCATGACCCCACCCAAACAGACACGACTAAGAATGGCCTTGATCGGCTGTGGCCAGATCGCGGACGCTCACTTGCAGGAAGCAGCCAAGGTGCCCTCGGTGGAGGTCGTCTCCGTGTGCGACATGCACCTCGATCTGGCGAAGCAGGCCGCCGCGCGGTTTCGCATTCCCGGCATCTATGACAACCTGGATCGCATGCTGGCTGAGGTGCAGCCCGATGTCGTTCACATCACGACTCCCGCTCACACACATGGGCCTCTGACCCTCAAGGCTCTCGCCGCCGGTTGCCATGTCTACGTCGAGAAGCCCTTCACGCTCGATGCCTTCGAAGCCGAAGCCGTCATCGCAGCTGCCGAAGCCGCTGATCGCAAGCTGTGCGTGGGTCATGACCAGCTGTTCGATCCGACGTGGCTCGAGTGTCGCTCGCGGATTAAGTCGGGGCAGATCGGCACAGTGCGCCACATTGAGTCGACTCTCGGCTATCCGATCTCCGGCCAGTTCGGGGCGGTGGTCGCGGGCGATCCTCGGCACTGGGTCCGCAAGCTCCCCGGTGGGCTATTTCAGAACACAATCTCGCATCCGCTGTACCGCATCCTCGACCTGCTGCCGGACAGTCATCCGCGTGTGGAGGCCCGCTGGGATCGCACCAAGTACGACTTCCCGACGGAGCTGTGGGTGCAACTGCGCGGGGCCGAGGTGACGGGTTCGTTGACCTTCACGAGCACTGTTTACGCCCAGCGCATGACGCGTGTCTACGGCGACAGAGGGATGCTGGAGGTCGACTTCGACGCCCAGACAATTCGTCGTCACGCGGCTCCGAAGCTCCCCGGTGCGTTCGGAAAATTAGAGATGCCGTTCCGCCAGTGGCGCGAGGGGGCCCGCAACCTGCGTCGTAATCTGTGGCGGTTCCTGAAGAG
Source organism: Planctomycetota bacterium (assembly GCA_043718945.1). Classification (GTDB taxonomy): domain Bacteria; phylum Planctomycetota; class Planctomycetia; order Planctomycetales; family Planctomycetaceae; genus TH-plancto1. The sequence continues at coordinate 5,784 of JAYSUV010000459.1, forward strand.
CGAGATCCACTATTTCAGCGGGATGCGAAAGCTGATGGAGGAGTTCTACCGCTCGATCCAGTCGAACGGGGCGATGCCGATTACGCACGCCGAGATGCTACGAGTAACGCGGATCATGGACGAGATCTTCGCCGACTGCCGGGCTAGGGAGACTGCCGACATCGAGCCGATCCTCGAGTTGATGGAGGTGGGGCGATGAGCGTTCAACATGATTTACCACGGAGACACGGAGGCACGGAGAGTTCCGGAGGAGTTGAACCACGGAACACACGGAATACACGGAAGGGAAAAGGAGAGGAAGTCGTTTGGCCTCTCAACCTGTTCATCCAAACTCGAAACACCATCGCGGAGGAAGGCATGGAGCCTCATTGCAGTTTCCATCGCGTTCCCTCTGTTTCCGTGTGTTCCGTGGTTCAAATCTCTTCCCTCCCTCCGTGCCTCCGTGCCTCCGTGGTGAACTCTTCCTCGATCTCCGGGAACAGAAAGGCCGTGCGATGAATGTCTTTCTCACCGGCGGAACCGGCTTCCTCGGTCGTCGCGTCTTGAAGATGCTCTGCGAAGACGGGGTGCAGGTCCGGTGCCTCGTCCGGCCCAGCAGCGATGTCCGCTCGCTCAAGGAGTTCGTCGGCACCGATCTCTGGAGCGGAGTCGAGATCGTGCCCGGTGAACTCTCCAATGTCGAGAGTTGCCGTCGTCTGATCGCCGAGTCCGACAGCGTCTGCCATGTCGCCGCCTCTCTCGCGGGAGGTGCAGCGGTGATGTTCCTCAACACAGTCATTCCGACGCGGCATCTGCTCACCGCAGCCGCTCAAGCTGGGGTGCGGCGGTTCGTGCAAATCAGCTCACTCGGCGTTTACGGAGCGGCAGGCTTATCGACTGGATCGCAACTCGATGAGATGACTCCACTCGACCCGCATCCGGAGCTCCGCGACCCATACTCGTACAGCAAGATCGTGCAGGAGCAGATCGCCTGGGAGTGCCGCGAGTTGACCAACCTGCCGCTCGCGATCATCCGCCCCGGCGTGATCTTCGGGCCAGGTCGTGGCGTTCTCAGCGGTCGCGTGGGCCTCAAGCTCGGGCCGCTGCTCATCAAGATGGGCGGCAGCCAGACTCTGCCATACACCTATGTCGACAACTGTGCAGCCGCCATTCGTCAGGCCGTAATCGCCGAGGGGATCAACGGCGAGGCGTTCAACGTCCTCGACGATGGCCTTCTCACCGGGTCGCAACTCCTCCGCAAGCTGCGGCGTGCCGGCCAGGGAGTCCGCTCACTCTGGGTGCCGCGTCCCCTGATCGGCCCGCTCAGTTCAGTCTACGAATGGTACAGTCGCTGGTCGCAGGGCCAACTCCCCGGGGTCATCACGCGGTATCGCAGCGACTCCATGTGGAAGAAGCTGCGGTATACGAATGAGAAAGCCAAGACGAAGCTAGGCTGGAGTCCGTTAGTGTCGTTCGACGAGGCATTCCAGCGTTCGATCGCGGGAGGCCCAGCATGAAGATTCTGTTCCTCAGCGAGACGTTCCCGGATGCGTCGCACCCCGCGTGTGGCACGTACAACCTCGCGCTGTGCCGAGAACTGGCACGCGAGCATGAGGTCCGCGTGATCTCGCCTCGGTCGTGGCTAGATGTCGTGCGCGGTCGCAAGTTCAAGGCCGGGGAGGCAGTGCGAGAGTCGGGTCTGAAGGTTCTGTACCCCACCCGCTGGTACACCCCGGGGCTCGCTCAGTCACAGTATGGCGGACAGATGTGGTGGTCGATCGGCTCGGCCCTGCGGACACTCACTCGCGACTGGACACCCGATGCGGTGCTGAGTTACTGGGCGCATCCCGATGGTGAGTGCGGTCTGCGGGCCGGGCGGATGTTTAACGCTCCGAGTGCGGTGATCGTAGGCGGGTCGGATGTATTGCTGCTGCCGAAGGATCCCGTACGCGGGGAGTGCGTCCGCCGAGTGCTGAGCGAATCCGACACCGTGATTACAGTGAGTGATGGGTTGCGGCAGGCGTGCCTGGAGCAGGGAGTTCCCGCCGCGCGAGTGCGGACAATTCGGCAAGGGATCGACCCGCAGGTGTTCCATCACGGCGATCAAGCTGAGGCTCGTGCTCGTCTCGGTCTGTCGGTTCCTCAAGGTGAAACGCTGGCCGTGTGGGTCGGACGGATGGTTGGGCTGAAGCGAGTCGATGTCCTGATCCTGGCGTGCCGCATGCTCAAGGAGCGCGGGCAGCGGGTGCGTGTCTGCCTGCTGGGCGACGGGCCGTGCCGCACGGCTTGGAAACAACTCGCCGCTTCCGCAGGGATCACCGACCAGATTCAGTTCGTCGGTCCGGTCGGTCACGATCGACTGGCCGACTGGTATCGGGCAGCTGACCTGACGGTGCTGTGTAGCGAGTCCGAGGGGCTGCCGAATGTGCTGCGGGAATCGGTGGCCTGCGGTACGCCATTTGTCTCCACCGATGTCGGCAGCATTCGCGAGATCGCCGAACCGCAGTTCGCGGACCTGGTGCCTGTGAACGATGCGGCGGCCCTGGCTCGTGGTATTCAGATGGTGATCCTCGGGACTCACGCGAATGCCGCCAAGCGGTTTGTCGCACGACCGTGGAGCGAGGCCGCGCGTGACACGCTCGCACTGTTTGAAGAGTTGATCTCTCGCCAGACAGCCCAGGGGTTGCAACCCCTGGGCTTTACACAGAGTTCACTATCTCACTGAGTCTCAAGATGTCATCGAAGCGGAAACGAGTCCTGTTCGTCGCCTACCTCTTCCCGCCAGTCGGGGGAGTCGGGGTGCATCGCGCGACGAAGTTCGTCAAGTTCCTGCCGGAGTTCGGCTGGGACTGCTCGGTGCTGACTGCATCCAACCCATCGGCCCCACTGTTCGATGAGAGTCTGCTCAAGAACATCCCGCCGAACACGATCATACGCAAGGCGAAGACGTACGAGCCGGGCTATGCCATGAAGAGCATGGTCTCGGCCAGCCACGGGACCGCGAAGCCGTCGGGACTGAAGAGTGCCATCCTGAGCGGAGTGAAGTCGGTGGCCCGCTCGGTCAGTAACTTCGTGCTGCAACCCGATGCCCAGATTCTGTGGCGACCGCAGGCCATGCGCGAGGGGCTGAAGCTGCTTCGCGAGATTCCGCACGATGCGATCATCGCCACTGGGCCACCGTTCTCATCGTTCCTCGTCGGAGCAGCGCTCGCACAGAAAACCGGCGTGCCACTCATGCTCGACTACCGGGATGAGTGGAGCATCAGCAACGCTTACTGGGAAAACAAGAAGCAGGGCCGCATCGCAAACTGGATCCAGACTCGCATGCAACGGAAGGCGATTCTCGCCGCGCAGTCGCTGTTGGCCACGACCCCCTCCAGTGCCGCAGCCGTCGCCGAAGCCGCTCGCGAGGCTGGGAGTACGGCCCCCGCGACGCACATCTACAACGGGTTCGACCCCGACGACTTCGCCTCCCACGACTCGGCCCCTCTCGTCAAGAAGGACTACGGCCGCGGCACCGACCTGTACCGCATGTCGTTCATTGGGACGTTGTGGAACCTGAACTCGATCGCCCCGCTGGTCGAGGCCATCTGCCAACTGGCCGCCGCGAACCCCCAACTCGTGAGCCACCTCGAACTGGTTTGCGCTGGTCGCAAGACAGCCGATCAAGAGGCCCACCTCGACCGCCTCCACGGACTCCCCTGCCATGTGGTCCGGCTCCCCTTCGTCGAGCACTCCGAGGCCGTCCAACTGATGCGGGCCAGCGATGCCCTGTTGATGCTCAACACCGACCTCCCCGAGACGAAGCGGATCATCAACGCCAAGACGTTCGAGTACATGGCCGCCAAACGCCCGGTGTTTGTCGTGGCCCCCGAGGGAGACGTGTGGGACATCCTTCGCGATCTGCCGGGGACGGTGCTGTGTACACCGTCAGCGACCGACACGATCAAGGAGCGACTGGGGCTGGAGATCGAGCGACACCGCTGCGGCGTCCATCACCACGACGCCCATTGGGACATCGCTCGGTTCGAGCGGCGGCACCTCGCGGGGGAACTGGCGAACCTGCTGGATGCGATGGTCGGCCACGCCTACCAGCTGGCCCTGCCTTATCCGAACACCCAGGAGCAGAACTAATGCAAACCTTCTCCTGCCTGATGTATCACAACGTCTGTGCCAACGGATCGCTCGCCGACCCGACCTGGGAGTGGGATGCGTTGAGCCCGTCGATCAAGTCGTACTTCGTCGAGGAGACGGCGTTCGCCTCGCAAATCGGACTCGTGCGATGGCATGCCGATCCGGTGACTCTGGATCAGGTGCGCAAGTTCTTTGCCCCGTCGACCTCTCTCCCGCACAACCCTCCTCAACCGGATGCTCGCCCATCGACATTGATTACCTTCGACGACGGCTGGCGCGGAACGCTCGATCTGGCGGTGCCGGTATTGCAACGACATGCCGCCGAAGCCACCGTGTTCATCACGACCAGCCTGCTCGACACTCCGGGCTTCCTGCGAGCCGCGGAACTCCACAGCTTGCCCCCCGAACTGCAAGTCGGGTCGCACTGCAAGACCCATGGGTTTCTGAATGAGATGACGGATGCCAAGATCCGCGAGGAGCTGCGGGTGTCCAAAGAAGAGTTGGAGCAACTGACCGGTCGACCGATCGACACCGTGGCGATCCCGAATGGAGCGGTCGACAACCGGGTGCGGAGAATCGCTCAGGAACTCGGGTATGCGCTGGTTTTTACGTCAGAGGTCCATCTCAACAGTCGCTGGTCCGGACCGGTTCACATCGGTCGGTCGGCGATCCGCTCGACGACCCGCCCGGACGAGGTCCGCCAGTTCGCGGAGGGGAATTTCGGCCTCGATCCGTTCCGCCGGATGGTGCTGTCGCTGCCGAAACGCATTCTGGGGCCCGTGCGCTATCGCAGTCTCCGCGCGTGGTGGATGGGAGAGCAAACGACCCAACGGGAGATGAAGGATCTCAGCCCGGCGGGGATGACTTTCTCGACGAATCTGGCCAGCTCCGGGGTCGCGGAACAGAAATTGGCTGCGGAAGCGACTCGGTCCCACTAGAATGAAGGGACGATGCGTACCCAGAGACTTCCGAAGTCTCCGAAGATTTCGGAAGTCTGGCGGGCAGTCTGACTCGTGGGATAGGCTTCCAGCCTGTCATCTTCCGCCAGATGACAGGCTG
>JAYSUV010000460.1:0-1401 GCA_043718945.1 Planctomycetota bacterium
TTGGGCATTAGAGCCATTGTCGGCCTCCTCGCTGTTGTAGTCCCCGAGATCGATCCACACCTTCACGCCAATCACACCCATTGTCGTCTTGGCGATGGTGAAACCATAGTCAATGTGACGTTGCAGAGTTGACAGCGGGATCGACCCGCGACTGGCCTTCTCACATCGAGACATCTCGGCACCGCCCAGACGACCCGACAATTGTACTTTCACCCCGTAGACTCCGGAATCCATCACCTGGTCCAGGGTCTTCTTGATTGCCCGACGGAAGCTGCCTCGCTTTGACAGCTGCTGGGCGATGTCTTCACCGACCAGAAAGGCACATCGAAATGGGTTGTTGATTTCGACGATCTTGACCTCGGTCCGGCGACCGGTGAGGTCTTCCAGTCGAGCCTTCATCCGGTCGATCTCAGCGCCTTTTCGACCAATGATCATCCCTGGACGAGCTGAGTGCAGGTTGACAATCACTTGATCACGGGTGCGTTCGATCACGACCTTGGCGATCGCGGCCGACTTGTACTCTTCGCTGACGAACTTCCGGATCTTGAAATCTTCGACAAGTAGGATACCGAATTCCCGCTTGGGAGCGTACCACTTGCTGCGCCAATCCTCAGTGATCCCGACGCGAAAACCCGTTGGTCGTGTTTTTTGTCCCATGGCTTAATCCTGTGCCTTTTCTGCGACTTCGGGAGCATCCACTGCCACGGTGATGTGGGCGAAACGCTTACGAAGTGTGAACACCATGCCCCGACCACGAGGACGGAATCGCTTGAACATCGGGCCGCCATCCACAGTACACTCCGCAATGGTCAGAGCCTCGACATTGCGAGCACCCCGGTCCTCTGCGTTGGCAGCTGCAGACTTCAGTACGTCTTCGATCATTCGAGCGCCGCGGTTCGGCAGGTACCGGAGGGTGTCGAGCCCTTCCTGAACTGTCTTACCGCGAACGAGATCGGCGAACGGACGCACCTTCCGACAGGAGATGCGAACATGCCGACATAATGCGCGAACCAGAACCATTGTTCCACCCTCTCGCTTACGCGTTACTTCTTGCCCCGGGCACCGTGGCCGCGGAAGGTTCTCGTGGGCGAGAACTCGCCGAGCTTGTGCCCGACCATCTCCTCCGTCACGTACACCTGAATGTGCTGGCGACCATTGTGAACCATGAACGTGTGTCCGACGAACTCCGGAGAGATCGTGGAGCGCCGCGCCCACGTCTTGATGGGATCCTTACGACCGACTGCATCCTGGGCCTGAATCTTCTTCATGACCGTCGGGCAGATGTACGGACCCTTCTTTAGGGAACGACCCATTGCTCACCCCAAAACAAACCCTGGACTCAGATCTTCTTCTGACCGTTGCGACGGCTCCAACGACGACGAATGATGGCCCGACTCGATG
>JAYSUV010000047.1:0-2354 GCA_043718945.1 Planctomycetota bacterium
TCCTGCTCATCGCGTTGATCGTGCGGTTGGCTGTCTTTCGCAGCGCCCCTCGCGAGAACGACGAAAACATCTACCGAGCGCTGGTCGAACAGCTCTCGAATGGAAAGGGCTACACGCTTCAAGGTCATTCGATCCTGAATGAACCGTGGCTGGTTCGTGCGCAGTATGACCAGCCCATGTTCTTTCATCCGCCGGGTGGACTTGTTGTATTTTGGGGCATTTACGAGCTGTTCGGAGAGGCGGGATTTGGTCTGGCTCAATGGGGGATGTTTGCGGTCTTCTACTACTCCGCTTTACGACTCGTCCGGCAGACCGTGGGGCGGCTGGATGACCAGACATTGAGTCTCGTCTGTCTGACGCTCGCCTTCTCTCCAATCATGGCCCATGTGAGTACGCACTACTGGCTCGATGCCCCGCAGACCGCCTGGATCACTCTGGCTGCGACCCTTTCCGTCGATGCTTGTCGCCGACGCAGTTCGTGGCATGGCGTGTTGGCCGGGGTGGTCTTGGCCGCAGCCTGTTGGACGAAGCTACATGCGGTGCTGGCCTTGCCGGGAATTATTCTGGTGAGCTGGTCGTGTCGGCGAAGGATCGTCTGGGGGCCGGTCATCGCGATGACGGTGACGGGGGGGCTGCTGAGTCTGCCGTGGCTTTTCTGGCAGTGGAAGGTGGTCGGAAGTCCGTTTCCCTCCTGGGCCGGTCGCCCCCACAACGAACTCGTGGCTCAGAATTCATACATTCATTTTGTGACAGTTGTCCGTCGCTGGTGGGTTTATTTTCCCCTCTTGCTCACCGTGACGACGACGTTACCCGCTGCAACCGGGATGCTCTTTGTCGAGCGCCCCGCTGGACAGCGGCGACTCGTCGCCGGTTCACTGGGCCTCTGGATCGCGATCATTGTGACGGTGATTGCCGGGTTGGGTGCGATCGGGTACTCGAAGCTTCTGCGGTACGTGATCTTGGTCACCCCAGCGCAAATATGCCTGTGGGCTCTGGCTCTGCGGACCTGGCGGCAATCCGGTCGCCCGGTGCCGCTGATCATCTGGATCATGCTGGGGATTGAGTGGATCCACGGCCTGGCGACGGTCACCATCTTCTGTCGTGGCGATCTGATCGTCCCGCTGCTTTGGCCGACACTCTGACACCGCCGCTCCGGTGGCATTTTTCGAGATCCCGGGAGCCAGACGGAGTCCCCGACCTGCCCGAGCCACACGCCCATCGAGTAAAACCCTTCGCTCGGCTGACAGTTATGCAGATAATCCCGAGTCCCCACTCTCGACTGACGAATCGTCCGTGCGGTTGCCGACTCAAGGCATGCGCTCTCATGAACTTCACACTCAACTCAATGGAATGCAGGCCGCATTCTTCTTGAGACTTTCTTTGCCATTCTCGAGCGCCCCGGGCAAATCATGTCCACATTGCGGGACATCCTGTACGTCGATGACGAACGATCGAACCTCATCGTCTTCGAGGCGAGTTTCGAGGATGATTTTCGTATTCATCTGGCGAGCAGCGCGGCGGAGGCCATCGCCCTGCTGGATGAAATCCCGATCCCCGTCGTCGTCGCTGATCAGCGAATGCCCGACATGACCGGGGTCGAGATGTTCTCTCTCATTCGCCGTAAGCATCCTCATATCCAACGCGTGATCCTTTCCGGATATACCGAATCTGACGCCATTATCGACGCCATCAACCAAGGACAGGTCTACCAATTCGTCCGCAAGCCCTGGCAGCGAGCCGACCTGCTGACGGTCATCCGTCGGGCGATGGATGCCCACGACTACGCACTCCAGAACACCAGTTTGATGGAGAAGTTGCTGGTCGCCGAGCAATTCTCGCTGCTCGGCAAGGCGACCGGGGGGATTGCCCATGAGATGGGGAACATGCTCAATCTCCTTCCCCTGATTGAGGTCATTGAGGACGAGTATGCCCACGACTCCCGGTTAATGCAGTTGTCAGTGCTGGCCCGGTCGACTCACGAACGGCTCGATCGGCTGGTCGAGGAGATCAAGTCATTGATTCGCGTTCAACCCCGCGAGATGGAAATGCACTTGGTCAGCTTGGCCGATGTGGTTCGCGAGCTGTTGTCGTTTCTGCGGTTCCATCAATCGATCCCCAGTTCGAAGATCCTGGCGGATCTGCGTTGCGACCCGATGGTCCTGGGAAACAAGATGAAGCTGCACCAGGTGCTACTGAATCTGGTGAAAAACGCGTTCGACGCCATTGAAGACCGGCCCGATGGGCGGATCGTGGTCCACCTCGCCTGCGGCAATGGCGAGGTCCAACTCAGCGTGGCTGACAACGGTTGCGGAATTGTCCCTGAGATTCGGGACAAGATCTGGGAGCCGTTCTTC
>JAYSUV010000461.1:0-3810 GCA_043718945.1 Planctomycetota bacterium
GCACGCACAGCTTGGCCTCACGTCCACGTTCGCTGCCGGTTGGCGAGAGGGAGTGGTCAGTCACTCGGCGAAACAGAGCTTCACGGATCAAGGTGCCCCAGAGCGGGAGCTTGGACACGAGTTCACAATCTCCCCTGTTCCTGCGTTGCCCAGACGCTCAATGCAGCGTCCGGGCCACCCCGCCAATATTCAGTGAGAATGACCTGCACAGGTCATTCCATTCCGTCAGGTCACTATTAAACTAGCGTGCAGTGGGTGAGCATCACACAGCAAGTGTGACACACACTTACTCATGTCGAATTGTCGTCACTGAACATCGATTAACTATCGAGGCACACTTTCATGGCTCTTGCACTGTTCCAAGCACCGCTGCTTGAAAACACTCAGCGATTGTTAGATGCCCTCTTGCCGCTTCAGACTTGGGCTGAAACGAATCAGTTCCCCGTTGCGAAGCAGCCGTGGGAGACAGGTCCAGAGAAACTCAATGCGGTCAATCTGAAGATCTGTGAATACATCGAGGCGCTGGCTGAAGGTGAGTCAAAAGGCCAGCCATTCTACGCGGGCCAAGAGAATGTGGGCGGCGATGCCGACATGCTTGTGCGGTTTCGAGCGGTGCAGGGCGATCCAATGCTGGCCACAGCGAAGTTAACGGGGGCGTCGACACCGGATGAATTGAAGAAAGCGATAGCGGAAGTGCTGGCGAATCGCAGCAGGCTCGGCCTCAGCGAGGAAATGCGGTTCTCACCGGCGGTGAGTGACAACTCGCCAGTCGCTGAGCCGGATGATCTGCACTGGCTGCAGCCCGCCTCGCGAAAGGAGTTCTATGAGCGGGCAGCCGGTTTGTTCAAAGCGTCCGTGGAGGCTTTGCAGTCAGATCCTGCCAAACCGACGATTGTCTGGTCGAATTACGCCAAGAAACTCATGAGCCACAGTGCTGCTGACCATGCCGCCATCCATTGGCCTCATGATGTCCATCTGGAAGCTCGGGAGTTTGGAATCCAGTTGCTTCGAGATGCACTTGTCGCTGTCATGAATATGGATTCACTGCTCGCTGCCCCGAAGATCGATTATCGCGACGCTGTTCTGATCGAACTGGGCGAACACCGGCGTCCCGGAAACGCTCACAAGGACAAGGTCGCGGTGGATGCCGTTTCGGCTTTCATGAAAGAACTGACGAAGACGCTGGGCGGTGCCGTCTCGGCCCCTGCATCTTCGAACTGATTTCGATTTCCTGAATCACTCCTCACAGGCGAAAGCATCATGGCCGAAAAGAAATATGACTTCATCGTGGTGGGCAGCGGAGGTGGGGGAGCCACCATTGCCTGGATGCTGGCGAAAGCAGGAGCCGAAGTCCTGATTCTGGAACAGGGTGAAGATCTCTTCAACCGGTTACAGGACTCGAACCCTGACAAAACAGCAGTCGCTGGCTTCAACTCAGCACCGCACAACGAGTACCAGTACCGTTGGCGACGGCCCGATTTCAAACGCCGCCCCCGAGGCGATTACAATACCTTCCGTCGGCAGGCGAACGAATCTGCCCGGCCGTTTAAGCACGGGTGGACGGGCTCTGTGGTCGGCGGTGGAGGTGTGATCTGGGGAACCTGGGCTTTCCGTCCGTTGCCCGTCGATCTCAGGCTCGCCAGTCACTACAAGAACACCTCGCATCTCGACACGCTGGCCACACAAGGCTATTCCGTCGCCGACTGGCCGGTCCCGTATGCGGACTTTGAGCCGTTCTTCAACGTGGCCGAGGCGCTGCTGGGCGTTTCCGGCGACCGGGGCGCGATGACAGCCTCGATCGCCTCCAGCCCGTGGTTTCATGCCCTCGCCAAGAAGGACAAAGACTTCCTCGGGCACGGCCCGCCATCGCAGTGGAACTGGCTCGATTACCCCTGCCCGGCGTTCTCGCGCACACCCGTCGGTGAAGCGTTCTGGTGGGGCTTGAACGCCGCCAAGATGACACCGTGCCCGCTGCCCAGCGCGATTGTGTCGCCTCGCAATGCCACTCCGTACAGCACACGCGATGCGATTGCCAAAGTGCTGGCGGGCTGGGATGAGAAGCAACGGCCCGCGTTTTGGAAAAAGACAGCGGACGACCTATGGTCGGAACGCCAACGACAAATCTGCAATATGTGTGGCTACTGCGGCGAGTTCATCTGCTGGGGCAAAGAGACCCCTCCCAAGGGAGGATCGGAAACGATCCTCGAACTTAAGACAATGAAAAACGTGGAAATCCGCGCGCAGGCCAAAGCCTTCGAAGTCATTCACGACGAGGCGAACAAACGCGTCACGGGAGTCCGCTATCTCGACCTGTCCAACCCCGACAAACCAGTCACCAAAGATGTCTTGGTGAGCCCCGGCGGAAAGGTGATTCTCTCTTGCGGCGCTGTGCAGTCGGCTCGCCTGCTATTCATGTCGGGCCCGTCGCGGGGGCTCGGCAATCACAGCGGCCATCTCGGACGCCATGCCACATTTCATCTGTTTGGCTTGAATGCCAAGGCTGTGTTCAAGAAGAGCTTCAGTGGACTGCTGCATGGCAATCTGGGACACACGGGGAACGTCACCAGTTTTTCGCCGTATTTCCTCCGGAATACGGCCGTCAAAGAAGAACACCCGAATGCCTGGATCAAGGCCGGAACGCTGACCAGTACCGCCAAGAAAAACCCGCTGGAGAACGCCCTCGAAGAAGTCGAAAAGGCGGGGCACGGCGACCCGCTGTTGAAAAAGATGGACGAATACGCGAGGACCGTCGAGATGCGGCTCACCGCGGACGATCTGCCGATGGCCAGAAACCGGGTCGACCTCGACCCGAACTATGTGGATGAATACGGGATTCCGGTGGCCCGCATCACTCGCGATTTTGGCGAGAACGAGCTGCAGATGTTTGAAGTCGCGAAGGCCGAGATGAAACGAGCTTTTGAGCCGCTGGCGGGAGCATTGGAGAGTCCCGCTCGCGCCAACAATCCCTTCGTGGATCTCATCGGCGATCACCAGATGGGAACCTGTCGCATGGGATTCCGGCCCGAGGATTCCGTTCTGGATGCGGACTGCCGGGTCTGGGAAACCCACAATCTGTATGTCGTCGACTCCAGCTTCATGCCGACTGGATTCGGGCTCAATCCGATGGTGACGGTGGTCGCGAATGCCCTCCGCGTCGGGTCCAAATTGGCGGGCGAGTTCAAGAAGGGGGTAGCTTCACCTCCCGAGGTGGCTACCGTTTCTCGCCGCCGCCGGTCCTGACTCGGTGAACTTGTCTGCTTTCGACCTCACGCCCCAACAGCCCGCAGAACCGGCCAAACAGGTAGTGGCTATCATGCGGGCCGGCACTCGATTCGGGGTGGTATTGGACGCGGGGTGGCCCGAACGCTGCTTTGAGCGTCTGGGTTGTGCAACTCAACGGAAAGCCTGTCGAGAATCCCGTGGTCATTTTTTACCCGGCGGAAGGGCTGTCCAGTGTGGGGGTCGGAAACGAACTGGGGGAATTCACCGTGAAGACGAATGGTCAAAACGGTGTCTCGGTCGGCAAGTGCAAGGTGACTGTCACCTCCGGCAGCGGCGGTGCAGTGATCCCCCCTTCGGACGGCAATGAGATGAAGCTGATCGGTAAGGCGAAACTCAACCCGAAGTACGCTAGCCTCGACAAGACCGATCTCATCGTGGAGATCCCCGAAGCTGGTAATACAAACCTTGTCCTTGATCTCGACGAGTGACGGGCGATTGCCGCCCCATCATGGGCTGGCCCGACATTGATTCTTGGAGCGGTCACGATTGACACATTCAGTGAGCGGCACGGCGCTAGCCGCCGGTTCC
>JAYSUV010000462.1:0-10919 GCA_043718945.1 Planctomycetota bacterium
GGATATCCGTCAATCGCGTGGGCTAAAGCCCACGCTACTTTGAAAAAGACGATCACCTTGTGAGGAAACGCACGGAGCATATCCCCCGCTCGTCCAGTCAAATAGAATACGGATCAGCGTCGACATCACAGCTCCCGCACGCTGACGATGTCGGCATGCTGGCAGAGGGTCAATTGGCATGAGTGTGCGTCCTTTCCTTGTTGCCGAGCTGGCGCGGTTGCGGGGCTATTCCTCGAACACGCCGGTCTCAGTCCAGGCGAGCGATCCAGCGGGCATCCAGGTCGTGATCGACCTGACCCAGGTGGACAGCTTGGGCTGCGCGTTTCGGCAAATCACGTTGCATGTGCCGGCGATGAGCCAGGCGGCGTTTGATGTCCTCAAACGCTGGGCGGATGCTCTCAGTCAGCGGATTACGTACTTGCTCGAACAGGTCAGCCCGCTGGAGTACGACCCGCAGGCGGGGCAGGTGCTGATCCGCTCGACCCGACCCGACCAGTTGCCGGACGGAACGCAATACTATGAAATGGTGCTGTCGTCACACGGCACCGGAATGTTCTCGCTCAAACGCTTCAGCTCGATCAAGGGCACACCGGGGCGCACGCAGATCGATCTGCTGGTGACTCACGAGGTGTTGTACAAGCTGTGTGACGACCTGATCGACACGGCGACGCAGACACCGTAGGGAGCCGTCAGCAGTCAGCAGTCAGCAGTCAGCAGTCAGCAGTCAGCAGTCAGCAGTCAGCCCACCGGTTGCAACCGGTGGGCTTTCCCTCAACCCTCAACCCTCATCCCTCAACCCTCAACGATCCCCTCCCTCCATGCCCATCAAGTTTCGTTGCCCGCATTGCGAACAGTTCCTTGGCATCTCTCGCTCCAAGGCGGGGGCGGTCACGGACTGTCCCATGTGCGGGAAGACGATTCGCGTGCCCCAGCTCGACGGAAAGATTGCCCCGCTGCCGAAGCCGGAGATGAATCACGGGGACAGCGGTCTGGCGAAGGCTCTGAATGCGCTCGCATCGCTGGGCGATAACGCTGCGGTGATTGCGGAACCCGAGGCGTTGCCCGCGAAGCCGGTCGCGATTGTGCTGGCCCCGGCCCCCGCTCTGGAGCCGATTCCGATTCCGGTCCCGCTGCCTCCCGAGCCGCCGATACGCCCCGCAGCTGCGGGGATCTCCGGCCCGACACCGCCGCCGCAGAACCGCGACGTGCCTGCAACGCCGAGTGCGGATCTCTTCCGCGAGTTGTCCTCGATCCAGCCACCGTCTGGATCTCGCAGTCGTCGCTCGCTGGGAGGAAAGCGTCCACTGCTGATCACGGGAGCGGTCTGCGGGCTGGTCGGGATCAGCTGTGGTTTTCTGCTTGGCAGAGTGACGGGGTCTGGCGGGACGTCGTCACCGGATGTCCCGGTTGCACAGGGACCGATCCAGGGTCAGGGAGGGCCAGCGGCAGCACCTCCGGACGCTGAGGAACCGGCCGCACTCCCGCCTGGAGTTCTGAACCTCGCCATCGAAGGACGAGTCACGTTCGTCACCGCCTCGGGCGAGAGTCGACCCGATGCGGGAGCGAGAATTCTCGTCCTCCCCGCCCGCCGCCCGGCCACCGCGAAGTTGCCGGTCATGAGCTTTCGAGCCGGGGCGAACAGCAGCGATGTCCGACTGGCCCAAGCCTCGATTCGCGCCCTCGGCGGCGACTTCGCTCTCGCTGGCCCCGATGGCCATTACGAGATTAGGCTCACAGCCACCGGCCCCTACCAGCTGCTGATCGTCTCGAAGTACCAAGGCCGCGACGCAGCCGACTTGCCGGGTGCCGCTGAGTTGACACTTCTCCAGAACTGGTTCGATCAGCCGCGTTCATTCTTCGGCCAGACCCAGGTCATGTCCGCCCCCGTCCAGTTCGACGGCGAACGCAGCTCCATCCGCGACCACGTTTTCCCGAAGGCGGATTGAGCGTGCCATGTGTGCATCGGAGAAGCCAGTAGTCGCAAGTCTCTGCCCCCTCTCCCCACAGCCACATCCTCTCCGAAAATCACGCCGCCAGTGGGGAGAGGGGGCAGCAACTTGCCACTGCAGACGATTCTGATGCACATACAGCCAGTTATTGGTCTGTTTCTCCGCTGGTATGATGTCCGCGAGCAAGCTACCTTGCATCGTTCTTCGGCTGGGCAGATCACATCTCCCGGTCATCCACTGCGTCCCAACAAGTGTTGCCACAGCATGATTTGCGTCAGTTTGGGTCGCACCCGACATTCGATGGTCACCGCCGAACACCAGGCACTCGCCCAGCGCGGGGCTGAGTTGGTGGAGTTGCGTCTCGACTGGCTCTCGAAGACGCCGGAGCTGAACCGGTTACTCCATAAGCGTCCGACTCCCGTCGTGGTCACCTGTCGCCGACCAGCGGACGGTGGGCGGTCAAAGATGACCGAGGACCAGCGGATGACGCTGCTGCGGCAGGCGATCGTCGCCGGGGTCGAGTACGTCGACATCGAAGACGACATCGCCACCAAGATCCGTCGCTATGGCAAGACCAAGCGGATCGTGAGCTACCACGACTTCCAGAGTACACCCGACTCGCTGGAAGAGCGGTACGCGCAGATGAGCCTGCTCGACCCGGACATCATCAAGATCGTCACGATGGCCCAGTCGCCACGGGATAACATCCGCCTGCTCAAGCTGGTGAAGGACGCCCGCATTCCGACCATCGCCTTCTGCATGGGCGAGTTCGGCCTGGTCAGTCGGGTGCTGTGCGGCAAGTACGGGGCACCGTTCACCTACGCCACGTTTAGCTCCGACCGCGTCCTCGCTCCCGGGCAGCTGTCGTTTGATGAGATGAAGAACCTGTACCGGTTCGACCAGATCAATGCCGAGACGCAGGTGTTCGGCGTGCTGGGTGATCCGATTGCACAGAGCTACAGCCCTCGCATCCACAATGCGGCCTTCCGGCACGATGGCCTCAACGCGGTCTACCTGCCGATGCGGGTGCCGGCGGAAGAACTCGACGACACGCTGGAGGCCTACTCGTGGCTCGATGTACGCGGCTACAGCGTGACGATCCCGCACAAGGAGCGGGCACTGCACCTGGCCAATTTCCGCGATGACATCGTCGATGACATCGGGGCAGCCAACACGCTGTTTCGAGACAACCGCAACAACTGGTATGCCGCCAACACCGACTTCGATGCGGCCCTGTCGAGCATCAAGCAGGGCCTTAATATGAAGGGCGACCCCGAACTGGCCGGGAAGCGTGTGCTGCTGCTCGGGGCTGGGGGTGTTGCCAAAGCGATCGGGCAGGGCGTCCTCCGTGCGGGTGGGGCGTTGACCATCACCAACCGCACGAAGTCACGCGGCCAGGAGTTGGCGACTCAGCTCGGCTGTCAGTTTGTCGCCTGGGAGAATCGGGGCGCGGCATATGTCGACGTGCTGGTGAACTGCACACCGATCGGCATGTACCCGAATATGAACGACACTCCATTTGCGGAGAACTGGCTCCGCGAGGGGACTGTCGTCTTCGACACAATCTACAACCCGGAGCAGACACTCCTCATCAAGCAGGCGAAAGAACGCGGCTGCCATGTCGTCAGCGGGCTAGAGATGTTCGTCGCGCAAGCAGCTGCGCAGTACCTGTGCTTCACCCGCCAGGCGGCCCCCATCGACGCCATGCGCGAGGCCCTCCGCCGAGGGATCTCTGCGGTGCGGTCGAGTGAGTAACTTGGACGATCGTACAATATGAGTCGGGTGGGTCGTCGCCTACATTCAGGTCGAGTCGATCAGCTTCACGCAATCCATGGAACAGTACTTTGTAGTGATCTGAGGTCGCCTACATGCTCCTGCTCTCACGATTCCAGTTCACGGAGGAGATTCTTCTCGTATTGAACACCCAGAAAGGGTAACCTACTTAAGCAGACGGACACGGCAGAGAGGAGAACATGGGATCCGGAATTCATACGTGGTGTTGGATTCTCGCGACAGCTGCGGGGCTGGGTTGGGCTTCCGCTGCGCCAGGTGATGTCGTCCGTCTCAAGAGCGGTGGCGAAGTGCGGGGTTCACTCGTCAAGGGGAGCGACAAGACTCGTGATCCCGAATTAATGATCGTCTCTTTTTCCGGGGCCACGATCACCGTCCCTCGAACCGAGGTCGAATCGGTGCAAATGCGGTCGCCCGCCATTGAGGAATACGTCACCCGCTCCCGCGAAATCCCTCACACAGTCGAGGCCCATCAGCAGTTGGCCGACTGGTGCATCTCGCGACAGCTGAAAGCTCAGCGGGTCGAGCAGCTGGAATTGCTCCTGGAGTTAGATCCAGAGAATGAGGTCGTCCATCGCTCGATCGGCCATGTGCGTCACGACGGGGAGTGGATGTCGCGCGATGAGGCGATGGCTAAGCAGGGTTATGTCCTGCACAAGGGCAAGTACATCACTCAATTGGAGCTGGAACTGCTGGACCAAACTGGAGTTGAACGGGCGGCGGAACAGGTCTGGTATCCGAAGGTCAAGCAGTGGTCGGGTTGGCTGAGTGGTCGCGATCCGCGGCGGGTGACAGAGGGGTTACAGAACCTCCGGTCGATTCAGGATCCCGATGCGGTGGCCGCCTTGTGGAACTACCTGGGCCAGCAGCAGAACTCGGATTACCGTCAACTGTTTGTCGAAGTCGCGGGGCAAATCAAGGGGCCGAAGCCCGTGCGGCGACTCTCGCAATCCCTGCTCAATGAGGGGTACGAACCCGTGTTTCGGATGGCTCTGGCGACGATCGATGAAGATCAGAAAATCGAGGTCGTGAAATACTGCCTGCCAGGGCTGAAAAACAAGTCCAACGATGTCGTCCAACGGGCGGCCATTGTCGTCGGCCAATTCGGCGACGAGCGTGTGATCCCCGATTTGATCGATGCCCTCATTACCACGCACACCTACAACGTTCAGGTGCCAGATAACACCAGCAGCACGACCTTTGGAGTCGCCTCCAACGGAGTCCCGACCCTACTCCCCTCGGGCAATACGGCGATACTTCCCAACAACATCGAAATGCTCAGTCGACTCGGCCAGCTGCCGTACGGCTACACGGTGAATGAGACGAATCCCAAGGTCATGCGAACCGTGACGGTCAAATCGGACTTTCGGAACACCCAGGTACTGGCCGCACTCAAACTGCTGACCAAACAGGATTACGGTTACGACCAGCGCGACTGGCAACGGTGGTGGACGATCTATCGGGCTGCGTCGTAGGAGCGGGATCTCGAACCGGGACTATGGAGATGGCAGGCTTCAGCCGGTACTCTGCGGTGTCGGATGTCGAGCTTCGAATTGCCCATGACCCACTTCAGAGGAACACGCCATGCAACTCGGAT
This sequence comes from Planctomycetota bacterium, assembly GCA_043718945.1. Lineage (GTDB taxonomy): Bacteria > Planctomycetota > Planctomycetia > Planctomycetales > Planctomycetaceae > TH-plancto1. The sequence continues at coordinate 5,338 of JAYSUV010000462.1, forward strand.
TCGTCAGCGCCATCCTGCCCGATCAAACCGTGGAACAGGTCTTCGAGTTCGCCGCCGATACCGGCTACGACTGCGTCGAGTTGATGTGCTGGCCCGTCAGCAAGGCCGAGCGGCGCTATGCGGGTGTGACACATGTCGACGCGACCGATTTCAAGGCCGCCGATGTTCACCGGTTACAACGACTGGTCGACCACTATGGTGTCTCGATTAGCGGCCTAGGATACTACCCGAACCCGCTGACGCCCGATGAGGACGAAGCCTTTCACTCGACCCAGCACATTCAGCGCGTGATCCACGCAGCTGCTCAACTCGGGATCGGTCGGATGAATACGTTCGTCGGGCGGGACTGGACAAAGTCGGTCGATGACAACTGGCCGCAGTTCTTGGCGACATGGCGTCCACTCATCATGTATGCCGAAGAGCAACAGGTGAGGATTGGCATCGAGAACTGCCCGATGTCGTTCAGTCGCGATGAGTGGCCCGGCGGCAAGAATCTCGCGACGACTCCGGCGATCTGGCGGCGGATGTACGAGGATCTGCCGAGCGAGTTCTTCGGGCTGAACTTTGACCCCTCGCACTTTGTCTGGCAGATGATGGATTACTTGCCAGCCATGCGCGAGTTCAAGCACAAGCTGTTCCATGTGCATGCCAAGGATGTCCGCATCGATCGCGATCGTTTGAATGAGGTCGGCATCATGGCCCACCCGGCGGAATACCACACGCCGAAGCTGCCGGGGATGGGGGACGTGAACTGGGGACAGTTCTTCTCGACCCTGACCGACTGCGGGTATCGCGGGGCAGTGTGCGTCGAGGTCGAGGACCGGGCGTATGAGGACTCGCTGGCGTCGCGGCAAGCCTCGCTGGTGCAGAGCTACAACTACCTGCGGAACTTCGTGCCGAGGCGGGTACGCAGCTAATCGAGTGAGCGGCACGGCGCTAGCCGCCGGTTCCCCTGACCGCTATTCCACCAGAACGCGATTCTCGAACCAATCACGGTGAGAGGAACCGGCGGCTAGCGCCGTGCCGCTCACGAAACCCAACCCAATCATGCGTGTTCTCATTACCGCCGGTCCGACCCGCGAATACCTCGACGATGTCCGCTACCTCTCCAACGGCAGCAGCGGGCGCATGGGGTATGCCATTGCCCAAGCGGCGCTGCAACAGGGCTGGCAGGTTGTCCTGGTCAGCGGCCCCGTCGAACTCTCCGCCCCGCCCGGTTGCGAGTTCCACCAAGTCATCACCACCTCCCAGATGAAGGACGCCTGCGAACGCCTCTTTCCCACCTGCGACGGTGTCATCGCGACCGCAGCTGTGTGCGACTATAAGCCGGTGCAGCGCGTGACCGGCAAGATGAAGAAGATCGGCGGCCCGATTACGGTCGAGATGATCGAGACCGACGACGTGCTGGCCGAACTCGGGAAGACCAAGGGGAACCGCTGGGTACTCGGGTTCGCCCTGGAGGCCCAAAACCCGCGCGAGAACGCCCTGCAAAAGCTCCGCCGCAAAAACTGCAACTGGATCGTCCTCAACAGTCCCGAAGCGATTGGCTCCGAGGAGAACAGCGTCGAGTTGATCTCCTCGACGGGTGAGACCGTCAGCCACTGGTCCGGGCCGAAATCACGCATCGCCACCTCGCTGGTGGAGTGGCTCGCGGAGCAGTCCGATTAGCAAGGCGGCTTAGCCTCCCCCGAGTTCTTCGGCTAATAGTGGGTGAGAAAAAGCACAAGAGGTGTGTCAGTTGAGTGTATCCTGCTGACCTCTTGTTGATCTGCAACCCAGACGCTGAATGCAGCGTCCACGCGACAGCTGGAGGTTTCAGTAAATGCTATATAATAGAATTGACAAACGATTCCAGACGATTACAGTGGCACTCGGGCGTGCGGTAAAGCGGCCACTTCGACTGCTTACTGCTTACTGCTTACTGCTTACTGCTTACTGGAGTTCAACATGATGTCTCGTCGTGTCGTTTTGTCCATGCTAATGTTCGTGTCACTCGTGGGAGTGTTGCAGACTGAGGCTCTCGCTCAGACTCCTCCTAACAATGGGAAGGTGACCGTCTCACAGGTGACTTACGCTGCAAGTACCGATGTGAACAAGTTCTTCCATGTGGAGCTGTATTACGAGACCGGGCAGTACAATATGGAAACTGGCGAGTATGGGATCCAGCGATCAGAACTCCACCAAGGATAAACGACTGTCTCTTCCCTGCCAATGGGCCCGATGACATACTACATCCACCTGAAAGATCACAGCGATCTCGTCGTTGGCCGCACCTACACTTGGAAAGTGCGGCATACGAGGCTTAATGCGAGCGGCGAGCGGGTTCCAGATTTGGACCTGCCTGTCTTTTCGCAGGGCCAAACAATGGCTGTAGCTCCGTGACGTTCACTGGAGATGATGAATGGACGAGGTGTCGGTTGAGGAACTTGATTCTAGTACAGAGTATCGGACTTCATGATGAACCGACGAGTGACTCACCGACAACCTCTCTTTTTTCGGGCGTGGGCAGGGCGAGGCAGCGACGGATTTACGATCGTAGAACTCCTCGTCACAATCGCGATTCTTGGATTGCTGGTGGCCCTGTTGCTGCCTGCTGTTCAGCAGGTGCGCGAGTCGTCCCGCAATACACAATGTAAAAACAATCTAAAACAGATTGGACTGGCTGCCCAGAATCATCTGGAGGCGCATCGTGTGTTTCCGTGCATCGACGCCCCGATGCGACGATTGATGCCCTATCTGGAAGTTGTGCGAGGATTTGTTGCAATACCAGTCTATCAATGCCCCTCGGATTCGGGATTAGATGGACATAATCCCACTCTCTGTAATTACTTCATCAATGATGGCACCAAGTTACGAATCGATGGTCGCAATGGTTTCTCACACGCATCCCGAGACACATCCCCATCGGATTTCAGCGATGGACTGTCGAACACTGCTGCATTTTCGGAACGGCTGGTGACCTACGATTTTGCATCACCGAACGACACATCGAAGGCCGACGGTCGTCGCTATCTGTGGCATTTTGTGGGAGCCCGAGAGATTGACATTAACTTGCTACGCACCATGTGTAGCACGGCAAAGACATCAATGACTCCAATATTCTTTTCGGTCTCGGGGCAACAATGGGCGACCGTTGGGGATTTAGGCTACGACCACATCATGCCTCCGAATAGTGGTGGATGTTGGAACTTTCCAGACGATGGAAGTGATCCCACAGGAATCTCAGCTTGGTTCTACAATACCATCGCGTCAACCAGCGATCATCCGGGGCATGTGAATACTCTCATGGCCGACGGATCGGTGCGTTCAATCGGCGATTCAGTCTCCATTGAGATTTGGCATGCGATGGCAACTCGCAATGGAAATGAGACTGTCTCATCTCAGTAAGTTGTCGGGCTCAGTCAGTTGTCTGGAGGATGGGGCATGAATCGCAGAATATTGTACGGATTGTTACTTCTCGTGTTGGCGGGAGTGACCGCATGGCTCTTCTGGCCTCGAGGGACGCACGTGATCCAGATGGAGAACACGGTTCTTGCCAATGCCGTCTTTCAGGTATCGAACGTCGACTTGAAAGATCGCATCGACATCACGGAAGATGTCGTTGTGGGTTTTACATTTCTTCCGCAAGTTCCATGGCCCGACAACGAGTCTTGGATATTGGTACTCTCACTGGTTCCCGAGGGGGCGGAATACTCGGCTGCGAAATCGCAGGTGATGTTCCGTTGTACCGCCAGATCATCCGTCAGTCTCGGCTTGATGACGAAAGGACAAGTCGGTCAATTCTCCCCACCGAGACCAGCTCCCGGCGATCCGCGGTGTTACTACTATTCCGTGTTGACACAAAGAGAGATCCCGTTTTCTGGCAAGTGCCGATTGGAAGTTCTGCTTCTCAAGACTCCCGAGGGTAAAACCAACAACTACGGGCATCTTACGCCGATGGTTCCCACATGTGTTTTCTGGCGTGTGATTGAAGTTGTGCGGGAGTAGCCTGTTGGAGACTGAGTGATTCTATCGTGATTGAGACGGTTCGTCCGGCAGCGAACCGTCTTCGAGTGGCACATCACCGGACTGGGCCATGGATCACGGCGAGGGTCAATCACCCACGCTCCATGGACTTCCCCACGATTCGTGGGCGCGGGAAAGGGAGAGTATCCTATCCTGTGAGGAGATCGAAGCATGTCAGTGAAGTCCAAGAAGCCAGTCAGCCCGCCCAAGTCAGCGCCTGTGGAGAAGCGTCTTTCGGGGCGGCGGGTGTATACGTCGCAGTTCAAGCGGGAGGCCGTGGAGCTGGTGGAGCGCGAGGGGGTGTCGGTCGCGGAGGCGGCTCGGCGGTTGGGGGTGGATCAAACGCTGTTGCGATCTTGGAAGATGAAATTCCAGGAGCAGGGGGACCAGGCCTTTCCCGGTGCGGGTCAGCGGACGGCGATCGAGGAGGAGGTTCGCCAGCTGCGCGAGGAGAATGCGCGGCTGAAGATGGAGCGAGACATTTTAAAAAAAGCGACGGCCTTCTTCGCGAGGGAGTCGAGATGAGATACGCCTTCATCGAGGAGCATCGGGCGCGGTGGCCGATCAAGATTCAGTGCGTCGTCTTAGAGGTCTCGCGGAGCGGATTCTATGCCTGGCGAGGTCGCGAACCGAGCCCGGCCCAGCGGCGTCGAGAGTCGTTGACGGAGACGATTCGCGAGATCCACATCCAGAGCCGCCGGACCTTCGGCGGGCCTCGGGTGTATCGAGAGCTGCTCAAACGGGGACACGCCGTCAATCAGAAAACCGTGGAGAAATACATGCGCGATGCTGACATCCGGTCCAAGACAAGTCGCAAGTTCCGCGTCAGCACGACCGACTCGAACCATTCGCATCCGATCGCACCGAACATCGTGAACCGCAACTTCGAGCCGTCGACGAAGAACGAAACTTGGACCACGGACATCACGTACATCCCCACCGATGAGGGCTGGTTGTACCTGGCTGTGGTGGAAGATTTGTTCACTCGAAAGATTGTCGGCTGGTCGATGGCTGACCACATGGAAAGCCGCCTCGTGGTCGATGCCCTGGAGTTGGCCGTGCAGCGTGAACTCCCCGGCGAAGGTCTCGTGGCCCACTCCGATCGCGGGGTTCAATACGCCAGCGACCACTACCAACAGCTGCTGAACAAGCATGACATCACCTGCTCCATGAGCCGCAAGGGCAACTGCTGGGAAGCAAGGTCTGTCCGCCGACCGATAGGGAAGATGAAGGACAGGCCGCGGTAGTCCCTCCTTCGCGCCGATGGAATCGTTCTTCGCCACCTTGAAGAAGGAACTCGTCCACCACGAACACTACCGCACACACAGTGGCCACTCCGGTCTCGGCCTCGCGATCGTCCAAGCGATCGTGGAAAATCATCAAGGGTCGGTCGCGGTCGAGAGCGTGCCCGGCGCAGGCGCGACCTTCCGCGTGTGCCTGCCCGCGCTCGGGTCGTGAGACGGTAATTAAGAGTTGAGGAAAAATTTGGCAAACTCATGATAGAGCGGGATGCCGAAGACGATGTTGAAGGGGAAGGTGATGGCGAGTGATGACGTTAGATAAAGAGCGGGGCTAGC
>JAYSUV010000463.1:0-3807 GCA_043718945.1 Planctomycetota bacterium
CGTTCTCCTGCTCTCGGGACGTGCGATGATTGCATCAGCACCCTATTTCGCGGACGAGGACACACCGGCTGGAGCCGTGCCGAGGCGAACTCTTCGGACCGGATCGAGCGCGATGCAGGCCAGTGTCTTGGCATTAAACCGGCACTTTGTCCCCGTTCATCTCTTCTCGGCCCCCCGTGCGTTCTGCCTGCTCTGTAAGGGCATGGCCGAAGTCGTGCATGTCGAGGACGGGCACTTCGCCTCGCTCGACTTCGAAGCGTGGCGTGAGCATTCGCAGATCAAGCTGCAACTGGGGATGCGCGACCCGCATGAGGATTGGATTCAGTCGGTGCAGTTCGAGATCGAAGTGCCGCGCGTGATTCGGTTGCTCAAGTACGACCGCGTGCCCCGCAACACGGTCAAGTACAACCGCCGTAACGTGTTCCTCCGCGATGAGCACCGCTGCCAGTATTGCGAACGCCGATTCTCGGTCCAGCGACTCAGCCTCGACCACGTCATGCCGCGCAGCCGCGGCGGCCCGGATACCTGGGAAAACGTGGTGTGTGCGTGCCTGACCTGCAACGTTCGCAAGGGGGGACGCACCCCTCAAGAGGCCGGAATGCGTTTGCTGAATGTGCCGGTACGTCCCAAGCGAAACCCGCTGATCGCGCGGCACTTGATGCTCCGCAAGTATGCCGCTTGGAAGGCGTTCATCCCGGCGGTGCCAGACGGGGCGTTTTAGGGGATCGACCTTCTATGCCGCTTCGTAGCGATGGCATGGCTCGGATCGCCGCTGCACCTCGCTGAGGGGGCTTGTTCGCGGTTCCGGTGATTACCAGGCGAATCCGCCATTGTTCGCTGGCTGGATGATATTGATGAAGCTGGCCTCGGGGAGCGGGGCATCGACGAGTTCCAGGCACGCGGCCCCGAGCGCGAAGGCCCGGTCGTCGTGGTGGATGCCATCGGACTTGTGGTCGATGCGGACTCGACCCGAGTTGCTTTGCTTTAACAGCAAGCTGCTGAGTTCGGTGGTCAAGTCGTCGCGTTCGCTCGATGAGTGGTGTGGTTGTGCCTCCTGCCAGAGCAAGTCGGCCTGAGCCGGAAAGGCTCCACAACCCGGATACCAGACGACCTTCCGCTGGAGGATCGATTGCCGCAGGTGCAGGGCCAGAGCGTGGTTCCCCTGACCCGCGAGGAACTGGAACCGCTTCATCGGATAGCGGGTCAGATATCGCTGATACGTCGAAAGGAGTTGAAACTCGTCGATGGTGAAAGCGATCCCCGGAAACGCCGCAGCTGCGCGGTCGATCCAGTCCTCGACCCAGGCGATCGGCGTCGGGCACAGCGGCGAAGGCCGTACGACATCCATGCGGTCAACGATCGTGCGGTCTCCCTCGCGGTGGACGATGACGCCGACGGTGTAGTCGTGTTTCTCGGCGTAGTCGATGGCGGCGATGTACTGGTGCTGCGGGGAACCGTGGTCGACGCGGGTGAGAGTGGGGTCGATGCAGACCTCGGCTTCGGCGAGCGAAACGAACTCGCCGTCCGAGTGCTGCCAACGGTTGAGCCACAGCCGCTCATACACCGCGGGCGGGAGCAGGGCCTTTTGTTCGTCGAGGCTTTGCGGCGTGATCCACGGAGCGTGCGGACCATCGAGCGATGAGAAGTACCAGTCCGGCGAGTGGCTGGCGTTCTCGCGAACCTCCCACTGCCAGCCGCGCCCGACGCCTGCGTTGGTGAGGACGGCCAGGACGCAATCGGGTTTCTTGGCGGCTGAAGAGAGCAGCGAGTACCAGAGTTCGGGCTTTGGCCAGTGGCTCAGCTCGTCACAGATCACAAAGTCGGGGAGGATGCCGTACGACGACGCGACATTGGAAGAAATCGTCGTGAGCCGACTATTGGTACGGCGGTTGAACACGACATCTTCAATGATGACGAGATCGTCACAGATCGTCGGGTTGAGTTGAGTTAAGCTGCGAATCGCCCGCAGTAGTAGTTCAGCTTGCTCGCGGGTCGCAGCAGCAGCGACACCGACTACTGGCGTCCGAGCGGCCAGCAAGATCCAGGCGATCTGGGCGGCCATATCGGAGGTCTTGGAATGCCCGCGCGGGCGTTCGATATAGGCCCGACGAATCGGGGCGTCCTCGTCCCCTCTCCCCTTGGGAGAGGGGCTGGGGGTGAGGGCTGAGCGAGGAGATGCCTCGCCCCCCGCGAGTCGACCCCAAGCCGGGTCGAGGGCCTCGAAGTCGGCGGTCTGCCACGGTTGGATTTCGTCGCGGAGCAATCGCGACGGTGAAGCCGAAAGTAAGAGCCGATCACGAAACCGTGACGGTGATCGAAGGGCAAAAAGATTCGAGACGAAGCGTCGCCGTTCGATCCGGGCCATGAGTACACGTCGTTGATCATCGTCGGGAGTCGGTCGATGGCGACGTGAGCGGCGCGGCATGGGGCATTCGGCTACAAGTAGGACGGGCACATCTGCCCGTCCGTGAGGGCGATGAATGACTGGACGGACGGGCAAATGTGCCCGTCCTACGGTCGGACGCTCCTCGGTCCCAAGCTCCGCTGGGGACCGCATCTCCTCGAAGCTCCGCTTCGTCGCGAGCCAAGGCGCTCAGCCCCTGCGCTCGACTCGGGGGGTAAGAGGAGTGGCCGCTCACTGACGGCGGGGTCGGGCAGGATTGCCCATCCTACTTGGCGGGCTTTCGCTTGCTCTTGGTGGCTTTCAACTCTTCTTCTTCGGCGGCGTCGAGGGACTGAAGTTCGGCGGTCGTGAGGTGCGCCAAGTCGGGAGGCGGAGTCGGTTCGTCTTCTTCGGTGGGCCATTCCGGCGGGGGTTGATTGCGGAGGTAGAACGTCTGGGCGGTGACGCTCCCTTTCATCGCGGTCTGATAGAGCTGGGCGGCGACGTTTTGGCTGAGGACATCGGAGACAGCCGTCGCGCGGGTGCGGAACTTGGGGGACTGCTCCATGGTGACGAGCAGAGCGGTGATCGAGATGCCGAGCTTCTGGCAGGCGGCAGCGGCGGAGGCTCCCTTGGTGAGGAGGGTCAGGTATTCGTCCTGTTGTTTGCGGGTGAGGGTGTTGACCTCGTCGGTGGTCGGTAGCAGGCACGGCGCGTCTGGTAGGACGGGCCCCTTGGCCCGTCCGATTGTCGGCGACTTCTCCGAAGTCGCCGGCAATGCCCTCACCCCCAGCCCCTCTCCCGAGGAGAGAGGGGAGCCGGATGCCTTACGTCTTTTTGGCTTGGGCTTCACAGGCTCGTCGGTTGTCGAGGATGTAGTACACCGGGTTGGCGTAGCGGCTTTTGAGGAAGGTTTCTTCCGTGACGAGAGCTTGCGTTCCACGACGACGACCTCCAAAGATTCTGGAATGGGTGGCTCGCGACTCCGACTCCACCGTGATCACTCCGACCCGTTGGAAACCGGCTGACTCGAAGAAGGGGTTGATCCGGCCCATCTGGCTCATCGTTTCAATCCAGGGGGACGGGCACAGCTCGCAGGCCCTCCTCACAAAGGCAGAGGCCAAGCCCGCCCCCCGGTAAGCGGGGTGGATCACCACCCGCTGCAACGTGACGAGCTGCTTGTTGAGAGCGAGCATCGTCGCGCGATTCCAGCCGCCTCGATGTCCAAAGAACTGGTTGCGCGGCTTGAGCGACCTGGGCGGCGCGACGAAGATGCAGATGCCGATCGGCTGGTCCCCGTGCCAGAGCAGAACCCCGAACTTCATGAGCCCGATGTGGTGACTGCGATAATGCCACCGAGCGAAGTACGGCCAGTCGCAACGGGTGGCGGTGCTGAGCCAGAGGTCGCGGTGGAAGGAGATGGG
>JAYSUV010000464.1:0-1397 GCA_043718945.1 Planctomycetota bacterium
GTCGTGGCAGGCGACCCGAGGATGTGCGCCGGACCCGGAAGTCGAGCAGCAGTCACCACCATCTTGAACAATCAGCGCGACTCCTTGCGCGGCCAGGCCGGTGGGGGCGTCTGGTCGATGGAAGGGATGTACTCGTTGCTCCTCAATCCACTTGAAATGGCCATACATTGCAACGACAGGCCGATGCTGGACACGATGTCGTACATCGTGTTGGGTTCGTCTGCGACGATGTCGACGACCAGCGAGGGCCGTGTCTGGCTGGACAACGGCGCAGAGGTCCGGCTCATCTCGGCCGAGTGGATCCATGTGCTCTCGCGGGTGATCGACGGCATCTCCGCAGTACCGCCGTCCCAGCGGACGGCGAACATGAATGCCGTCACCCAGACCTTCGTCCCTGTGGTCGCCGCGCATGTCAATCGCTGGGTCTTCGCCACTCCTTTCTGGGGAATGTCCGGCTGCCCCGGTCTGTCCGCGACCGGACACAGCGGATATGTCTCTCTGCTGGCCACGAAGACCATCGGAGGGGTGAAGTCCTACTGCAACGGGCTCATCGACACCGACCTCTGGATCATGGTGGCGAGTTCCGAACTCCTGCGTGCCGCCGCAAACGACAGTTCTTTGGTTCCGCTCGGCAGCCTCGGGATCAGTCAGCAGGCTCTGGCGGCCTACGTCCGGGGGAGTGGGGATCTCCTGCGGGCCCGATTCATTCCGACGTCACTGACCAAGCCGAATGGCGCAGGTGCCCAGGGACTCGACCTCGACCCGGGGATCTTCAGTGACCTCTATTCCGAGTCCGGGTACTCCGCTTACACGGGCAGAACCTTTCCGACTGCGGCAAACGCCGGATCCAGTCCGAAGGCGGGTTGGGACACGTCACACATGCGGCCGATCGCATTGACCGTGAACTCGCTCTATCGCTCTCGGTCCGTTTCCGGTGGTTCGTTCCCGACCGATGGGGAGATCACCGCCCTCTCGAACCAGGTCGCCTACGGGATGCTTGTCGACGGGAACATGCAATGGCCCCAGTTCTCGAACTACTTCTCCGGATTGAACGGCTGGTACCGGGTGAACTACAACGGCCGCCTCGGCTTCGGCTACGGCCCGTCCGACCTCGGGAACACCGGGTTCATGGAAGGTGCGCTCGGACTCTGGGCGGCCTGGAATCCAGATCTCGCGGCGATCAATGCGCGCCTCGGCGTCATCCTCCAGGCCACTGATGCCGCAACGGTGAACTGGAGAACCGCGACCTACGCGAAGAGTTGGTGGGACTACCAGTGGAGCGGTACTCCGAACCTGTATCCCTCGACTTCCACATTTCTCCTGCAGCACATCGCGGCCAGCGTCGGAGCGAGTTGGTAGGCCCGGCCTGGTGATGCGGCTCGATGCCGCGTGTCAAT
>JAYSUV010000465.1:0-1397 GCA_043718945.1 Planctomycetota bacterium
ACATGCCTGATTCCTTTCAGGTGAGTGCTGTGTGACACCTCAGCGTAAGAACCGAAGCGTCGCCACAAACCTCTGTCGCATCAAGACTTCTTTTCCGACATCAAAAAGGGTTAACGGCGTTGGGTGCCACCCATCGCCGTAGCGGTATTCGTCAGACTTTCGCCGTCCAACCAGCCCGCGTCCGTTCGCGTCGCCCCGGCGAAATTCTGACGAATTCCGCTACGGCGGTCTTGCGAGAGAACTCGCTTCACAGAGATCCTCTCGGGTACGATACACTCCATGTGATCGCCCGCCATTCTGGAACCCGTCTCATGATCATCGCCGAATTTGAAGCTGAGGTGAAGAACGGCTGCATCGAGTTGCCAGAGTCGTTGCGTGGTCAGTTTCATGACCGGATTCACGTGCGCGTGACCCGCGATGAGGAGCCATCATCTCCGCCACAGAGTCCGTTCCTCTTTGGCCTGCATCAAGGTCAGGTCTGGATGAGCGACGATTTCGACGCAGCTCTCCCGGATGCGTTCTGGTTGGGGGATAGCACCGATGAAGCTGCTCCTTGATACCCATACGTTTCTATGGGCCGATCACGATCCGTCCAAGCTCTCCGCCTCCGTCAGAGCCTTGCTCTCCGACCCGGCCCACGTGCGGTTGCTGAGCGTCGCGAGTCTGTGGGAGATGCAGATCAAGTCGATGCTGGGCAAGCTGACACTGCGGTTGGCATTGCCGGAGTTGATTCGTGAGCACGAGTCAGCCAACTCGGTGATTGTGATGCCCGTCACTCGTGAGCATATCTTTGAACTGACCGGTCTGCCCCACATTCACGGCGACCCGTTCGACCGTCTGCTGATTGCCACCGCTCGCACCGAAGCGGCCACGCTGCTGAGTGCCGATCCGATCTTTCAGAACTACCCGGTCCCGGTCATCTGGTGACTCTGCTTTCTGATCGAGGGGTTGAGGAGATCGAGTGCTACGACCACGACTCACAAATGAGAGTCACGTGATCTCCGGGCGCTGACGCTTCCGGCTCATGGAGATGAGAACCACACATGGCCAAACAGGGTGCAGAACTCCCCGTCATTCAGGCGTGCTACGACTTCACGGTCTGGCTGCTCCCCAAGCTCGGCAAGCTGCCGCGCGATCTGCGGTTCACACTGGGGGAGAAGATCGAGCGGCTGGCGCTGTGCATTCTGGAGGGCTTGATCCGGGCCCGCTACGCTCCGCAGCGGGGGCCGATCCTGGATGATGTGAATGTCGATCTGGAAGTGCTGCGGTATCTGATCCGCGTGGCTCACGATTTGAAGGAGCGGGGTAGCACCGGTTGGCCGCTTTGGGCCTACCGGTGTGCCAACGGCACAAGAGGTTACTCCAGGGTGAACACACGACACAAGAACTTCCTGTGG
>JAYSUV010000466.1:0-10898 GCA_043718945.1 Planctomycetota bacterium
GTGGCGGTAGACCAGCATCAGGCCGTCGAGGTAGGCGTCCATCTGGTAGTTGTCGAGCTTTACCAGCCGCAGGAATTCATTGCCGAACATCGTCCCGGCTGCGGTCAGCTCGCCCTCGTCGGTGATGATCGTGGCGGAGACGAGCGTCGAGAAGGCTCCGGCTTTGGCTTCGGTGCTGGTGCTGATGTTCAGCCCACGATCCTTGGCCACGACCTCGGCGTTGACGATGTTGACCCCGCTGTCGAGGGCCACGTCCATCAGGCCCGTCGTGAAGGCATTCGCCAATAGCTTGGCGGGCTTCGAGGCGGCCTCCCCTCGCAGCTGAATCTTGGCCCCCTGAATCGACTTCCCCTTGCTCAACTGAGCGAGCAGCAGCCCGAGCCGGTACGAGAGGTCGAGGTACGGCTTGACGGTCTGCATCTCGCTGGCCGAGATGCTGGTCATGTTGACCGCGCTGCGGATTTCGTTGTTCACCAGGAACCCCGTGATCAGTTCAGCCGCCTCGATGGCGACCTGCTCCTGAGCCTCGTCCGTCGAGGCCCCCAGGTGCGGCGTACACAGCACGTTCTTGAGCTTCGGCAGCCGGTCATCCGGCTTCGGTGGCTCGCTGGTGAACACGTCGATCGCGGCAGCTGCGACGTGACCAGATTCGATGGCATCGGCAAGAGCGTTCTCGTCGATGATGCCACCGCGCGCACAGTTGACCAGCCGCACGCCCTTCTTCATCGAGGCCAGCCGAGCGGCGTTAATCATCCCCATCGTCTCGGGAGTGGCTGGGGTATGCACGGTGAGGAAGTCGCACTTGGGGATCATCGCGTCGATGTCGCGGTACAACTCGATCCCGAGTTCGGCGGCCTTCTCAGCGGAGAGGAACGGGTCGTAACCCATGACCTTCATCTCCAGCCCTTGAGCCCGCTTGGCGACCGACAGGCCAATCCGTCCGAGGCCGATGACTGCCAGGATCTTGCCCGACAGTTGCACCCCGGTGTAGCTCTTGCGGTCCCACTTCCCTTCACGGACCGACTGTGACGCCGGGCCGATGTGCCGAGCCATCGCCATCAACATCGCGACGGTGAGTTCGGCAGTGCTGGTCGTATTCCCCGCCGGGGTGTTCATGACGATGATCCCCTGCCGGGTCGCAGTGGTCAGATCGATCGTGTCGACGCCGACACCCGCTCGGACGATGACCTTCAGTCGAGTCTGGCCTTCGAGGGCCGCTGCCGGGAGCTTGGTCGCACTGCGGACGATAATCCCGTCGGCATTGGCCAGTTCGGCCCGCAATTCGGCGAGCGAGGCGACCGACTTGTTGACCACTTCGATCCCGGGAGTCTGCTCCAGAATCTGGAGTCCGGCCTTGGAGAGATTGTCGGTGATCAGGACGCGTAGCATGGCAGATTCCCGGGGTGGGTCGAATGTTCGACCGCCTGTGGCTCGTGGTTCCGGCACTCAGCGGACTAGCGAACGCTGGCTGGATTCCCCGTAGCATAGAGGATACAGGGATTCGGTCGAGTATCCGGACAGCGGTGGCGACGTTCGGTTCGAGGTTCTCCGATTTGTACCGGTCTTTTCCGGTTCTCGGGAATTGCCTCGAGGTAATCGTATTTGTGGGGCACGTTTTCTACGTGCCTATGCCGGAGGCATTTCGACACACCGACCGACCCACCGAATCTGTCTCTGCACGGGCACGTAGAAAACGTACTCCACGAAAGTCTTCAGCGCTGACTGACATACCGCCGCCAGATGCGGGGGATTACTGGAATCATGGCCAGGGCCATGCCGGTGAACATTCCCATGAAGTGAGCGGTGTTCGCGATCGGCCCGAACACTCCAAACACACACATCCCCGCAAAGAACAATGTGTACAGCACATAGTCCCGGCTCATATAGACATCGTACTCCGGGGCGAACTTCGACTTCATCCACAAGAACCCAAACAGTCCAAAGTCAACGCCCGACATGCCTCCGAACGTCGGGCCAGAAACGGCGTACTGGGCAAAGTTCGAGACCAGGGCCATCAACAGCACCATCCCCAGAAACCGAAACGAGCCACTGCGTTGCTCGATCACCCGGCCATACGCCAGCGTGGCGGACATGTTGAAGAACAGGTGCATCGGGCCAAAGTGCAGGAAGATCGGCGACAACCAGCGGTGGAACTGCCCCAGCTTCAGTAACCCCTGAATCCCCGGCGCGACGATCCGACCCGTCACGGGGTCGATCAGCCAATCCGCCATCATGAACCGGGCATTCGCGTTCTGATCCAATCCCCCCCGGGTCACGATCGCGACCAGGATGGATAACGCAATTAACAGCACGGTGACGGGGATGTGTTTTTGGCCGCCCCGCCAGCGGTCGCTCATATTCACCTGGCGCTGACGAGCGGCAATCACTTCGCTCACCCGCTGTTGCCGGACGGCTTCCGCAGCGGCTTGAGAGGCGGCGTACCGGGGATCTTGGGGGTGAGTTTGAAACTGAACCAGTTCTTCACGTGCCTGGGAGAGTTTGTCCTCATCGAGAATCCAGAGAGCCCATTCCGACCCCACTTGGTCGAGGCGAATCTCCATCCCCTGCGCGTACAGGTGGTCTCGAAAGACTGCAGCTGAGTCGCGGTCAGGGAGTGTGCCGAGCCGACGCATGAGTGGCGATCCAGAGGAACATGAAGCGGGCGAATGCGGGGCCAAACGTCGCGATCACGTCAGATCGCCACACTTGGCCCACGGAATTCTAGCAGTCCGTACCTCCCCGTGGCATGGGCTTCTGGTTATCGAGTGACTGGTTCCAGTAACCCGCTGCGTGAGCGAGGGCGTACGTCTCTCGACGCTCGCCGAGTGTTCGGCTGCCAGAAGAGGTTGTGGGCAGACCAAGCGTGAATCCTCGTTACCGAAGCGAGGTGAGGAAGTTGAACTGCATCAAGCTGAGAGCTGTGTTCAAGATTTCTTCGGAGATCGTGTAGCGCACGATCACGATGTCTTCGGGCTGGATCAGAATGCGTTCGCTGGAATCGGTCAGGGCGCGATTGAGGTCGACGCGAATCGGAATCTGTCCGCCGTCGGCGAGCTTGCGGACTACGATCGCCCGAGACGGAGGAATCGGACCGGTTCGGCCTGCTCCCCCTCCGCCTCCTCCGCGTTGTGACGAGGAGACCGCATTCCCCGAGGAGCCCACCGGTCCGCCAGCGAGAGCCACAGCTCCCAGAATGTCGAGGTCATAGTCGCGTGGGATCATGCGCTCTCCGCCCCCCAGCACGCCGCCGGTGTAGAACTTCTCGCGCTCACGGGATTGAATCAAGACAATGTCACCCGTCTTCAAGATCACATCCGTCTCCTGAAACGAGGGGGTCTGATCGGGATAGAACCGCAAAGGAATGCGGGTCACATTGGGCGCATCAGGAATGATAGGAGGAGCCTGGCAAGGCATTTTCGATAGCTTGGCTTGGCTGACGAATTCATCGTAGCGCGCTCCTTGATTCCCATCGTCATGCACAATCAGAACTTCGTTCTGGGCATCCGTCCCTGGCAAGCCGCCCGTCATGTTGAGTGCGTGCAGCAGATCGTTTTCGTAGGCAGGCAGATCAATCAGATGCCCCGCCCCACGCTTCGTCACGCCCTCCTTGGTGCCGGACTCTTCTCGCACCACCAGCACGCGGTACGTCCGCCGCTTGATCAGCGTCACGATGATGCGATCCTTCCCCGGTGGCAGCAGCTTGTTGTCTTCGGTGTAGGCTTTGCGAACGAGATTGGTGACCTGCTCGATTGTGAGTCCAGAGACCTGAAGTGGTTGAATCGATGGCAATGACACCGTGCCATCCTCCCGGATGGGAATGGGGTATCCAATCGAGGGATCTCGCTCGCCATTTTCGGGGAAGTGAACCGGCGGCGGCTCGTCCGTCTTGCCCAGAATCTTCTCGATGTAGATCCCAAGTATGTCATGCGGGCCCAACTGGTACTGCTTGGGCGGTGACTGCCGCAAACGAGAGAGCGAGATTTCCTGCATGTCCGACCGGGGGCGAGTCATGACGAGGCCCGGCACTTTACGGACGGGGACGGCGTCGGGTCCGTTCAATGACAGAGCCAACGAAGTGCATCCGGAAAAGACCGGCAGCACAGCCCCCCACAACAGCAGAAGGCTCAAGGTTTGGATGTGTCGCATGAGCAACTCTTCGCGATTCTCGGTGACAGTCGAAGGAGTGAAGAAGTAACGAGAAACTCAGTCTTCCACTGCTTCTGGACGCGGGGGAGCCGGCGGTGTGAGCGCATCATCCGGAGCCACTCGACTGCCCTTCACGGGTGCGGGAGTCGGAGACTCGGGCACGGCAGACTCAGGCATTGGTGTCTCCGGCAGCGGGAACGCGGGCGGGTTGTAAGGAGCCGCGGGGGGAGTCTCCTCCGGGGACGGGCTGGTCCCCTCCACGGGAGGCAGGAACTGGTCACCCTGGGGAAACAGTTGCAGGCCGGGTGGGACGAAATCGGACTGTTGATCCGCTGGACGGCGAAGGTCATCCGGCAACACCACGGGATAAGGGTGGCTCGTCCCATAAATGTCGTGGGCCGTCGTCAGTGGACCGCTGCCCATCCCATCGTGCTGAGCCTGGGCCACTCCACTGTCCCAGCCGTTGTACCAGGCCACAATGCGGCAATGATTCGCTTCGCCGCGCGTACACAGACTCCAGTATTTGCGAGGAGGCAGCGTCGGTCGACAACAGCTTCCGCCGTTCAGCACGTGCAGATACCCAGCGACGAAGCCCTCGCGAAAGTCGCTGATCTCCGCGACTTCGTAATAACAGCCCTGACACCGCCTCCAGGCCCGCTTGGCTTCCAGATTGTCATGAAAACCAGTGAACGTGTCATCCACGCAGTCGTAAACAAAACTGGAACAGCCGGATGCAGCGCACGCGACAATCACAACCAGACTCTGGCCAATGGACCGCAACATCAGACCCTCACGAGGTGAGAAGCACTGGAATTCCTCGGAATGATGCAGGCATCACTCAACGGTCGACCGCTTCGAGAATCCGTCGACTCTGGTATCGAAATGCAGGGGCACCGAGAAATTGGTAATCAGTCTTTCGTGTTGTATCGATCGAAACGAAAGTGACTGGAATACCGGTCAGGTAAAATGAGACAATTGGGTGAGAGAGTGTGGCGGCAATTCCTGCCGATGGTATCTCGCTCGGTGAAAGGTGCGGACCTCGGATGCAGTTCGAAAACTCAGAGTCCGTGATGCGGTACGCCCTCCAACTCGCGAGTCGGGGACTCGGCTTGGTCGAGCCCAATCCCCCCGTCGGCGCGGTGGTTGTCGATCAGTACTTGAATCTGATCAGCGAAGGCTGGCACCAGCGGTTCGGTGGCCCCCATGCCGAGGTCCACGCACTGGCAGCTGCGGGTCAGTTCGCGCGGGGGGCAACTCTGTATTGCACTCTCGAACCCTGCTCACATCAGGGGAAGACCCCTCCGTGTGCCCCCGCTGTGATCGCAGCCGGAATTCGCCGAGTGGTGATCGGGACGCGAGACCCAGCTCCGCATGTCGATGGCCGGGGGATGGCACTGCTGCGGCAAGCCGGGGTCGAAGTCGAAGAGGGCGTTTGTGAAGCGGAAGCCCGCCGAATGATCGCTCCGTTTCGCCGATTGACGCTCGACAGTCGTCCGTGGGTGCATGCGAAGTGGGCCATGTCTCTCGATGGCCGCATCGCCACTCGCACGGGGGATTCACAGTGGATATCCAATGAGCAGTCGCGGGCTCAGGCTCACGAGCTGCGAGGTCGATGCGATGCGATTGTGGTCGGCGTCACGACCGTTCTGCATGACGACCCGCAATTGACAGCGCGTCCGGCGGGAGCGCGAGTCGCCACGCGAGTCGTCCTCGATTCGCAGGCAAGCACGCCGCTGACTTCTCACTTGGTGCGGACAGCGCGCGAGGTGCCAGTGCTGGTTGTGACTTCTCAGAACGCTCCCGAGGATCAGAAGGAGAGACTGCGCACGGCGGGTGTCGAGGTTCTCTCGCTCGCGGGAGCTGCGGGCGATCCGTGTCGTCCCTCATTGAGGTTGCTGCTGGAAGAGTTAGGACGCCGCAGCATGACTCACGTCCTGCTCGAAGGCGGTGCCGGAGTTTTGGGAACTGCGCTCGATGAGGGACTGGTCGACGAGTGCCATGTCTTCATCGCCCCCCGCATCATCGGCGGCCGAGAGGCACTCTCACCGGTCGGTGGAGTCGGCAACGAGTGGATGAAAGACATCCACTCGCTGACCCGCGTGCAGGTTGCCATGCTGGGGGACAATGTCTACTTGGGCGGCGACTGGGCGGTGACTCAATAGAGCGGCGTACGCTCCGCTTCGCAGAGCCTGCGCGTCGCGGCTAAACGCGTGAGATCGCTTTCGATTACTTCGACAAAGCGGCCTTTGTGGAAGCCCATTGCTTCTGAACGGCAATGTCGGTGGCACGGTCGGCACACTTCGCCATCAGTTCCCGCAGTCGGGTGCGTGTCGCAGCGTCGAGTTGCGGGGCCAGGTTTTGCACCGCCAGCATCCCGTTGGTGACCAGCAGCACACGCTCGAAATGCTGCGTCTTTTGTTCGTCAGACTTCGCCGCCGAGGGGACGAGGCTCCAGTCGGCGGCCTCAATGAAGAGTTGCTCGATCACCGGGATTCCTTGCGCCGAGTTCTGTCTCGCAAATCCGATGGCGGCATTCAACCGTGTTTTCTGATCGGGATCATCGAGCAACGCCCCCAGGCGTTCCAGGGCCTCGGGCGCGGTCAGCGTTCCGAGGATGAACGTCGCCTGGTGGCGCGACAGCAGCTCCGACTCTTGCGAGATCTCAATGACTCGGCTCGTCAGCGCGGGCATCGCGACCGGTTGTTTGCGCTCCACAAACGCCCGTCCGCAGATGACCGCCAGTGAGTTCAAGGCCTGCTTCCGAATTTCGCGGTCGCGCGTACTCTCGACCGCAGTCAGCAGCACCGGGACAGCGGCCTCGGGAAGATCCAACAGCCCGACCGCTTTGAGCATGTAAATGGTCTGCTGTGTTTCTTCCTCGGACGGGTTGGTCTTTTGAAGGAGGTCGGTCAGGACTCCCGTCAGCGCGGTCGCCACCTCGGGCGTGGAGGCGAGCTGTTGGCCCTTCTCCTTCCGGAAGGCGTCGTCCTGCAACACCTGCGCCAGATCAAGCGCCGATCGCCAGCGCACGTGAGCATTCTCGCTTTGCACATTCGTGACCAGCTGACGCCAGTCGGCCTCGCCGGATGCCAATTGACCGAACAGCAGATAGACCCCGATGATGACCATCACGATCACCGCAGGCACCACGAACAGCTGGACAATAAACCCGGCGGACGGCGGCTGCACGGGCGGCAGCAGCTCATCGTCCAGCCCGTCCGCAGGCATGTCGGCCCCCACCGTCCAGCGGTCCTTGTACAAGGAGTCGGGAGCGTTGTCGTCGGAGGGTGGCAATGAGTTGGACATGGGGAAGAGAACGTTGAGGGTTGAGGCGGGTGGCCAGAGGATTAGCCACGGATGAACACGGATCAGGAAGATTTTTCTCGGCGATGTCACCGGAATCATTCGCCCGCAGAGGCACAACCTGTGCCGCCCTCTGACCGCTTCCTCATCTGTGTTCATCTGTGGCAAAACTTCTTCTCGATGAGCGTTGATCGACGGTGGGAGAGGCCAAAGACGGCGATGGTCGCAAGCGAAGTCCACCGGTTGCAACCGGTGGGCTTTCGGTCGATCAACCATCAACCATCAACCATCAACCTCCCCCCACCTCCGTCGCGGTACACGCGAAGTCCAGTCGACAACTCACCTTGCCCTCGCAGGTCACTTTCCCCTTGAGGTAGAAGGTGTTCTGTAACCGTTCGGTCAGCTCCACTTCCATCTCAATCGTCTGGTTCGGACGGACCATCGACCGGAACTGCACGTTGTTGAGCCGCGTCACGACTGGAGCCATGTCGGTCCCCGTCGGCAGGAGGCGCGAGATCAACACCGCGGAGGCTTGGAACGCCGCCTCGCACTGGATCACGCCCGGCAGGATCGGGAAGTGCGGGTAGTGCCCCCGGAACAGATCGAGGTCCGCCGGGAAGTGTTTGCGAGCCACAATCCGGGTGTCCGAGATCGACACGACCTCGTCCAGCCACAGAAACGGGTCGCGGTGCGGGATCGCCTGCTTGATGTCGTCGAGTGTCATGTGGGGAGTTGTCAGTTGTCAGTCATCAGTGGTCAGGGGCAGCTCAGTTCCAGCAACCCGACGCGTCAGCGAGGGCGAGCGCCGGGAGATGGTCGAATGTCAGTCCGACTCCCTTCGGAGGCATCGAACGGACCGTTGGTCCGAATCACGTCGCCCTGATGGGGTGGTTCTCTCCCCGCTCGCCCTCGCTGACGCAGCGGGTTATTGTAGGCAGCCAACATCGGTTTCCATCCAGACTGAAAACTGACCACTGAAAACTTCTTCAGAACTTCCACCCGTCCGGTAACACGGTACGTCGTGGCACCACAATAATCCCGTCTCGCACGACCAGCGGGCCGCGTTCCCCATTCTCGGGAAATCCGGGCGGCAGTTTGATCACGCAATTGGCCCCGATCGAGCAGTTCTTATCGACGATGGCCTTCTCGATGATCGTCCCCGCTCCGATCCCCAGTTCGGGCTGTCCCTCAATGTGATTGGCCCGGATGTCGTGGCGGAAATAGTCCGCCCCCATCAGCACCGAGTCCTTGATCTGGGCATTCGCACCGATGTTCGACCGCAGCCCGATGGAACTATTCTTGATGACCGCAGCTGCGCCGATCGAGCAACCATCGGCGATCATACTCCGCAGAATCGTGGCCCCTTCGATTCTCGTCGGTGGGAGAAATCGAGGCCGCGTGTAAATCGGAGCGCCCTTCAGATCGAGGTTGAACGGCGGGTTCGGTCCGGCCAAAGCCAGACTCGCCTCGTAGAATGCCTGGATCGTGCCGATATCTTCCCAGTACCCGTCGAACAAATGTAGTTGGACCTTGCGAGCCCGGATCGACATCGGGAAGACTTCCTTGCCGAAGTCCTCGTAGTCGGTCTTCTCCAGCAGATCGACCAGCGTGTCGCGGTTGAACAGGTAGATGCCCATGCTGGCGATATACTCGCGGCCGTGGCTGGTGATCCCGTGGGCATCGATCCACTTCGGGTCGGTGTAGACCATCTTCAGCTCTTCAGCAGTCTGGGGCTTCTCCAGAAATCCTTCGACCCGGCCCGTGTCGCTGACCCGCATGATGCCAAAGCCAGCGGTCTGCTCCTTCGAGACCGGGAGCCCCGCGATCGAGACATCGGCCTGGGAGGCCTGATGCTCCTGGAGCATCTTCTCGAAGTCCATCCGATAGAGTTGGTCCCCCGACAGGATCAGGACATAGTCCACGCCCGGCTGCTTCAAGTGCCTAAGCTGTTTGCGGACGGCATCGGCGGTGCCTTGATACCAGTCGGCCCCCTCGTTGGTCTGCTGAGCGGCCAGGATCTCGACGAACCCCCCGTTGAAGGAATCAAAGGTATACGTCTGGCGAATGTGGCGATGCAGACTGACCGAGTTGAACTGTGTCAGCAGATAGATGCGGCGGATGCCACTGTTGATGCAGTTGGAGATCGGGATGTCGATCAGTCGGTACTTTCCGGCCAGCGGGACAGCGGGTTTCGATCGCTCGCCCGTGAGGGGTAGTAGCCGTGTTCCCTTACCTCCGCCAAGTACGATGCAAACCATATTGTCCATGGGAGGCTCCTGTGGTGACTCGAAGAGGGGACAAGGCCCCGCTCACAGCCCGGGAACCTCATGCGGGCAATGTAGCCGAGAGATGCGGTTCGCGCAAAGGCAGCGTCACAGGAAGAGTCTTTGGCTAGGGAACTGGGGCCATCCGCCGTCGCTCCCGCGTGGAATAAACTGGGGCTTCTGTCTAGGAGAGCGGCACGGAGTCAGTCTGCCGAGGCATTAAGCAACAACACGCGCCGGTTCGCGATCGGGGGCCTCGACAGGCTGACGCTCAATGGCACTTGTGTTACCAACCCGACGCGTCAGCGAGGGAGAGCGTAAGCGACGTTCTCCTGCGTTTCCCTCGCTGACGCGTCGGGTAGGTGAGCTAAAGTGAGTCCCATTGGGTTGACACCTACCGCTCTCGCCGACGGCGAGACCACATTGGGAAAGTGGTAAGGTCTCACTCAGAAGTAACTCGACCTCTGGATCGCCACACCTGCACAGCCAGTAGCACTCCGCCGACGAATCCGCTCAGGTAACTCGCCGAGTGTGCCCACAGGTCCACGAGAAACGGGACATGACGATCCACGGGAACTCTGTCGGCGATCGATCCCACCAGAAATACGGCACCGTTGCGAGCCAGCACCCATCCCACGATTCCGGCCAAACACGCGCAGACCGCCATTGAACACAGCAACACCGCGACGGGCTTAACCAGAGTTCCGACAGATCGTTTCGGGCGAGAGCCCACTTGGGCGGCGATGGCCAGCGGTACTCCGATCAGCAATCCCGCCCACCAAGTCGCGATCACTCCCCACCCCAAACCGAGCAACGTGGGATCAGCGGTCCCGAAGACCGGCGGGTGGCCGATGGTGAAATACTCGACACAGATTCGAGCTGTGATCTGGTCGTGCAGAACCCCGTAGATCACAGCTGCAACGATACTCATCAAGACGATGCGGAGTGCTGGCATGCGAGTTTCTCCTCTTCTGGTTCAACGCACTATTTGGGGGGATGAGTTGTAAGTACGGGCATGCTGGTTTCCACGGGAGGTTGTGATTGACGGCACGACATTCCAAGGGAGAACGCAGCCTGTCCGCAGAGGCATTGTACGAGGCGCTGGGGCTTGGAGGGCGATGAGGTCGAGGGAACGTGGGAGAACGACGGGACGTTGTACGTGCAGGTCGTGGTGCCGCGTGAGAC
>JAYSUV010000467.1:0-3793 GCA_043718945.1 Planctomycetota bacterium
ACCCCGGCCCTCTCCCCACAGTCACGTCATCTCCGAAAGTCGCTGCGCCAGTGGGGAGAGGGAGCAGAAGTGGACGCTTGCCAACTTTTCTGATGCCCATCGAAATTGGAGCGATTCCTCGCTGGACTGGTTGTAATGGCGGATTTCGGGGTATATTAGCAGTGCCTCGACGAATGTTCCGGTCGCTGCTGCGGTGACTGATCGAGGTCGTGTCGTCTGGAAAGGTTTCCGGATCTGATGGCGATGGAACCTGTGCGTGAGTCTGTTCTCGGCGAGGCGGATATGTTTGCTCGTTGGATGTTGACGATCTGTCTGGTGGGTGGACTGCTGGGTGCGGCGGCATTGGCAGCTGTGACTCCGGAGCAGAAGAAGGAGATCACCGAGGTCAATGTCTCCATGAAGGTGGTCGCGACACATATTCGTAAGAAGGAATACGCCGAGGCGGAAGAGGCCCTGAAGGCCGCTGAGACCCGCATTTCGGAGATCGCCAAGACGGCGGAGATCGAGCCGACCGACAAGGCATTTACAACGGTCAACAAGACGCTGGCCACGAATCGCAAAAACCTCGACAAAGCTCAGGGCAAGACCCCCGCCGCCGCCAACAAGAACCAGGGCGTGAGCTTCACCAAGGACATCGCCCCTCTGATTAACGAGAAGTGCGTCGGCTGCCACGGGGCGGGGATGCAGTCGGGCGGACTGCGGCTCGATACGTTTGCGAACTGGAAAAAGGGGGGCAAGAGCGGGCTACTGTTGACACCTGGCGTTCCGCAGACGAGCTTGATCGGACAACGGATGGCGAGCAATGACATGAACCTCCGGATGCCGAAGAATGCGGCTGCGATCGATAAAGACAAGCTCATCGTGCTGGCGAACTGGATCAGCCAGGGTGCCCTCTTCGACGGCGAAGGCGAAGACGCTCCACTGAGTAAGTTGCGGACGGCGAAGGAAGCCCAGGAGATCGAATCCTCGATCAAAATCGTGAAGCCGAAGGGGACTGAAAAAGTCTCGTTTACGAGGGATGTGGCCCCGTTTATGGCGAATCTGTGCCTAGGATGCCATTCGGGAAACAATCTGCGCGGGGGCCTGTCGCTGGAGACGTTCTACGACATGATGAAGGGCGGCGACAGCGGGCATGTCGTGCTGCCGGGAGAACCTCGCGAGAAGAGCCGCCTCTTTGCGTTAACGGGTGGCCTGGAACTGCCCCGTATGCCCGCTAACAACCAGACCCGCATCACCAAGCAAAACTACGAAGACCTCAAGACGTGGTTCGACGAAGGCTGCGTCTATGATGGCGTCGACCCCAAGACTCCTCTTCGCAGCTTTGTGAGGTCTGACGCCGAGTTGGCCTTGGAAAAGGCGTCGAAGATGTCACCGGCTCAGTACAACGAACTGCGGAAGGAGAAGACGGCAGAGTTGATGAAGAAGGCACTGCCGAACGACACCGTGGTGACCTTGGAGAGCGAAGATCTGCTGATTACCGGGAATGCTCCCGAGACTCGTTTGAAGCAGATCGAAGACTGGTCGAAGGAGCATGTCGCCGCTCTTCGTAAGGGATTCGGCGCTCCTGCCGGGCAGTCTTGGAAGGGACGCTTGGCCGTGATCGTGATGAAGGACCGCTTCAGCTATGAAGAGTTCGGCCAGACGATCAGTGGGCGAACGACCCCCGAGGGGATGACGGGGCATGTGGTCATCACCCCGACACTGGAAGATGCCTATATCGTGATCGAGGATGTCGGAGACGAGGTCTCTGCCAAGTCGCCCGGAATGCGGGTCAATCTGATCGACCACCTGACCGGGGCGTATATGCGACGGACCGGGTCTGATCTGCCCAACTGGTTACTGCGCGGGACGGGATTGTCCTTGGCCATGAAGGTGGCTGGTAAGAATGTCTTTTTGGAAGCGATGCCGAAAGAGGCCGCAGCCATTGTGCCGACACTGGTCAATCCGCAAGACGTGTTCGTCGACTCGTCGTTCTCGCCCAGTACGATCGGGGCCGTCGGGCTAACCCTCGTCGAGTATCTGATTGCCACGCAAGGACCGGCCAAGTTTAGCGAGATGGTCAAGGCCCTCGAATCCGGATCGAATATCGGGGAGGCCGTGACGAAATCCTTCGGAATGGACAGTGCCACGCTGGGTGGAAAATTCCGTGACGCCCTGAAGAAGTAAGTGGCAGTATGGCGGTCGATTGTCTGGTCATCGGCGGCGGCGTCATCGGCCTCACCACAGCTTGGAGGCTGGCTCAGCGCGGGCTAACGGTTCGTGTTGTTGACCAGTCGCTGCCCGGACGTGAGGCCTCCTGGGCCGGGGCGGGGATTCTCCCACCGGGTTATCCTGCCCCTGTGAGCGGCCCGGCGCTAGCCGCCGGTTCCTCGCCTGCCCAAACACTCCCGCCACCTTCGCTCGACCCACTCACCCGCCTCACAGCCGTGACTTGCGCCCTGTGGCCCGAGATGTCAGAGGAGTTACTCGAAGTCACCGGGGTCGACAACGAATTCCATCGCTGCGGCGGAGTGGAACTGGCACTCGGAACCCACGAAGAGTTGCTCGCGGAGCGCTCGCGCTGGGAGGCCATCGGAGCCAAGACGGAGTGGCTGGAACCCGCAGCTGTGCGAGAGTTGGAGCCCGCTTTCTCGGACCGCGAGGCAGCGTTTCTCCTCCCCGACCTGTGCCAGGTCCGAAACCCTCGGCACCTGCAAGCGTTGCTCAAAGCCTGTGAACTGGCGGGCGTTGAGGTGACACCGCATTGCCCTGTGACTGACTGGGTCTCACGCGGCGAACACATCGCGGCAGCTGTGACTCCACTCGGAGAGCTTGCCGCCGGGCAGTTCTGCGTGACGGCGGGAGCGTGGTCATCGAAGGTTCTCGGGACAGCTGGAATTACGTTGGACATGATTCCAGTGCGAGGGCAGATCGTACTGCTGGAGTCGTCCTCTGTGCGGTTCACCCGCGTGATCGAGCGCGGAAAACGTTACCTTGTCCCGCGCCGCGATGGTCGCATAGTGATCGGCTCGACGGAAGAACAAGCCGGGTTCGAAAAGGCCAATACCGATGAAGGGATCAACGGCTTGGTCGAGTTTGCCGCCAACATCTGCCCCGCTCTCTCATCCGTCCGCATCGAGCAATGCTGGTCCGGTTTGCGCCCCTGTGCCACTCGAGGTCGCCCCTGGATCGGTCGTACTCCGGGATGGAAGAACCTGTTGGTGGCCACTGGACACTTCCGATCGGGACTGCACCTGTCTCCGGCGACAGCTCAACTTCTCGTGTCGCTGATCCAAGGAATTGACATTTCGCACGAGTCGGCTGCGTTCTCCTTGTAACACACGTCATTCAAGAACGCTCCGAGATGGTCAACCAAGGTGGATCTTTTCCAGCCTTCCAACGGGACAAGAGGCGACCACTTCGACGAGCCTCACGGAAAGTATTTCCATCGGCAATCGCCTCGCTAACCAACACCCAAACGCAAACCGTGGCCATCCCACCGCCGGTCTTCTGCCCGAATCGCCAGTGAACGGATCCGCTTCGGACCACGCGTGGGTGCCTCAGAAAAGTCTGCAGTGGCAAACAAACGCCAATGGGGCAGCAGCGCGATTTGATTCTGGCACTGTTTGCAAACGGTTGGCAGAGACTCGACAAGGAGAAAACCAAGCGTTGGTGAGCCGCAGATGAACACAGATGAACACAGATCAAAGCAGATCAGAGATGAATCGGGGCGATGTCCATTCGTGGTTGAGCCTCTTGATCTGTGTTCATCCGTGTTCATCGGCGGCTCCCCTGGAATCATGAGGCACCGCGT
>JAYSUV010000468.1:0-10802 GCA_043718945.1 Planctomycetota bacterium
AGGTCAAACAATCGATCCGGCATGCTTGTTGTTCCTCGATGTCAGTTCATCGTTGTATTGTCGCTAAGCCTCGCCCGAGAAGCCACAAGCGAGTACGAAAGGAAGGAGAGTCATCCACAGATTACGCAGATTTCACAGATGAGAAATGCTCTCTCTTCATCGGTGAAATCTGCGCAATCTGTGGATCACCTTTTCAAACTCCGTGCCTCCGTGGTGAATCTCTGTGTCATTCGTCACAGTACGGTATCGTCAGATTCCGAAAAACTCTCTCAGAATCGGCCACTGCTTGGTCATGAACACCAGTCCCGACATGCCGAGGTAGAACACCCCGCACGCGACCACTCCGACCCGATGATACCAGCGCGGCCGGAGTTCGCGCGGGAGTAAGGTGCAGTTGATCCACAGCAAATGAAACGAGGTCACGCCGATCGCGAGATTGTTCAAATTCGCAATCACCAGTGTCATCAGCTTAGGAGTGCCCCATGTGCTGAAGACATACGTAAACGCCAGCGTCCAGGCGACAAAGAACGCCAGGATCGAGTAGTAGACCCGCTTCACGGCGTGGCCGTCCGGATTGCTTCGCATCCGGCGGCTGCCCGACCACAGGATGTCGGTCCAGCGGCGACTGAAGTCGTCCACAATCGACATCTGACTGGGGAGCATCACCAGCATGCCGACGAGGATCGTGACGATCCATAGCATGTTGGCCATCGCTTCGCTGAAACGAGGATCGTGCCGGATTCCGTCCGCTGAGATGAGCGACTGGGCCCAATCGAGCGAATCTCCGCGCAACTGGGAGTGGCTCGAGAATTCCAGAGAGAGCAAGGCGGGCAGGGCCATCCCCATGAAGCACCCAGGTCCCCAGACGAAGACTTGGTCGACAATGATATACTTCCACCATGCTTTCCATTTTCGGAGGTTGTCTGTGTTGAGAGTAAACGTCTTTCCCAAGTGGCTGAGTGTGATCTGCTTCCCACCGACGGCGCTGGGGATCGCCCCGACCACGCTGCCCATGCCCCAGCCTTTGTCGCGGACGAAATTACTGTAAGTGGAATTGGAGAGCCCGCCGCCGCCTGCGTATCCGGCGAATGCTCCCAGCGTGGCAATGTTGGTCAACACAATCAGCGGCCAGCCATCTCCGAGCCAGAGATTCTGGAAGATGTTCACGGTAGCATCCTTGCCATTGATCGTTGTGGGGACCGTCCCAAATTTCAGGAAACCGCTGAACACGTTGAGCCAATTCTCAGCACTGACGTAGCAGAGCCCGATGACCAGGCAAAATCCCAAGACGATGATGACCTTGCCGGTCATAATGGTCTGCAACATGTTGTAGACCTTGCCCCCGATGAGGACTGGGAGCGACACCAGAAAGATGAACAGGTAGGCTAAACCGGTCACGATTCGCCGATCGTTGGCCTCTTCCTGATCCACAAGGGTGCCATTGGCCACTGTGACTTTGCCTGACTTCGAGTCAATTGCAAACCGACCATTCGCATCATCAATGAGTGAGAAAACCACCCGGGAGTGGGTGTGCTTGGGATGATCTTCGAGAGCCTTCTTCACGTCCAACACCAGCTTCCCCTGAGGGGTTGCCTGTTTTTCGGGTTTGACGGAAATGGCGAACTTCATGTCGGCCAACTGGCCGCTTTCCTCTTGGATTCGAACCTTCACGTAAGCCACACCCGGCGGGCGATCCAGGTAGAGAGAGGTCGCCATCGCCGCTCCGTTCGTCGACAACGCGGGGATCAACGCACTGAAGTTCAGGAACAGGATCACTCCCATCCAGAACCGCGGCCCCGGCTTCGTCCGCATGAACCCGGTGAAGATCGGCTCGCCGCAATAGAGTGCGTACCGCCCACATTCCAGGTTGTAAAACACCTGGCAGATGATCGCGATCGTCGCAATCCACATCAGCCCGCCGCCGTACTTGGCGGTGATGTCCGGCCCCAATAGCCACTCCCCGCCGCCGATCTGAATCCCCATCATGACAATGCCGGGACCAATGAACCGCGACCAGTGTTCCCACTTCAGCGGTTTCGGCTCGGGCAGTTCGGCGATCTCCCACGCCGGGAGACAGTTCGGAGCTTGAGAGTGTTCCATACGGCGAGCAGCCTGGAGGGAGGCTGGCCTCATCCTGATCGGATGTCGGTGAGTGATTCAGCCACCTCGCAGGCTAACGCATTGCCCCATCTCGATGCGAGCAACGCAACCTGCTTCGCTGTTCCTAGCTCGAATCAGGTCAATTGCGACTCATGTCATTTCGAGCAACCCTCGCCATCTCATGAAGATCACATGTCCGCCACCCCGGCAAGGGGTTCCTGCCTCTGACAGAGCTGTTTGCCACTCCGGGGACACAAGATAAAAAACGGACGCCAGTGATCACAGCTTTGACGGGAACTTTGCGATTGTTGATCAGCGAGACGGTGAAGAAGTCCTGCGGGGTGCGAACCATCATTGATGGTCGCGTGAATTCTACCTCGCGCGATCAAGATTGAGACGTCGGACGGATGTCCTCGTCCGTCGCTCCCCGAGGTTTTCTAAACGGACGGACAAGGATGCCTGACCTTTCTACACAAATCAGAGGAGGTCAACGCAAAGATGCGAAGGCGCAAAGTCGCGAAGGGGGAAGGTTCGCGAGGGAAGGCGAGAAGCCTTTGAATATCCCAATATCGCCCGCCGCTGCCAGTGTGTGAGTCACCCCTCGAAACAAGTCTGCCTCTTGCTTTGCGTCTCTGCGCCTTGGCGTCTTTGCGTTAAATTCTGACTTTTGTGGTCAATCTCGCGGCAATCACCAGCGCGAAGTCGATATGTAGAAAGGTCAGACAAGGATGCCCGTCCTACGAAATATCTCTGTTCTCCCCGCGCCAAGTCTAAGCTTGATCTGGTAGCTGTCTCTTCATGCGTCGTCCGAGCATCGCTTGACATTCGCTCCCACTAGTTGCAGTTTGGTTTCCAGCTGCTCGTAACCGCGATCCAGGTGATAGATTCGGTGGATGCTGGTCTCGCTCGAGGTAGCGAGACCAGCCAGGACAAGGGCGGCGCTGGCACGCAGGTCACTGGCCATCACGTGGGCTCCCGAGAGCGAGGAGACACCGGTGATAATGGCACTGTCCCCGTCTCGGCGGATGTCGGCCCCCATGCGGAGCAATTCGGAGACGTGCATAAAACGGCTGGGGAAGACCTTGTCGGTGACGATGCTTTGTCCGGGGACCAGGCACAGCAAGGCAGTCAACTGGGCCTGGACATCTGTGGGAAATCCGGGGTACGGGAGGGATCGACAGTCGACGGGTTGAAGAGGGCCGTTGATTCGAACGACGCAGTTCACACCTTTGATGTCGATGGATATTCCGATCTCGCGGAGGAGATCGATCACCGCAGTCATCTGGTCCGGGACAACATTCTCGATGGTGATGTGCCCGTCGGTGATGGCTGCGGCGATCATCAGCGTCGCGGCCTCAATGCGGTCGGGGATGACAGAGTGGTCCGCCCCGGAGAGTTCTTCTACGCCGTCGATCACCAGATGCGGTGTGCCGAGTCCCTCGATCCTGGCACCCATGGCGATCAAGAGTCGCCCTAGGTCGACGACCTCCGGTTCACAAGCCGCTGCCTCAATGACCGTCGTTCCACTCGCCAAACACGCAGCGGTCATCACGTTGCAGGTGCCGGTCACCGTGCTGCCCTGGTCCCCGCCGAGGTGAATGATGGCCCCTCGCAGGCGAGGGGCCGATGCGATGACGTAACCGTTCTCGATCTGAATGTCCGCTCCGAGTGCCCGGAGCCCCTTCAAGTGCAGATCGATCGGGCGATGGCCGATGTTACAGCCGCCAGGGAGCGAGACAATCGCCTTGCGTCGTTTGGCCAATAACGGCCCAAGGACGCAGATGCTGGCCCGCATGCGACGCACGAGGTCGTACTCGGCCCGGCAGGAGTGCTCGTCCACGCACTCCAATGTGAGGGTGTTGTCCTCTCGTTGTGTTTGCACGCCCAGCGTTTGTAACAACGCGGCCAGAGTCCGGACATCGGCGAGATCGGGCGCGTGTTGGAGTCGCAGCGGTCCACTGGCGACCAAGCTGGCAGCCATCATCGGCAAGGCGGCATTCTTTGACCCGCTGACACGGACCGTACCGCAGAGTGGGGTTCCACCGTGAATGATGAAGCGGTCCATCGGTGGGGGCCTCACTCCAAAGAAAAAACCAAAGCAAAAGCCCAGTGGTTGCAACCACTGGGCTTTCGAGAACTCAAGCTGCTCCAGCGATTAACGCTTGGAGAACTGGAAGCTGCGGCGGGCTTTCTTGTGGCCGTACTTCTTACGTTCGACCTTACGATCGTCACGGGTCAGGTACTTGCCTTCCGTCAGGATCGGGTGGAGTTCGGGGTTCTTGGCTTGGAGGGCACGGGCCAAGCCGAGCTTGCAGGCTCCGCTCTGGCCGGTCGATCCGCCGCCTTCGACCTGGATGATGATCTCGACCTTTTCCAGCATGCTGGTGGCCTTCAACACAGCCAGCACGGCATGCTGATCGGTGATGAGCGGGAAATACTCGGTCATTTCCCGGCCATTGACGGTGATCTTGCCGTTGCCATCCTTAAGACGGACGCGAGCGACAGCTGTCTTCCGACGGCCAGTTCCCCAGCAGACACCGAAGCGGTCGACCTTGCCGCGGATGGTCGGAGCAACCCGTGCCACGGGTGCGGCTTCCAAGCTTGGCTCGTCAGCAGCGCCGCCGATGTTCAGTTCTGGCATTTCATTCTGCGGTGCGTCAGTCGACATAAACCACGTTCCAAAAGTGTGCGTGAGGTGTTTTGAATGGGGACGTGGTCCCCAACTCCGGTCGGATTAGCCCTTGAGCCAAGCGGGAAGTTCTTGCGGCTGTTGTGCCTGATGCGTGTGCGTGGAACCGGTGAACAGACGCAAATTCGTCAACATGATCGACGCCAGCTTGTTCTTGGGCAGCATGCGGCGAACGGCTTCCCGCAGCACGTAGCCCGGATTCCGCTTGATCATCTGCTCGGCGGTCACGATCCGACGACCACCGGGGTAACCGGTGTAGTAGTCGTACTCCTTCTCGCTCATCTTCTTGGTCAGGTACGGCAGCTCCTTGCTGGCGGTAATCTTGCCGCTGAAGCGCACCTTGCCGACGTTCAGAATGATGATGCAATCCCCGGTCACCACATGCGGAGTGAATTCCGGCTTGTGCTTACCCATCAGGATGGTAGCGATTTTGGTGGCGAGATGGCCAACGATCTCGCCTTCGGCATCGATCACAAACCACGTGGGCTTGACCAATTCCTTCTTCGCCATAAACGTTCTTGTGGACACGACTTGCACCTCAATCGACCAGCTGCTCCGTGTCGGGCTCTCTGCGCCGACGAGTGGAGGAAGTCCCGCATGGTATAGAAAGCAATCAACGGGTTCAACAGAGTGAAGGCGCAAAATGAGAGTGACCCCTTCGGCGAACGATTCATGTACAGACTTCCGGTTCGCGTTGATCAGCCGCTTCGAGGTGGGACCGGGCAGTTGCCAGCAGAACGTCGTCTTCGATGTCCCACACGTCTTGATCGGCCCAGCCCGCGACGTTTGCGATCAACTGGCCAAACCGCCACGCGGGATATCGGCGACGCAACTCGACTAAAGCTTCCAGCAAGTCTGTCGGTTCAGGCGTGTTCATGGCAGCACATCCTTCACTTGAAGTGTCCGCGTGACGTTGAGTCTGGGCAGGTCGGCAATCACCTCGGCCAGAAGCATTTCCCCTGGTCGGAGTTGGGCGGCTCGTGTCGCTCGCGTCACTCCATCGTTGATCCGCAGGTGTCCACCTTGACCGCGCACCACCTGCAAAACCGGCATGCCATGCAGTGAGTCGCCGTAGCGAGCAATCTGACGTGATAGCTTGCCAGCATCAGCCCCTGAGAACGACTTGGCGGGAGGTACAATGTGCGAGGATCCACCGTAATGAATTCTCGCACTTCACCACCCAGTTTCACGAGGTTGACCGACCGTACACCACCTCTGGATTGTATCCGTCCGGGAGTTGCCAGTGAAAGAGCAGTGCGCGACGGCGAGTCGCTCGCGAAACGTCACTACTTGCTCAGCGTCCCCTTCGAGGACGGCACCCCGGTTTGACGCGGGTCGACCGTCACGGCCATTCGCAATGCCCGAGCCGTCCCCTTGAAGATCGCCTCGGCGATGTGGTGGCTGTTGCGACCGTGGTGCAGCACGACGTGCAGATTCATCAGGGCGTTCGCCGCCACAGCTTGCCAGAAGACCTCAACCAGTTGGGTGTCGAACTCGCCGATTTTTTCAGTGGGGAACTCGAATTTGTCGATAAACCAAGCTCGTCCGCTCAGATCAAGGGCCGAGGTCACGAGCGTGTCCTCCATCGGCAGTGAAAAACATCCGTAACGCGAGATGCCGACCTTGTCTCCAACGGCTTGGAGAATCGCCCGCCCGAGGCAGATGCCGGTATCCTCCACCGTGTGGTGGTGGTCGACATGGAGATCGCCTTTGGCCTTCACAGTCAGGTCAAACAACCCGTGCTTGGCTAGCAGCGTCAGCATGTGGTCAAAGAACCCGACGCCGGTCTGGATGTCGGCTTGGCCGGAACCATCGAGGTTGATCGAGAGAGAGATGTCCGTCTCGGCGGTCTGGCGTTGAATCGAGGCAGTGCGGTTGGCCATGTGTGAATCGATGTTCGAAAGTGTCGAGGGGGATTGAGCGAGGAAGTTTACCACGGAGGCACGGAGAGGCGGAGTGAATTCGGTCAGAGAGGTTTGATTGGTGTGAGCATCAGAAAAGTGGGCGGATATTCACCTCGGAGGCATGGGGAGTCGTTCGTGGTGGCCCATTTGTCTCGGATTCAAGAGATTATTTTGACAGGATGAACAAGATGGACAGGATGTGGGCTGGTGTCAACAGGTTCCGAAGACCATCCTGTGGATCCTGTTCATCCTGTCAAAACCTTCAAGTTCCCGGCCCCTCAGTTGTTCGTCATTTTCCATCTCTTCGATTTCTCCTTGGCTCTGTGGTGAATTCTGCAGCTGCATACTTTTCTTAAACACACACGTTTGATTGATTTGAGCAGGGGTCTTGGTCAGTCCACAGAATTCAACGCAAAGACGCCAAGGCGCAACGGGGGGATTCTCAAACTTCTTGATTCCTTTGCGCCCTTGCGCCTTGGCGTCTTTGCGTTGATCTCCTCAAATCGTGGAGTAGGCTGTTCGATGGCCGACAATTAAGACTGTTCAAATGAGAGCCGAGGTAATCTCCGTCAGCGCCGCCAGCAGCGTATCAATCTGCGAATCGGTGCCGACGGTAATTCGCAGCCCGTCCCAGACTAGGTCGGCTCCAGATTCGCCTTTCGAGTTCAACCCAGGGAACTTCATGTAGCGCAGCAGGATCTTGCGGGCCTTGAGTTGGTCATAGATCACCTGATGCGAGATGGTGGGGTGGGTGATCCAGACGAAGTTCGCCTGGCTCTCCACGGCGTCGAAGCCCAGTCCCCGCAGGGCCGCCGTCATCCGTGTCCGTGTGGCGATGATCTTGGCCCGGTTGACCAACATCCAGTCCTGGTCCCGCAGTGCCGCCTCAGCTGCGGCCAGCGAGAGAGCGTCGCAGTTGTAGCTGTCCTTGACCTTTCGCATTCCCGCGATGAGGTCGGGGTGGGCCACTGCAAAGCCGAACCGCAGCCCGGCCAAACTGTAGCTCTTGCTGAACGTGCGAGTCACGACCAGTTGCTTGCCGATCGTAGACTGGAGCAGTTCCATGCGGTGCGGCTGGTCGGCGAAGTCGCCGTAGGCCTCATCCAGAACCAGCACTCCCTGCGGCGGAACCAGTTGAGAGATCGTCTCGTCCGTCCAGCGATTTCCCGAGGGCGAGTTCGGGTTCGGGACGATCGCCATCTTCGCCCGGCGGATTACGGGGGCAGTGGCCGGTAGATCCCAACTCCAGTCGGGCCGAAGAGGCAATCGCTGGTGGCTCGCTCCCTGCAAGTCAGCCAGAATCTCATACAGAATGTAACTGGGATAGGGGTAAGCGATCAGTTCGCCGGGATCGACAAAGGTGCGAACCAGAATGGTCAGGACCTCATCGCTGCCGTTCCCCGGCAGAATCCAGTCGGGATCGAGACCAAACAGATCCGCTGCCGCCTTTCGAAACGCGGTCCCATGCGGATCGGGGTAACAGTTCAGTCCCTGGGCCGCTTCGGCAATCGCTTCGGCGACTCGCGGCGACGGCGGGTAGGGGTTCTCGTTGGTGTTGAGCTTGACCCAGCCCGTGGTTTGCGGCTGCTCACCGGGGATGTATCCGTCGATGCGATCAATGTCGGGGCGAAAGAGAGACATGCGGATTCCGAAGGTGAGGGAGACTTGCGGGGGTCGGAGTGGAAGTTCTTCGAATTCTGAGGTCAGACTCGCACAGGAGATTCTGACCAAGATTCCTGGAGAACGAAACCGTC
This sequence comes from Planctomycetota bacterium, assembly GCA_043718945.1. Lineage (GTDB taxonomy): Bacteria > Planctomycetota > Planctomycetia > Planctomycetales > Planctomycetaceae > TH-plancto1. The sequence continues at coordinate 8,448 of JAYSUV010000468.1, forward strand.
GGGAGGGTTCGCTGCCCTCTGAGCAGTTTTTTGACTTGTGCGGGAAGAGATAAACCCGCACTCGTGTCTCGAACGATCGGTTCAGCAATCCAACGCGTCAGCGAGGGCGGACGCTCTGAAACGTACCCCCAGACTTCGGAAGTCTTTTGGATGCGCGTACTCTGGCCGCTCGCTTGACGAGAACTCGCCCTCCCCGCGAGAAGGGTGACTGAAGCGGCCGTCCTCGCTCGGTTCCGTCATCCGGAATCGGTCTTTCGATCTCCGGTTGTCTCCGGTTACAATTCGCCCGATTGACGGTGCCTCTGCGGCGGGTGAGTCCCTGCCGGGCGCGTTGGGTTTGTCAGGGAAGGACGGTCTCATGCTCCGACGGAGTCTTGGCTCGCTTTGTGCGAGTTGCCTGGTGGTGTTTCTGGTTCACACTCTGAGCGGACAGGCTCAGGCTCAGGTCACAGCGGCTGCGATTTTGGGCGGGTATCGCCCGTCACAGGTCGTGGATATCGAGACTCCCGACAAGGCCGAATGGGACAAGTGCAAGATCGAGACCCTCAAGATCGGCAAGGGGACCGGATATGTGGTGACCGGTCCGCAGGGGCAAACCCTGCGACGGTTTATCGACATTGACGGGAACCAAACCGTCGACCAGTACCGCTACTATAAGGACGGCATCGAGGTCTACCGCGAGATTGATTCCACCGGAGACACGAAAAAGGTCAACATCGATCAGGTCCGCTGGTTCAACATGGGCGGCACACGCTGGGGGGTCGACCCCAATCATGACGGAATCATCGATCAGTGGAAGATTATTTCGGCGGAAGAACTCTCGCAGGAGGCGGTCCGCGCGCTGGCGACCGGAGATGCCAACATCCTCAAGCCACTGCTGGCGACGGCTGAGGATCTGACTGCGGTCGGGGTGGAAAAGGCGGCTCAGGCGACCGTTCTGAAGAATGTCGCCAATCCCGAGCAGGTGCTTGCCGAGACTCTCAAGCAGTCGAAGACGATCAAGTCCACGACGCGCTGGATGCAGTTCAACTGCACGATGCCCTACATGGTTCCCGCGGAACCAGGCAAGAGTACACAAGATCTGTACGTCTACGAAAACGCCATGGCCATTGTCGAAAACGGCAAGGAGACCGGCTCGATCCACCTCGGGGAGATCGTCCGCGTCGGCAATACCTGGAAGCTCACCGTCCTGCCCAAACCGGTCGAGGGGACCGAGTCGTTCATCGCCGAAGGGGGCGGACTGTTCCAGCCCAGCATGGCCCAATCCGCTGCCAACTCAGGATCGCCCGACGGAGCCCTCAAGCCCGAAGTCCAACAGCTGATCGACGCCATTAAGAAGCTCGACGAGAACCAACCCGGCCCGACCGCTAAGCCCGATGAAGCCGAGAAATACCACGTCACCCGCTTCCAATACCTCGCCAAACTGGCCGAGTACTCCGCCTCCACCGACGAACGGGACAGCTGGCAGCGTCAGCTGATCGAAGGGATCTGCAATGCGACTCAGATGGGAGCCTACCAGGGCGGGATGGCCGAACTGCAGCGGATGGAGGTGCAGTACTCGAAGACGGCCAAGGACGAGCCGATCTATCCGTTCCTGATCTTCCGCAGCCTTATGACCAAGTACACACTCGACCAGCAACAGGCCGCCGTCGCTGATCGCCAAAAGGTTCAGGAGGACTTCTTGAAGTCGCTCGAAATCTTCGCTGCCCAGTTCCCCGAGGCCGAGGATCGACCGGACACTCTGCTCACGTTGGCGGTGACGCACGATCTGAATGCCAAGACCGCTGAGGCTGCCAAGTGGTACGCGCAGATCGCTCAGGATCATCCAGAGAGCCGCGCCGCTGTGCGCGCCAAGGGGTCACTGTTGCGGCTGGGACTGAAGGGGGAGAAGCTGGCCTTGGCGGGAGCGCTGCTGGGAGGCGGGAACTTCAATGCGGCTCAGTATCAGGGCAAGGTGTTGGTGGTGGCCTACTGGACGACCTATTGCACTCCGTGTACGGAAGAGTTGCCGCTGCTGAAGGAGATGTACCAGACGCAGAAGGCGGCGGGGATGGAGGTGATCGGCGTCAACCTCGATACCGATGGAGCCCCGATTCAGGAATACCTGCAACAGCACAAAGTGCCGTGGCCGAGCATTCGTGAACCCGGCGGGATGGAGAGCGCTCCGGCGATGGCCTATGGCATCGTGGCACTGCCGACGATGTTCATCGTCGACAAGACCGGGACCGTGGCTGCGGTGACGACCTCCATGGAGGATGTCAAAAAGCTGGTGCCGGACTTGCTGAAAAAGTGAGGCGAGCTTTGCATGGATTTGGCGAGCCGGGCGGCGTCAGCCCCCGGACTGTTCGGTCAGCG
>JAYSUV010000469.1:0-10782 GCA_043718945.1 Planctomycetota bacterium
GGCTGCAACGCAACGAACTCGCGAGGGCCTTCCGCTACGAATCCCGTAACCTCCTGCCGCCATTGAGGAACCAACGCAGAACCTAAACCGGACAGTAGAATTAGAGAAATGCACCTGGGAGGGTTCGAACCTCCAACCTTCGGTTTCGAAGACCGCGGGGCGTGCCACTCACCATGACCTTCCACGATTCTCTCATCAAGTTCATGGCCGATCGACATCACGTCGGTGTCGGACACGCTGAACCTCCACGATCTTTCGCTCGGTCAGCACCTCATAAACAACTCGGTAGTCGCCAAGGCGAATGCGATACGTGTGCTCGGAGCTGGTGAGCTTCACGGAGCCGTGCGGGTGAGGCTCCTGGGCAAGTTGCTCGACTGCGGCGATCACCCGGGCGACTTCCGGAAGCGGAAGTTTACGCAAGTCTTTCTGGGTGGAGGCGCGCCATTGGATGTCAAAGGGTTCCATCACGCCTCAACTCGGCGACAAACTGCGAGTGCGGAATGACCGGCTCGTCACGTCGCTCGGCCACAGCTGAGAGGTCGTCCAAGTCCTCAATGAGCTTTTCGTAGTCGGTGATGGGAAGCACCACAGCGGTTCGCTCGCCGTGTTCGTCTGTCAGGTATTGCAGCGTCTGGCTCATAGGAAAATGATACGTGCGGGTTACAGGAGTGTCGAGGGGGGAAGGCCAGCGGTCAGGGATGGTTGGCTGGCCCGAACACCGCTTGGGGCGTCTGGGTGACACAAGCACAACAGGAATTGCCGAGTGAGCCTGTTCTGATCTCCTCCTGTTGCTCTGCAACCCAGACCGTCAAAGCTGGGTCTGGGTCACCCCGTCAAGAACTATGAGATCGTCGTTCGATATATCAGGCGGGATGCAGTTCCCAAGTCCGCGCCCGAGCGGCCATTGCCTCCGCGTACTTCGGCCAATCGTGCAACGTCGCGGGATCAAAGTCCGCCCCGTTCGGCCACACGAGCGTATGAATCTCCGGATCGATCATCACTTGGCGGAAAAGCGACAACTCGCGTAACGGTCCATACAGTTCGCCTGCCAGAACCAGTTGGAAATCGATCACTTGCTCAGTGTCATCATCAAAGCCCACCGCCAGCGTATATGGCGCGATGATCCGAAATCGGCGAACACGACAGATCAGATGGTTCATCGGAGTTCACTCCAAAGGGGCGATCGGGAGTGGCAGATTCCCGGCCTGTCGCCGCCGCCAATCCGCCAGAAACTCTTCCTAATGCAGCTCGGCCCATGCTTACACCAGTCGTCGCTGCCGACGCGGGAGGTCACCGGCGATAAGGTCGACAGGGTCCAGACCGAGTACCGCCACATCGTCCTGGTTGTAAGCATGGAAATGGGGCAGGTGGTGTGGCCCACCGACCTCGACAACGGTGCTAGAACTCCACTGAAACGACATCCTCAGCCGCTGGGGTGGCGAGACCTCGCATGACTTTGATGTCGGTCTGCTCGCTCAGGAACCTGACCGATCCATCGCACATCAGGAATAATCCGCCCTGCCAGTGGGGTGGACCGCCGAAACCTGCCGGAGAGCGGTTGATCCCCAGTGACGGATCGCGGACGTTGGCCGGATGGCCCCAGGGTTTGAACTGCTGGCCGACTGACCCCAATAGAATCGTATGATTGGTGCCATCCGTGATCTGACTGGTCGAGATCGCCAGCCCCGACTGCTTCAGCTGAGTGATGTATCCGGTGTACCCATCAGCGGGCGAACTCGAATCGGTTTGTACCGTCCGGATCGGCAGCACATGCACATTCCCTGCCCAATGGCACAGCCCATAACCGTCTTTGTCAAACACCGGCCCTGACTGAGAGGGGTTGAGAAAACAGGACAGTTGGCACTTGTAGAAACGGTCGTTGGGAGGGCTTCGCCACGGCAGGTGAAAGTCAATTCCGTCAGTACTGTAGTTCTGAAACACCCCGAGGTAGGCTGCCCAGCCATGCAGCAGTTCGCCGTCTTTGTTGATTGTGCCGCCGGAGGGATAGGCACCGAATGTCGCGTGGAAGTTCTCGAACGCATATCCAAATTGCCGCAATTCAGACCTTGCTTGTGACATCCGAGCAGAATCGCGGGCCTGAGCAAGCACTCCGAGGTCACTCACCGCGACAACCTCAGAACTCGATTGACCACGACCGGAGAGTAGCCAAATGAACTGATGCGTCGTCCCAACCCATGCAGTGCCCGAAGCGAATAACACGAACAACAGAGCCGATACTGCCAGCGAAGTGCGCCAAGTCCAGCGGGCTGCCTCACTCATTTTTCCTTCCACTGCTGACTGTCGAAACCCACACACCGTTCGGTGCAGACCGACAATGAACAGGACAGAAGAGGCGGCTCCCAGAATCGCCGTCGGCCAGTCGACGGTGACTCGGGGAAGTGTCCGCAATAGGAAGTAGAGCCATCCGAGCCATAGCTGCTCCACATGGACCCCCAAGACAACGACTGACACGATGAGAAGCACCAGTCCGGTCAGGAGCTTCCGGGTCAGCGATGGGTCGAACGGCTTTGAGGCGTGAGGAGAGGGTTCGCTCATGGGGCCTCTCCCTCATGAAATTCGGATTTTCCGTCAAGACTCCCAGCGGCCTGTTGACTGCGAGCTTCAGCCAGCGATTGCTTGATCGCCGCCGAATTCATCGTGCCAATGAAACCATTGGTGAGCAGTACCAGCCGTTCATCACCCTCCAAATCTGGTTCAAACACGAACAAACGCCCCGTTGACTCCGCGTGGCGGTCCGGCACGAAGTGGTATCTCAACCCCGGCCACCCGGGGATATTCCACAAAGTTGCGTCCACCGCAGGTTCGTCCAGTGGAGTCAGGTGCCCCTCGTGTGTCGCCGCGTACTGCCAGAGGGCTGTGCGGAGACGTTCAAGTTGCTGCTGCCGGGCCGAAAGTGCGATGCGGGCATCGGGCAGCGACTGGCCCGCCAGCTGGTAGGTCCAGCCCTGCTTCCGCCAGGCCCCGGGCGTCATCAGCTCACGGGCTCCCGAGATCATGGTCAGTACGATCACAAACGACAGTCCCCACAGCCCGACCAGTCCTAGCGACCGGCCATAGGTCATCTCGGGGAGCTTGGGAAAATCCCGTCGTGTGACGTTCCACAGCGTCTTCACCAGCCAGCCGCTGGAGAGCAGCACTGCGAGAAAGAACGAGATCGCCTGCACTCGCAAGGCCGTCACACCTTCGTCGACCGGCTGATTGCGGCTGGTCCCGCCTAGAGTGTTGTCCACTGTCCAGTTCGTTGGCAACGCTGCTGGCATTCCCGCACTCACTGGGGTGCCCCATGGACCGCACACCAGCAAGGTGACAATCACCCCGATTCCAAGCTGCATACGGCAAGCCATTGAGACATCTCCTCCGCCAGTTGGTCGGTCGTTCTCCCACGTAGCTTACCAAAACTCTCACTGACGGGTCGGGTGACACGACCCGGACGCCCCTGACGGAAGGGCGTGGGGGCGTTCATGGGGTTGCCGATTAGTCAGTTGTCGAACCCTTCAAGGATTCACCCCCACGTTCTTGGGCACAGCTAGACCTGCACTTCCACGTCGCGACACTCCGCATCCTTAAAGCGATCTTCTAAGGCGGCCAAGTATTCGCGAATCGCGTCCTGAATGTTGGCCAATGCCTCTGCTTCAGTGTCGCCCTCAGACCAACAACCTGGCAGTGCCGGTACGGACACGCTGATCCCCTCTTCGGTACGGTGAATGGCAATCTTGTAATTCATGGGAACCTCCTCTTCTTGGAACACACCTGACCCCCGAGTTGCCTGGAATAGCTGATCCGACCCGCAGTATCTCATCAAGCTGTCTTTGCCGGAAGGCGGATCGGCTGGACGGCGGGGCGGGGTTCTCGGCGGACGACCACTCGGTCTCCGGCGGCGTCGCGTTCGCGCGCGTCACGACCTATGGCGGTGATGTCATAGTCAAACTGGGCGGCGATCCGCTCACGGATCGCACGGATCTCAGCCACGACGGGATCAGGTGACATCATTGATCTCCAAAAGTTCCTGCGGCGTACAAATCACGGGTGGTTCGAATCCCATTCCACGACAGACGGATTCGATGCGTAGTCTGAGTGCCGGGTTGGCGATGTGTTTGCAGTTCCACTACAGAATGTATTCTACGCCATGCACTGCGGCCAACGAAATATGGTACGCATCAATGGCCGCTTTGGGTGGCAGCGGCCCTTTCACGACCAACGCTTCTGCGAGTTCTACAGCCGACTCGCTGACTTCCAACAACGGTATTCCATTGAGAAAGACGAGTCGCTCCTGCGCAGCGACCGGGTCGCCACCGGAGCATTCATCAATCACATAGCGGGAAACGAACAGGTCATATCGCTGCCGATGATTGTCCCACCAGTCGCGCGTGGTCTGCTGATTGGCGGCGACCCGCAAAACACCACTCAGCCGCATGGCCAGGCAGCCGATGATGCTGGTTTCGAGGTAGATCGAAGGCTGCATCGCCATTTCATTTCCTCTGGAGTGCGGGACGGGCCAATGGGCCCGTCCTACGACGGACTCAATGGTTGTACATAAACTCCCGCGAGTTCAACACGGCCCAGAGGAGGTCCTGGGCGGCCTTGGGCTTGTCGCTGGCGAGGTCGATGTAGGACACGGCGCTGGTGCGTTCATCATCCTTGGGGAGACGCGAGTAGGCGGCGAGGTACACCTCCTCCACCATCTCCGCGGGGGTCTTGTTCGCGTCGACCAGCTTCTTGATCCGCCCGTTGCCGTCGGCGATCTTGTTCTCGATGTCGTCCGAGTTCGCCAGCAGCAGCACCTGCCCCAGCGTGGCAGCTGCGGAGCGTTCACATTCGCAGACGGAGACGCGGGTGGGTCGGTCGAAGGTGTCGAGGAACGTGGAGCTGAACCCTTCGTGGGGGAGGTCGACGGCGCGGGCATTGGCGCTCATGTTGCCGAAGTTGCTCTTGGTGCCGCAGGCTTGGTCGACGGTGTCGAGGAATACTTCGGCCACCAGTCTTCTCGCGTAGTAGCGGGCGAAGTTCTGGCGGTCCTGGGCATTCTCGGGACGCGGCTCCGATGAGAGTTGATACAGCTGGCTGGAGACCATCGTGCGGATGGCACGCTTCATGTCGAACCCGCTGGTGCGGAATTCCTTGGCCAGGAAGTCGAGGATCTCGGGGTGGCTGGCGGGGTTGGTGGCCCGCATGTCGTCGACCTCGCTGACGAGGCCGCGCCCGAAGAAGTGGCCCCACATGCGGTTGACGTACGCCTTGGCGAAGTACGGGTTGTTCTCCTGGACCATCCAGTCGACGAGCGCGTGACGCGGGTCATCTTCCGAGGTGAACTGGGCGTACTCCCCGTCCGGGTATTTCGGCTCGGGAGCCTTGTCGGTCAGCGGGTTCTTCTCGCCGGTCGAGACGGTCGGGGAGCTGAAGTACGGCGGAGGCTCGCCGAAGCTCTTGCGACCGAGCCGCGTGTAGAACCCGGCCAGCCCGTAGTAGTCCTCCTGGCCCCAGCGCTCATACGGGTGATGATGGCACCGCGCACATTGCAGCCGAATCCCAAGGAACAGCTGGGCCGTGTCGGCGGTGACGGTGTGGAGTTGGTCGTCGCGGGATTGCCAGTACCAGTTGATCGCCGGTGCGTCTTGCCACTCGCCGCTGGCCGCCACGATGCCGCGCACGAACTCGGAGTAGGGGCGGTTCTTGCCCAGCGTCTCCTTGATCCAGTTGTGGAAGGCGTATGCAGCCTTGTTCGCCCCGGCGAGCTGCGAGTTGCGGAGGATCACGCCCCACCGCATGGCGAAGAAGGCGGCGTAGTCGGGAGAGTCGAGTAGCCGGTCGATCAGTTGCTGCCGCTTGTTGGCGTCGGTACTGCCCAGGAAGGTTTTCGTCTCGTCGATCGTGGGCAAGCGCCCGCAGAGGTCGAGCGTGATCCGCCGGAGGAACGTCGGGTCGTCGCAGACGGGTGAGGGGAGAATGCCGAGCTTCTTCCACTTCTCGATGGCCAAACGGTCAACCTCGTTGATCGGCTGGAAGTCGGGGATCGCGGCCAGGGGATTGCCGTGCGGGCGGATGGCAGTGAAGACGGCGACCTGTCCCATGAAGCGGGCCATGATGGCGGCCTCGCCGCTGTTGGTATTGGCGGTGACGAGTCCCTGCTCATCGACGCGGGCGACGACATCGAGGTTGCTGGCGTAGTCGGCCTGCCGCGTGACATCGCGCTCGGTGCCGTTGGAGTAGGTCGCGACGACGCGCAGTTGCTGAAGGGCCTCGGGGGCGAGTAACGCCTCACGCGGCTCGATGCGGATGGCTTGCACGCGCGGCACCGTCGGAGCGCTGGCTGGAGCCCCCGACTCGATCCACGCCAGGAGGATGTTGTACGGCTCGCTATCGACGGCGAAACGCTTGCCGCCCCCATGCGGCGTTTGGGCTGTCGCCTTGAGCAGCATCAGGCTTTTGCGTGCAGCGGAGCGCGAGATGCGGCGCCCCCTCGCCTCGGTCGCGATCGCATGGTGATCGAACACTCCATCGAAGCCAAACAGCGACAGCTTGAACCCGTTCTGCCCGCTCGCCTTGCCGTGACACCCGCCCGCGTTGCAGCCGTACCGCGTCAGCAGCGGCTCGACCTCGGTCACAAAGTCGATCTGCCGGGCGCGGTCGAAGGAAGTGACCTCGACCGGGACTTGAATCGCCTGGCCCCCCGCGCGGATGGTCAACTGGGACTGCCCCGCACTGGCCGGTTGGACGAGACCGGTGGCGTCGACGCGAGCCACCTGGGCATTGGCCGATTCATAGGTCGCCGTGCGGGTCACGTCCTTCCCATTGAGCGAGACGATGACTTGGACTTGGGAGAAGGCGTCGCCGATCTGGACGGTCGCAGGCTGAACCGTCAATTCAGCGGCTCCGACTGCCGGAACGATGACACTCAAGCACAGTGTGAAAAACATCGCGGCGGAGCGAAAGGCGACAATGTCACTGAGATTCTGCAAGGCCATGACAGCTCCACACGTCAACACGGACTGATTCGATCAGTGTAGCTGACCGGGGGAGGGGGTGGTACAGGAGGTGCTCATCTCTTCAGCCGCGAAGCGGTGGCAGCATGTAGCCGTGGGTGAAACCCACGGACCTGCGTCTCATGTGCATTCCAGCCGCGAAGCGGCGACAGCAAAAGCCCACCGTTCTTGTGAAGGTCACTCAACTCCAGCTACTCGCCGCTGCTCCTCCTGTCGCCGCTTCGCGGCTGTGACCATATCGGGGTCGCGAAGTCCGTGGGTTTCACCCACGGCTACATGCTTTCACCGCTTCGCGGCTTCGATCCGGTCGATGCGAGAGAAGACTCCACCTCTAATGCTGATGCACCCTTTCCCGGCTCGGAATGCGAGTTGTTCTGGTGTTCCCCCTCGAAAAATGCCATCATGAATCCTTGGGTTCGCTGGGAACCCGTCCTGGTCCGCGCGCGAGGTCTCTACATGTTTCGTCTCACCCTCTCCGCCTGTGTGGGCCTGTCATTGCTGGCTCTGACCACAGTCCAGGCTCTCTGCTGCCCGTTCTGCTCCGCTCCATCGTTGACGCTCTGCGAGCAGCTGAACATGTCGGACGCAGCTGTTCTGGTGCAGTGGGAGAGTGGACTGCCTGCCGACAAGGAGAAGGGGTTTTTGGGGAGTACGGAGTATGCGGTGTTGAAGGTCGTACATGACTCCGGCGGAGAATTGAAGCCCGGCGGGAAAGTGAAGATCGACCGCTATCGCGCGTCGAAAGCGGGGGACATGTTCTTGCTGCTCGGGACGAAGGTCGAAACCCTGGAGTGGGGCAGCCCGCTGGAAGTGACCGAGACCAGCTTCAATTACATCACCCAGGCCCCCTCGAAGGAGGCTCCCGCCACCAAGCGGCTGGAATACTTCGTCAAGTTTCTGGAGTTCTCCGACCATATCGTGGCGGACGATGCCTATGGCGAGTTTGCCAATGCCCAGTACAAGGACATCGTGGCGGTCAAAGCCAAGTTCCCCAAAGAGAAGCTCAGGGAGTGGCTGTCGAACCCGCAGACGGTGCCGTCGCGGCTCGGGCTGTACGGGTTGATGTTGGGGCTGAGTGGGTCGGAAGCAGATGCGGAGTACCTGAAGGGGCGGTTGATCGAGCCCGTCGAAGGGTTCCGCCTGGGAATCGACGGCATGATGGGCGGGTATTTACTCTTGGCGGGCGACAAGGGGCTGACGGTCCTCGAAGACGCCAAGCTGCGCGACAAGAAGGTTCCATTCAGCGAGACTTACGCGACGATGCAGGCTCTGCGCTTCATGTGGACCTATGGCGATAACCACATCTCGAAGGAGCGGCTGCGACAGTCGATGCGGATCATTCTGGACCGGCCCGAGCTGGCCGATCTGGTGATCGTCGATCTGGGCCGCTGGCAAGACTGGTCGGTGTCGGACCGGCTCATGGAACTGTACGGGTCGGCGGGTTACGACATTCCCTCGACCAAGCGCGCGATTGTGCGGTTCTACCTGACAGCTGAGGCGACCAAGCCGAAAGACGTGAAAGAGCCGCTGCCAGCCCATGTGGTGACCGCTCAAAAGCACCTCAAAACCCTGCGGGAGACCGATCCCGAGACGGTCAAGGCCGCCGAAGAGTTCTTCTACTTGAACTTTTGAGGGGCGAATCCCCGTCGGCGGATAGCGGATGGCCAGAGCGTGGGGTACGCTAAAAGTGGCACGTCGAGCCAGCTCGACGGCTGAGCATCGAGCATCCCCCGAATCGCTCGGAAGTATCTCGGGGTGTGGATTGACCCGACCCCGGCAGGGGTCACAGCGATTAGCCGGTGGTTGAGCGCAGCGACACCACCGGTTAATGATCACTTGACTCGCTCCATCCCGGAGGGATGGCAGAGATCGCCATTGCCGATACCGACGCGAGTCACCAAGCCGCGAGCCACATTCTGGCAGCCCTCCGGGATGCGAGAGCAAGGAGCGGGACCGTGTTCCGGTGGTGTCGCTGCGCTCAACCACCGGCTAATCTCTGGCATCCCTCCGGGATGTGAGGCCACTCGCGACAGAATCAGTCCTCATCTGTTTAACACGCCATCCGCCACAAGCCTCCCCATGAAACCGACTCGACTGATCGCTGTCTTCCCGACCCTGCTGACGCTGGGGAATGGGGCCTGTGGTTTCGCGGCGATTACGTTCGCAGCCAAGGTCACGCAGAGTACCGTGGACGCACCCGGCTACGGTCCGCTCTTCTTCTCGGCACTCCTGATTTTCTGCGGCATGCTGTTCGACATGTTTGACGGTGCCGCTGCTCGCCTGACCGGGCAGACCAGCCAGCTGGGGGCCGAACTCGACAGTTTGTGCGACGCGATCACGTTCGGGGTGGCCCCGGCGTTTCTGATGCTGCAGTTCGTAAACTTCCCGCTGTGGGAAGGGAACGAATACTCCCTGCCGTTCATCTACCCGGCCCGGCTCGTGTGGACGATCGGGGCGTTGTACATGCTCTGTGCCATCTCGCGACTCGCCCGCTTCAACATCGAAACGGATGAGGACGACGCCCACGACTCGTTCAGCGGTTTGCCGTCCCCTGCTGCGGCGGGAGCGGTGGCAGCTTTCCCAATCGTGATGCCTGAGTTGCTGGAGTTGGCCCAGCGCGGGAACGCGACGGCGACTCGCCTGGCCAACATCCTGGTCCCCGGCGTGAAGATTGCCCTCCCGCTGATCTGTTTGTCGGTGGCCATGCTGATGGTCTCCCGCATTCAATACCCGCATTTCGGGACACAGATCATTCGCGGTCGCGGGCCTCGCAAGACCATCATTCAACTCGTGTTCGCCGGTGCCGCTGTGGCGTGGGTGCATGAGTTGGTGGTGCCGCTGGCCTTTTGTTACTTTGCCTTCGGAGGTCCGGTCATGCACTGCTGGCGGTGGCTCTTCGGGGCCTCGGCCAGCAGGGACGAAGTGCTTACCTCGCGGAAGTCGGCCTAACCCGTGGGGCACGTTTCCGACGTGCCCGAATCAGCCAGTGAGCGGCCCCGCAAGAGCTTCGCCCTCCCGGGCAGTCCCAGAAGGTTCTTATGACGAAGTCCACCTCCACTCCTCGTTGGGTTCTTCCGCTGACACTGGTGGCGTCGCTGGTGACGGTGGGCTTGGCGTCGCTTTGGCCGGTGGCTTCTTCTCAACACTCATCACCGGTGAAGGCCTCTGAAGTCGAGGAAGCCACTCCGCTGGTCGTCGAAGCTCCGCATGACGCGCCCGGGGGTATGGTCTGGGTGCCGGGCGGTCGCTTCCAGATGGGGACGAAGGAAGTTCCGCTGCCGGGCCAGCCGAACCCGCATCGCATCAAGCCGGATGAGTACCCCGCACACACGGTCGCACTCGATGGTTTCTGGATGGACGCCACCGAGGTCACGAACCGCCAGTTCGCCGAGTTCGTCGCCATGACCGGCTACGTGACCTTCAGCGAGAAGACGCCCACTCGCGAAGACCTCGCCCGCAGTGGAGCCGATCCGAGCCTATTCCAGGACGAGCATCTCGTCGCGGGCTCACTCTGCTACAACCCCGACTTCGACCGTAGCACGCTCGATGTCAACTGCGACATGTGGGAGCTGCAGGTCTGGAAGTTCATCCCCGGGGCCAACTGGCAACACCCCGAAGGACCGGGCTCATCGATCGCCGAGCGTTTGGACCATCCGGTCGTCCATGTGACATGGGAAGACGCTGTCGCCTACTGCGACTGGGCGGGGAAGCGGCTACCGACCGAGGCCGAGTACGAGTACGCCTCGCGGAATGCGGGCCAAGACGGGCGTTATCCCTGGGG
>JAYSUV010000470.1:0-3767 GCA_043718945.1 Planctomycetota bacterium
TGGGCCGCCAGTGTGGACGGCAAGCAGGCGTTCTCATCAAGTCAACACCTCATCGGGCAACCTTCGTGAAGATGCCTGATGGCATTATTTGCTCATGTCTTTCAGCACTCCCGGTTGGACGTGGACGAATACGGGGACTCAGTCGTCGACATTAAACGAGACGGTCGGCCAGACGATGCAGTCGATGCCGGACTTGGCGACCGGGGCAGCTGTGGCGTTCACGACTCAGACGGCGCTGGAGCAGACGACCTCGGCGACCGAGCTGGGGCACTCGGCCACGGTGCTGCGGACCAGCAGCGGCAGTTCGACCCAGGGCAACAGCTGGGGCGGGACGAGTACGGCGGGGACATATTCCAGTCCGGGACTCAGCGGGATCTCAATGGGGGCGCACGCGCTGGTGCCGGTGGGTTCGGATGGACTCAGTTATGCGTTTAATAATAACCCGACGAATTATGTCGGAGATTATTTGTGGACGGCGAACGATCTCCTCGGCGGCGGCAGCTCCGCCGCGCCCGAGGCCCAAGGCTTCACCCGCAACTTTGGCACCACCCTCACCACCCAGAAAACCCTCGCCGCGACCGCCGGGGCGAGTACGACCAACAGCGACAACGCCGCCAGTGCGGGCAGCAACGCGGGTGCCTACAGCAGTAGCGGCACCACCTCCTACGGCACGGGCAATGGCGGCTCCAGCGCATCAGCCGCCGATGCCGAAGCCGCAGCTGGAGCCCTGTTCGGGCCTGCGGGCCTGCATTTCATAAAAACAACGGGCATGATCATCGCGAATGGCGATACCGCAGCCATTAAGTCCCTGACGAACCAGGTCGTCAGCGCGATCGCCAAGTTCATCGTCTGTGACGGCAACAGCTGCCACAGCGAGGATACTCCTATCTGGCAGACTGTCGTCGGCACCCCCGGCTCGTCCCAAACCACCACGGGAATCGAAGTGGTCGGTTACAACCGCGGAACCGGTGTCCAGATGGCGGGGAATGCCCAGCAGAACCCGGTGACGCAAGCCATTGAGCCAACGCTTGATGACGCTACTCGCAAGGCTCGCGAGGAAATGGACGCCGAGAATGAGCGATGGCTCATTACCAATGTCTTGATTAACTGGGGGGGGAATATCTACGGAGCGGGTCGCGATCTCGCCACTGGACGTGCAGGCGAAGCACTCGGGAATCGGGCAGTCGCCATTTCCGAAAACATCTCCGGTCACGAGTTCACTGGATCAGCCGGCGACTACGGACGGTTTGCCTACAACGGCGTGTTCGCGGATCAGGTCGGGATCAATCCGGCAGTGGAGACTACCTACGCGATCGATATCAGTACTGGCCAAAAACTGCATGGAATGGAGCGTTGGCAGCGAGGACTGATCGCGGTCGCTGCAATCAGTAGCTCCGTGGCTGGCCCGCTCAAGGGAGGCAATCTTGGCAACATGAAAATTCCCGTCCCCGCCGTCGCGACTCGTGCCCTCGCAGTTGTGGGAAAAGTGCTGCCCAAGGTCGCTGGTCCAGTCGGAGCAGCAGCACGAGCGGCAACTGCGGCGATTGCCAGGTCACCGGTGGGTCGAGCCATCAAAGCGGTGGCGACCGCAGCAAACAAGGGACTCGACTCATTGAAGACGTACGTCTGCATGAGAACCGGTGGCGAAGGCATCCTTGGATTCGGTAAGGGTTGGTGCTTTATTGCTGGCACTCCGGTGATGACCGACCTCGGCTCAGTGGGTATTGCACAGGCCGACTATGGTGGCACAGAAGGCGGAAGCGAATTCGCTGAACAGGCGGGCTGGCTCGTGGTCGGGCTGGCGGCTCTCTGGGGGAGTCAGTTCTTGTCCGAGCGGTCTCTCAGCGACGAGCGACGCAAACAGCGGGGACGGGTTCCCATCCTTCTCGACTGACTTCCGGATAGACACCTGAGTATTGTGGAAGTCGGATTGAGTTGTTCGAGGGATTTGTCATCATTCATCATTCGTTTCCCGAGGTTGTCATGTTGCAGAAAACTGGGACTCTTCGAAGGCTGATGCAAGCTGGCTTGCTCTGCTTGGCGATGTGCGCCTTGTGGCAGGCGGTCTCACCCATCACTCGTCAACCGGCACAGGCGTCATCGTCAAGGACGGACGACAACGCCCGTCCCTCGCGGACTCGACCGATCGAGTCCATTCACCCTGGCATGCGGGTGGTGGCTGGAAATCCAGAAGCGCAAGGCCCGGTGGAAGCCGACTCACCGATTGCACCACAGGGCTGGCGGCTGTTTCGTCTGCGGATGGCAAAGCCCGATGGAAGCCAGCTGGATGTGGCACTGCTGCGTCCGATGGAATGGGGATTGGCGCAAGCTCTGGAACGAGCGGAGCAGATCAATGACCAGACATTTGGCCTGCAGCGTCCTCTGACGATTGCGTCTTCCGAACTTCCTCTGGCAGAACTGCTTCTCGGAAAGGAGTTGCTTCTCGACCTGCCCGAACTGGGAGCCTCTGGCCCCGCGACAGTCACAGCTGTCCTGCCATGCCCAGACATCGAAGCGGTTCGAGGAGCGTCTCAACGCCTCGTCACCGGAACTTTCCATCACAGCGCAGCTAATGTGATCGACCTTCAGGTTGCGAGCGAGAAAGAACCGATTGGTACGACCGACAACCACCCGTTTTGGTCGGAAGACCGCCAGGCTTTCATCGCAGCCGGGGAACTGCAACTGGGCGAGACGCTGCTCCTCGCCAACGGCACCCATACACAAGTCACCCGCATTACCCCGCATACCGGACCACCGGTTGAGGTCTTCAATCTCGAAGTCGACGTGGATCACACCTACCACGTTGGTGAGGATGGGGTGTTGGTGCATAATGCGTATCCGCTAAACGCAGCTCAAAACAGACTTCTGGGTCGAATTCTCGATGGTGAAGACGTAGTCGTTAACTCCATAGAAGAAGCACGGCAGCTTCTTGATCACACTGGACTACGTCCGATGAATGGCGAGAGTATGATGATCAACCAACCGCGACTTCCAGGGACATACGCGGGAGATCTTCTCAATATCGAAAACCCTGGAGCAAACTTTATCCATCCTCCTGGTAGTGGACCACCGTTGCATGCCCTCAATCCTCACTATAACTTGTATTTCTTGGATCGCACAAAATCGGCAATCATCATCATTCCCAGGTGAATTCAGATGACCAAAGATGACTTGAACAGAATTCTAGATCTCAATCAGTACCATTCCATCGTCATCGACATCCGTGACATTGATACGCCAGGGCTGATTCGCGTTGTCACGATTCATCAAGGAAATCATATTGACAACTCAGCGAAAGTCTCTATCGAATGGATTTCAGCCTTCAGCTATCATGAAGATCCATCGGAGCCAGGGGCACTTAAGTGCATTGGAAAGTATTCTGATCGTGGCGTAATGGTAGCAGACTTAGAAGAATATCTCGGTGTTCCGATCGATCAGTGGCGCGACCACTCTTCTTCTCCATTTGAGGCACAGTGTATTTCTGAAGTGGCATACACTGCCGAAAACATGAAACACCTTGAGGAACTGGTCCGAACTCACTCCCTGCCACTCCCAACCGGCGTGCCCTATCGATTCAGCAATGTATATTGGGAACAGATATCCCGATACGGCGAGTTTCGTGGGGCTTACTTTGATGACCATCAGGATTTGTGAGATTGCGATCCGATCCGCGAGGTGTGAAAACTCTGCACACGATCCGTGAGGCAAATGCCTGATTGGTTGTTCACTGGCTGATCGTCGGAATGAGAACAGTGAGACCCGAGTTG
>JAYSUV010000048.1:0-20160 GCA_043718945.1 Planctomycetota bacterium
AGAGGATCAGTCTCGGGAAGTTGTCAAGCGACGGAGTTCTCTGGAACGAGTTCGCCACTCGGTCTTCGATCTCGACGCTCAGTGTTTCCAAAGTCTCACTCTCTTGAAGGAATGTCAACAATGGTTCGTCAACTCTTGAACGACGAAGCTGGCTTTATCGTCAGCGCAGAACTCGTCCTCGTCGCCACCATCCTCGTGATCGGCCTCATCGTCGGTCTGAGCGAAATCCAGCACGCTGTGGTCCAGGAACTGAACGATGTCGCCGATGCCATCGGTGAAGTCAATCAGTCCTATGCCTACACCGGGTTCTCGGCTGAGAAGTCTGGCATTGGCCACAATTCGACCAAGTCCGTGACCTACGGTTCGAGATTCATCGACTCGACCGATGATTGCGACGACAATCAGTGTGCGCTGGCATGCGACACCCCAGTCGCTGAGCCTAACAAGAACTAATTTCTCAGTTGAGGAAATGGTTTGAATTGCTGCACGCCCCGGGCTGGTCCCGGGGCGTGTTTTTTTATGGACAGATCACACGTTTCACTCGCCAGCGAGCCAGGCGGGGGCAGCCCCTGGACTCTGCGATCGTGATCACCGCAGTCAACGAATGTCGCCTTTTGTTCCGAAACAGGACGCTCTTTCGCGGAGCAAAAGGCGACCGTCTGTGATGCCTCGATCTTCCGGGGAGTTCGGTCCGAGGGACATGCGTTTCCTGCGACCTCCCCCCACACCACACGCGAGAGCGCTAATAAGCTGTCGTCGCGACGCGGCGGAGGTCGTCGGGGGATGAGAGTGATCGTTCGAGTTAAAGACTTCCGAAGTCTGTCGGGTCACAGGCGATGCCATGTGGGTGGATCTTTTATCTCACGAGTCACTGGCTGCCATGAGGAGCGTCCCCCGCATGAAATGCAGTGCCAGCCGCAGATTGGCCTGCGTCCAGAGCAGCGGCGTAATGTCGTTGGGCACCCACTTCCCCGCCTCGCAGAAGTACGACTCTGGACAGCGATAGGGTCCGAAACGCGATGCCATTGTCGTCATCTGACTGAGAGATCGCTGCAAATGCCACAGCTGGTTTTCGCGGTCACTGAACACTCCGAACTTCTGGAACCTTTGACCAGAGATGACTGACAGAATCGGATCGAAGATGCACCACTGCGCCTCCAGGCCCGGCTGGAGCAGCAGGTCGCGTGCTCCCAGATTGTCGCTGAAATCGGCGGTCCGCTGATCCGCTTTGAGCAGGGTCTTGTAGTCGGCACACCAATAGGAGTCGCCCAGATAACGGCGAATCCCGTATTCGCCCATCAAATAGTTCCGCACGTTATTCAGGACTTCGTCCCGCACCTCACCGTCCCACAAGTCCACGGGATACATCAGGAACAGCAACGCTGAATCATACGGACGGTCTGTGTCCAACCCGTACGGACCACTCTCGTGCGGCAGGCTCTTCCCGAGGGTGGCGATTCCCTCGTACCAGAGTTCCTCTGCCAGCAAGTCGACCTTGGGAAGGATCGCTCGGGCCTGTTCCCCGGCCGGTGTCGCTAACCAGTGTCGGAACTCTCGCAGCGCTCCCACGGCGACTCCGATGCTGCTCATGGCGACCTTGCGGGTCTCCTCCCAGTGGCCGCTGTCTTCGTCCTTCCAGTACTCGATCGTCTTCCAGTATTTGAGCAGATCGATCAAAACCGAAACGTCCGCGCTCTCCAAGGACAAGTCCCCCGCGATCGCCAGCTTGCTGGTCAGCCAAAGCCAATACCCCAGTGCATCGTTCTGCGCATGCGACCATTTCTCAGGCAGTTCCGTCAGATCGCCTCGAAACCGCACATGTGGCCGCTGCATCGGCTCGCTGGCAGCGGTCCGGCCTTCAATGATGTCCGTGAATCGGTGTTGATATTTGCGGTAGAAGTCGAGCAGCGTCCGCACCGTCTTGACAGCTGCTGTTGTATCGCCAATCACCCAGTGGGCATGAGCGATGTGGATATTGTCACGCACCCAGATGTTCGCATACCCGGTCTGCGCGAACTCTTCCCCCTCCCCGGCTGCCGCGGAGAACAGCCCGTTGGGAAGCGCGGGAAACCGGAACGTGCCTTGCTCGGTGAGAAACTGGATGACTCGGTCCACATCCGCAGCTGTGGAATCGATCCCGATCCAGTGACGGGGTGAGGTTTCTGCGAGGTTCAACGGGGCGACTCCATTCGATGTTTCAGAGACCAACTGGCAGTGCGGCAGTGATACCCCCAGGATGCGCATCGTAGAGGCGGACTGTGTTGTACGGGAAGTGACCGATGTCCTCGCCACCCGACGCCCTTGTTCGCCGCGATTCTCGATTATCTTTCTGTCGTGTTGAAAGTCCGCCTTCGTGTCCTCGATTGACAGCCCAGGATTGATACGGCGATGTTCCCTCACGAATGCACGCGGATCATTGCCAAACGCATATTGCGAAAGTGGTTTTGTAGTGAATTTGGGTAGTGGGAGTTGCAGGTCGACAAAGTCGGGACTCCACGAGCCCCCATCGAGCCCACTGTCGATGAACGGCGAACCGGAAACGCCGGGAGCTGTTCTCGGAGAAGAATTCGTGAGCATTCTTGCGGGCCATCCAGACATCTGCAGAAGTCTTACCGGCCTGTTGAAAAACGTGGCATGGGCGTCTCGCCCATGCGTTTTCCAAGGGATTCACGGGCGGGACGCCCGTGCCACGGGACATTTTCAACAGTCCGCTACGAATTCTGTGACGACGACCATCTTCCCTCCGCTGGTCTGCCGATGTTATCATCAACGAACGCTTATCTCTGACTGAGAACCCCACCATGAACCACAGCCGTAAATCTGCTCTGATCTCCCGCCGCCTCGTTTTGGGGGCTCTGGGAGCCAGCGTCGCTCTGCCGTGGCTGGAGTCGATGAATCTGCTGGCAGCTGAGGTGCCGAAAGTGCCGCCAAAGCGGTTCGCGTTTTTGTTCTTCGGCGATGGCATTCACCCGCCGGAGTGGTGGACAAAGGGGAGCGGAGCGGAGTTGGAACTGGGACCGGCGTTTGCTTCGCTCGAACCGGTCAAGCAGAAGGTGAACTTCATTCACGGTCTGGCTCATCCCGGCGATGTCGTCGGCGGACATGCCAAGGGGGCAGCGGGGATTCTGACGGGAGTGGCTCCCATCGGCGGTCGGAGCATTCAAGCGTCGACCAGCCTCGATCAGTACCTCGCTCAGAAGTTTGGCGATGAAACCGTACTCCCCAGTTTAGTCCTCGCCTGTGAACGCCCCGTCAGTGGGTTCCACGAGTCGGGTTACTCGATGATGTACTCCTCGCACGTCTCGTGGAGTTCGCCAGTCTCGCCCGTGCCGTCGGAACTTTACCCGTCGCTCGCCTTCGACAGCTTGTTTGAGAGCAAGGGCAACCGGGCGCACATCAGCGTCCTCGACCATGTCCTCGAACAGCTCAACGATGTGTCTCGGAAGGTGTCGCACTCGGACCAGGCCAAGCTCGATGAGTACGCCACCTCGGTGCGGGATGTCGAGCAGCGGCTGGTCAAATTGCAGCAGCAGCCAGACCAAGGGCTCAACCCACCCGAGGCCAACAAGCTCAAGCGTCCGCCCGATGGTCTGCCGAACCAGATTGACGAACACTCCCGGCTGATGTGCGACATTATCGCGCTGGCCTTCCAGACTGATCGCACCCGCACGGCGACGCTGCTGCTGACGAATAATCTGTCGGGGCAGATGTACCCGTTCCTTGGCCTGCGACAGGATCACCACAACTTCTCCCACAGCTGGGAGAACAAAGAGTTCGCGTCGATCGCCCGGTTCTGGGTGCAGCAGTACGCCTACCTCGTGAAGAAGCTTGACTCGGTGCAGGAGGGGGACGGCACCGTACTGGATAATTCCTGCATCATGCTGGCGAATGAGCAGTGGACCGCCCACAGCGCCCCGAAAGTGCCGCTGCTGGTCTCCGGTGGCCTCTCGGGCACCTTGCAAACCGGACGCACACTTGACTATGAAAACGCCAAGGACCGCAAGCTCTCTTCTCTGTACCTGAGCCTGCTGGATCGCCTGGGAGCCGGACTGCCACAGTTCGGGAACGCGACCGACCAACTTGTCGGGATTTAACGGAGCGAGTCAGTCATCGCCGCCCTCCAGCGTTTCGCCCAGCATGCCGAGGCCGCTCGGTTTCTGCAAACCTCACTCCAGTAGGAACGACACGTTGATCGTCGCGCCGATGCTGATGGTCCCTGGAGCAAACGTTGACATGGCGTCGCCATCAGGTTGAGAGGAGTCGAAGGAATTCTGACGGAAGGGAATATCGAGGTCCCCACTATAATAGCTGGTAAAACGACTGGATCCATCAGTGATCGAATAGGGCTTCCCCACTTTGGACCCGAGTTCAGTGGCAAGTGCAATGGCTTTGTCCTTCGCCGCTTTGATCGCCTTGCTCCTGGCCTCATCTCGATGCTTCCGCAATTCAGAGGTCCGCAAGTTGGCTCTCCCTGAAGATGTCGCTCCTGCCGTCACGACCGCAGCTGTCACGTCAGGCACTTTCGACACGTCATGCAGCGTGCAGGTGATATCCTGCGAGACACTATAGTACTGGACTGTTGCGG
This sequence comes from Planctomycetota bacterium, assembly GCA_043718945.1. Taxonomy (GTDB): domain Bacteria; phylum Planctomycetota; class Planctomycetia; order Planctomycetales; family Planctomycetaceae; genus TH-plancto1. Next base: position 4,586 of record JAYSUV010000048.1, read on the forward strand.
TTTCTTGACGACGCTCAGCGTCAGTGTAGTGGGGTTGGATCTGGACTTGAGAAGTTCGCATGTTTGTCTCAGCAACGCCAGCCTCTCGCAGAGCTGCGAGGACTTTGGCTGACCGTTCGGCCTGCTGCTTCCTTGCTTCTTTGAGGTCAGTATGACGAATTTCCACCTCAAATCTCAGATCAGCCAAGTCGGGAACAACGCGAATCTCGGCAGATCCACTCGTTGAGACCAAGGGAGGCAGTACACCGGGTTGCTGCCCAAACACGATCGTGGGAGCCGCGATCGCTGAAGCGAGGAATATCATGAGCGTCTTCATGAGCACTGAGCCTTCTGAGCTTCGAGGGAGTTTGGGAAATGGTTCCGAAATGGCCGAATCCAATAGATCTGTGGAGCAAGCTCGACAGCTCTCGAAGCTGTCGCCCTACAATCCCAGCACGTCATTCATCGAATACAAACCTGCCGATTTCGTCGCGACGAACTTGGCAGCGGCCAAGGCTCCGTAGGCGTAGCTGTCGCGGGTGTGGCCGCGGACGTAGACTTCGAGAGTTTCGCCCAGCATGCCGAAAATGATCGTGTGTTCTCCGACGTTGTCGCCGGTGCGGATGGCGTGGTAGCCGATCTCGTTCGGAGGGCGCTGGCCGGTCTGGCCCTCGCGACCGTGGACGTGGTTCGGCTGGCCCATTTCTTCGGCGACGATCTGGCCGAATTTCAGAGCAGTGCCGCTGGGGGCGTCTTCCTTAAACCGGTGATGCCGCTCGACGATTTCGACATCGACCCCCGACGACAGATCCTTGAGCGCCCGGCTCGCTTCACGCACCAGCTTCATTGCCAGATTGACCGCCAAACTCATACTCGGCGAGTAACAGACAGCTGTCTCTTGGGCGGTGGCCATCACGGCGGCCTTTTGGGACTCGTTCAGCCCGGTCGTCGCGACGACGAGCGGGATGCGGCGCTGGGCACACATCTCGGCGATGTGGATGCACGCCTCGGGGATCGAGAAGTCGATAACCGCATCGACCGGTTCCAACAGCTGGGAGGCGATCTTCACGCCGAGGGTGCCGATGCCTGCCAACTCGCCCGCGTCCTTGCCGATTGACGGGCTCTTCGGCGAATCAATCGCCGCTACGACCTTCAGCCCCGGGTCAGCCGACGCGAGAGCCACCACGCGCTGCCCCATGCGGCCAGCGGCTCCGTGAACGGCGATGCGAACGATGTCGGCCATGGGAAATCTCGGTTGTGGGCAGTGATCAAGGGTGAGAGTTCAGTGAGAGACCACCATCGTACAAAACAGCGAGCGGCAGACGTAAGTCTGTCGAGTCGTTTGCCAGTATTGATCGTCGTTGTTTGATGGATCGGCGACTGACGTGCGGAGAGAAGACGAAAGAGGAAGGGAACAGAAGGTCACGAAGGGGGAGGAGGCCTTGACCATTGCGAGCCCCATTCCCTCCCTCTTCCTCTGCGATACCCTGTGTCCTCTGCGGTGAATCATCCTCTGTCTGGAGTATCTCACCGCTGAGAACGCGGAGGGCCGCAGAGGGAAGAAATACCACCGAGGTGGCTGAAGCCTTCCACTCCCATTACGCAGGCCATTTCTCGCCAAACACGATCCGGTGACCATCCGGTGTGACGATCGCAAACTCGCGCAGGCCCCAAGGCTTGTTCTCCAGCTTGTGCCAGATCTCCACGCCGTTCTGGACGACCTCCTGATATAAACTCGCAGCGTCGAGGACATGCAAATACGCAAACCAGGAGTGATCCTGGGCCTTTGACATCGGCGTGATCCCCGCACAATCGCCGATCCGTAGTTGGCAGGCTCCTCGACTCAGGAACGACCAGCCCTCGACGGCGAGGTCTTCCGTGAAGCCGAGCTTCTCCATGTAGAACCGCCTCGAAGCCGCGAGGTCGGTCACGGCCAGGACGAAGGTTGATTTGAGGATTTCGGTCATGTGGGAAGTTCCTTGTTGATTTCCGCAGGCGATCGATCGCCGTCGCGAGGCAGCCAGTGAGCCGCCTCGCTGATTGCGGGTGTGACTACTTCCCCTCCATTCGCTTCAATGTGTACTTCCGAGCGGGCGGCTGGTTCTTGGTGAAGATCTCATCTTCGATGGCCTGGGCTTCGGCCTGGGCCTTGGCGACGCGTTCCTCCATACCCATCTGCTGTTCAGTCAGCTTGGCGAGCTGCTCCTGCTTCGCCTTGTCGTCGGGAGCGGCTTCGGTGTCGCGTTTGGTGCGGGCGTAGCCTTGGAATTGGCCCCATTGACCACGCAAGGCTTTAACCGGTCCTTCGTTCCGCTGTTTGTTGAGCATGGCCACGGCGAGGGCCTGCTGGTACTGCGGGGTCAGGGCGTTCTCTTGCAGTTCAATATGTGCAGCCAACGCGGTGTGGGCGTACTCGCCAACCGCCTGGCCATCGATCGCGAGTTCGTACTTGCCTGCGGGCAGGCCGTGGACCGTCAGCCGCTCTGAACTCAGCTTGTGCCCGAGCTTCGTCAACTTGGCTCCGAGCTGAGCCTCCTCCGGAACCACCCACGGCAGGCTCTCCGCAGCGAAGGTGAACTCGATGCCGGTGTCACTCACCACGAGGTCACTGGCTGCTCCACCCACCCCGCGCAGCCGTTGCTTCTCGTTCTTCGCATTGAGGTTCACGGTGATTCCGGAGACCTGCTTCGACAGCTGCAGGTCGGTGATGATGGCGACGGCCATCACGACCTGACCGGGGGCATCGGGATGGACGGCGTCCTTGATGAGGGTGAAATCCGGGTCGGTCTTTCTCTGTTCGAGAGTGATGGTGTTGAGCGGTCCCCACATGTCGACGAAGCCATTCCCGTTCTCGACGGCGACTTCACGCAGCCACGTCCCGTAGTAGGCGAGTACGGAGTTGTACTCGGCCTGCGAAGCGGGATCGCGTTTGTTGTTGGGTCGTGCCCGGTCGGCCCGGGCGTCGAACATCGTGGGAGTCATCGGAATCGGCGTGGCACCGATTCCGTGCAGCTTGGCCAGCAGTTCGTTCATGTCCTTCTTGTAGGTGTCAAACGTCGCTTGATCGAACGGGCGATAGCTGCCGTCGTTCATGCCGAGCAGGATGGTGACGTACTTCGGCTTGTACTCGGCGACATCTTTGTCGAACCGGGCCAGCGCATCCCAGGCCCGCGCCCCGCCGACCCCGGAGTTGTGAATCTTGAGCCGCATCTTCGGGTAGCGGGTGTAGAAGTAGTCCTCGACATATTGGGTATAGAGGCACTGGTGCGTGATGCTGTCGCCGAGGAAGACGATCGAATCGCCGTCGACGAGTTCCAACTTGGCCACCAGGGATCTCGGGGCCGAGGGCGATTCCTGCCCCATAGCCACGGTCGCGTAACACAATAGCCCACAGAGTCCTAGCAATCGCAGCAGCATGTTGGTCAAGTCCTTTTGGATAAAAGTCGTACGCTCAGTCACTGTTGAGGTCGATCAGGGTTAAGCCATGCCAAGACGGAAACGATAGCGGATTGATTTCCGGATTCGTACTAAGACGACTTCTTGACGAAAGTTTTCTACCTGCCAGAGTACCACTTCGGCTCACGCCCCCAGCAATTGCTTCAGTACTGCGAGGTTCTCGCGAGCGTCAAAAATCGCTCGAATGGGGATGTGAAAGCCGGAGACGACGCGACTGGCAATTTGGCCCGACCCCGACTTGAGTAACAGTTGGAATTGGCCATTCTCGATCACGTACTGCTCGACGGTTTCGGCGTGGGAATCGACAATCCAATATTCACCTACGCCGTGCGCTTCGTAATCGTCGAACTTGACTCCGCGATCCCGGGCTGTTGTCGACTTCGACAAGACTTCGACCACCAAGTCGGGGACGGGGAACAACATGGTCTCCGGTTCAATGATCGCGGCCTTGGCCGGGCCGAAGAACACCACATCCGGTTCGTAATCGTTGCGAGCAAAAACGCACAGGCATTTTTCATCGAGGACTTCACCGAGCGCATGCATTCGAACGTACGCACTCAGCAAGGACAACACATTCAACTTAGCCATCATGTGTCGACTGCGGGCGGGCGAGTGAATGACGATTTCTCCTTCAATGAATTCCACCTTCTGATCGTCCGACATCTCCTCGCGGAATTTCGCCCGGGCCAGGGCTTCTGTCTGGAGACGCTCATTCAGCGTCGCCACAATGTCGGGCAAACACGGCGATTTCAGGAGCGGTGCGAGGTCGAGTGTTGTCATGGACATCAGCATACTCGGAGGAGATCGGACACGACAACCTGAAAGCCAGTCCAGACTCGCATCTCGGTAGATCACAGCCAATCGCTGGATTCACTCCGGCACCCGGAACTGGAACCGGTTGCACTGGCGGAAAAACTCCAGCGGGTTGTCGTAGACGACCTTGCGGATCTTGGCTTCGCTGTGGCCCCGGCGGCGCATCTCCATGATGAAGTCGGGCACCGCCAGCGGGTTGCTCGGCCCCCAGTCCCCCGCCGAGTTCACCATGATCCGCTCGTCACCGTACCGCTCGATGATGTCAGCTGCGCGAGCGGGAGTGCATTTGGTCGTGGGGTAGAGCGTCATGCCGCACCAGTAGCCGTTCTCCTTGGCCAGCCGGACTGTGTGCTCTTCGACGTGGTCGATGCAGACCCGCCCCGGCTCCAGATCAGACCGCTCTTTGAGCATGTCGACGATCATGCGGGTGCCCTTGTACTTGTCCTGCAAGTGCGGCGTATGGATCAGCACCAACTCATCGAGACCAGCTGCGAATTCCAGATGTTCGGCGAAGATGGTCGACTCGTTCTTCGTATTCTTATTGAGGCCGATCTCCCCGATCCCCAGTACGCCCGTCTTGTGGATGAACTCGGGGATCATTTTGATCACTTCGCGAGACAGCGAGACGTTCTCGGCCTCTTTGGCGTTGATGCACAACCAACTGAAGTGCTGTAAGCCGGACCAGCTGGCCCGCTTCGGCTCAAACTCAGTCAGCTGGCGAAAGTAATCGCGGAAGCCATCGACGCTCCCTCGGTCGAACCCCGCCCAAAAGGCGGGCTCGCTCATCGCCACGCAGCCCATCCGTGCCATCCGCTCGTAGTCGTCGGTCGTGCGGGAGACCATGTGAACGTGAGGGTCGATGAATTGCATGATGCGGCTCAGGGGAGGAACTGACCGGGGAAAGACGCCGTTCCCAACCCCAACTGGGTCGCAGTGGCTGTCTTCACACGTTCGATTCAGTGTACACCGCTGAGCAAGCACTTCCAAAGCCGATGTGTCTTTCCCGATGTGTCGTGTGTGCATCAGAATTGTTATCACTGGCGTGTTTTGCTCCCTCTCCCCACTGGTGGTGTGGCTTTCGGGGAGGACGTGGCTGTGGGGAGAGGGCCGGGGTGAGGGGGTTTGGAGCGAGCGTTGTGGCCCCCTCACCTGGCTTGATGAAACGGCGTTTGTCGCGCCTCCAGTTTCGCGAATCGCCGGTGCCCCCGCGACACCCAGCTGCTCACCGCAAGGTCCTGACTGCCCCCGTCTCGACTGACCTCAGCCAGCTTCTTCAATCTGCGAAAATCTGTGCCATCTGTGGACAAACTCCAGTCTCGGAAAAGGGTCAGTGGAAGAGGAAATGGTCCACAGATTACGCAGATTGGCACAGATTGAAGAACTCCACCAGCGAGGGATTGTGGTCGCGCTGGGGAGGGAGTTTGACTGACGAAACGTCACTCACCCAGAGGCACAAGACTGCCCAGGACTCGGTCGTTTCATCAGGCCACCTCAACCCTCTCCTGCACAGTGGAGTCCTCTTCGAAGGCATGACCTATTGTGGGGGAGAGGGGGCAGAATCTCCGGGCTACCTACTTTTCCGATACCCCCCCGAAGTGTCCCCTCAATGGCCTTATCCCACTGTCCGTCGGTGAACCTGCTCCCTAAGATTGTGTCAGGGACGCACGGGCGGCGATCTGATCACAATCAGCGGTCCGCCACCCACCGCCCGACACTTCGGCATTGCACGACCTATGAACACACAACAGATCCCGATTAGCGCCGACGACGATATGCGGGTGCTGTTCGGGCCGCAGGATGTTCACTTGCGGCAGATGCGGGAACATCTGGGAGTCGGGATCGTCCTGCGCGGGGAGAATCTGATTCTCGACGGGCCCGAGGACAAGCTGCCGCACGCCCGCGAGGTGCTGGAGTTGCTGTTGCCGCTGGTCCGCCGCAAGGGAGTTCTGAAGGAGGACGACCTCGCCCGCGTGTTGGGAATCCACATCGCCACGAACGACCCGTCGCCGGAGGCGAAGATCGACCTGTTCGAGAAGGCACGCAGCGTCAAGCCGCGAACTCGGGGGCAGGAGGGGTATGTCGATGCGATGAAGCAGCACGAGTTGGTCTTCTGCACCGGCCCGGCAGGTTGCGGGAAGACCTATCTGGCGGTCGCGATGGCAGTGAACGCCTTGCGGCGACAGCAAGTTCGCAAGATCGTACTGGTTCGTCCGGCAGTCGAGGCGGGCGAGAAGCTGGGTTTTCTGCCCGGTGACATGATGCAGAAGGTGAACCCCTACCTGCGTCCTCTGCTCGATGCAATGAGCGACATGCTGAGCTACGAACAAGTGCAGCGTTACATGCAAGAGGACGTGATCGAAATCCTGCCTTTGGCATTCATGCGAGGTCGGACACTCAACAATACCTTCATGATTCTCGACGAGGGACAGAACACCACCGCGACGCAAATGCTGATGTTCCTGACCCGCATGGGCGAGGGTTCACGCATCGTCGTGACGGGGGATACCACTCAGACCGACCTGCCGCCCTCCATGAAATCAGGTCTGATCGATGCGGTCCAGCGCTGCCGTCCGATCCAGGGGGTGGCGGTCGTAGAGTTGACGGGAGCGGACATTGTACGTCATCGTCTCGTACGCGAGATCGTGGAAGCGTATGATGACGATTCGAGCAAGTCGACCCGGCGGAAGCACTAAACTGCTTTCGACCCGCGAGCGGTAGAAATGTTTGATCTCCCGGCCAACGGCAAGATGTCGTTGGAGGTCCGTCGAGATGCTGACGTTGGGCGTTGAAACGCTCGTAGGAGTCGCCCGAGTTGAGTCAGTTCAAGCCCAGAGTGATTTTCTTCTGGCTGCTGGCTGCCTTGTTGCTGGCGAGTTCCGGCTGGGTCCACTGGAATTATGGCGTCAATGGGATTGGTGTATTCGGGAGTTACGCCTCAGTTTTTGGCTTGATACTGACCTTTTACGTCGCGGAATCCGTGCGTAGCGTGAGGAGTCGGTATACTACGCGTGTCACCTCGATGCAGACGTTTGAACGGCTAAGTGCCGCCATTCGCGATTTCGATGAAGCCAGTAAAGCGGTTGAATTTCAACCGATTGCTGGCAAACTGGTTCCGCTCGTCAAGGAACTCAGTGTTCACTTACCGAAGGACGAGAGCGTAGAATCTCTGTTGACCTCTCTTCGAGACCTCATGAACAGCGAACCTCGGCTTGCTCGGTCTTTGAAGACGAACGTTCATACTCAGTTGAGGTCATTCCAGAGCCAGGTCGAGATTCAACGCAACAAGGATGAATGGAGACGAGACGATGCCTGACAAATGGGAACTCGCAACGAAGAAGCTGTTTGATCTGACAGAAGCTGGGAAGTTGACCTGGTCTCTCGATGATGAGTACGTGGCGGATGGTCGCGTGCTGGGATTTGTTTATCGAGCAGAGGTCAGCCATAAGAGGATTTATGTCTACGAAGAAAAGTTCGCGGACAGCTCGGACGGCGGAAATGCTGATGGTCGCTATTCAGTGATTGAATTCGCAGCTTGGGACGACAAGACAGAGCGTTGGATCCCGCAGTGGCGATGGCCGGGTAACCGTTACGATGACGTGTTGCTCGATTCGGTGAAATTCCACACTTCGGGTGGTGAAGAGTTTCTCGAAACATTCCTTTCCTCGGCGGCGACATAGCGAGTTTGTTGAGAGCACCGTCTCTTACAGGAGCAGTCTGTCGGATGTTCGGATTTGGCCAGAAAAGATCGCGGGTGTCGAAAGCCTCGGCACCTCGCCCGCGTCGTGCGACAATCATTCAAGCGTGGGACGCCCTGCAGGATCGCGAGATTCTGTTGCGGCTAGCCATGTGTCTTGTTGCGATTTTGTGCCTGATCGTTGTCCTCCAAGGCTGGCGGGCTCCGTTTCCCTACCGAATTGGGCAATACTCATCACACGGCATAGCCGCGCGGACCAAATTCGACCAGTTCGATGAAGAGGAGACCAAGCGAAAGCGGAACGACGCCGAGCGTAAAGTGCCTCTCGTCTTTCAGCATGACCCCAGTTCGCTGTCGACACTGTCACAAAAGCTACGAGCGGATCTGGGAGACATCTCGAACGCTGAATCGCTGGGTCAGCTGCAAGAGGACACGCGTGTCGCGTTTGGGATGGCGTTGCCCGGTGATCGCCCGCTTTCGGAGAGTTTGAGGGCGGATGTCGCCTCGTATCGCCCGAATACGAATGCCGAAATGGAAGAGCGATTTCAAACGCTCCGGAGCGAACTGACCTCGGCGGGAATGGAGACCGCCCAACAGCGCATCGACGATATCTCCGACGACTTCGCCCGGTTCATCTCGCCTTTAAGCCGATCCGGAATCGCCGATCCTCATGAAGTGAAGACCGAACGCATCTCCGGCGACCGCATGGTCCGGGTCGTGTCCTCCTCGGGCAGCACGCCCCCGTTCGAACGCCTGTACTCGCAGGTCCGATTGCCCGCCCAGCTCAACGACGCGGGCGAACTGGGAAAGACCTGGCTGTCCTACCCCAGCCTCCGTCAGAGCTTGCACTCTGCTCTGTGCCATTGGTTGATCGTGAAGGCCGCACCCACACTGCATTTCGATCAGACCGCGACCAAGGACGAACAACTCAATGCCCGGCAACAGGTGCAAGATGTGAATGTGCCGTACATTGCTGGCGACCTGATTGTCCGACCTCGCGAGTTGATTACACCGGAGGCATTGCGACTTCTGGATGTCGAGTACCACGCAGTCGAGTCACAACTGAAATGGACCGCACAGGCCACTCGGATGGCAGTGCTGTTCTCGCTGATCGTCGTGCTGGGAATCCTGACGGGGTATTACGCGGTCCATAATGAACCTCGGCTGGTCCAGAATCTCGGTCGGCTGGCGGTGTATCTGGTTGTCCTGGTGGTCACTGCCGGATTGTCTCGTATGCTGTCGTTTGACCCGCTACGTGCCGAGATCGTCCCGCTCCTCGTGACCACGATGGTTCTGGCAATCGCCTACAACCAAGATCTGGCGCTGCTCACCGCGTTTGCTTTGAGCCTGCTCATCTCACTCGGAACGACCTCCCAGCTCGGACATTTCGTAGAGATGATGGGCACCGCAGCCGCGATTGTGATTCCCCTGCATCGTGTGCGCTCTCGCTCCACGCTCGTTAAGGTGGGGCTGTCAGCGGCGTTTGTGAATTTCCTGATCGTATGCGGCGTAAGTGCCACGGAGTCGCAATCCATGGTGCTACTGAACGACACGCACCTGCTCTGGTTCGCGTTGAAGTCGGCGGCCTGGTCACTGCTCGCGGGTTACTTTGTGGCAGGCAGTCTGCCGTTTATCGAACAGGTCTTCGGCGTGGTCACCGAGATCAAGCTGCTGGAGATGAGCGACCCTTCACATCCGCTGTTACAGGAACTCGTGCGTCGAGCACCCGGCACCTACAACCACTCCATCGCCGTAGCCAGTCTGGCGGAAGCGGCTGCCGACTCCATCGGGGCGAACGGACTGCTGGTCCGCGTGGGGGCGTACTTCCACGACATCGGCAAGATGCTCAAGCCGCAGTATTTCATCGAGAATGTACAGGCCGGAACCGAGAGTCGCCACGAACATCTCGCGCCCGCGATGAGTACCCTCATCATTATCGGCCACGTCAAAGATGGCGTCGATCTCGCGCAGCAGCATCGCCTACCACGACAGTTGATCGACTTCATCGAGCAGCACCACGGGACGACATTGGTCGAGTATTTCTATCACGAAGCGACGCGCCAGGCCGAGAGACAAATCGATCCGGAAGAGACCGAAGAGTCGGCGTTCCGTTACCCCGGTCCCAAGCCGCAGACGCGCGAAGCGGGTGTTCTGATGATCGCCGACGCCGTCGAAAGTGCGAGTCGCACGTTGACCGATCCGACGCCCAAGCGGCTCGAAACACTGGTTCACGCGATCACGATGAAGAAGCTGCTCGACCGCCAGTTCGACGAATGCTCACTGCGACTCAATGAGATCCGTATCGTCGAGCAATCGCTGGTGAAGTCGCTGATCGGCGTCTACCACGGTCGGATTCGCTATCCCGACGCCAAGCGGGCGTAGCTCCTCCCGGGCCGCCGTGGGGCACGTTTTCTACGTGCCCGCAGCTCACGTCGCTCCGCGACTGAGACTCCTTGCACCGGACACTCTTTCGAACTGGGCATGCGTCGCGGCTTCGGCAGGCGGAATGCGAGACGCGGAACGAAATCGCCTACGGTCCAGCGTGTTCACGGCACTCGGTTCGATCCCACGAAGTAGCAACCGATTGCACGACTCAGGTATTCTCATCGCTTCATGATTTCCCTTCGCTGAAGTGAGGTGTCCCATGCGTCGATTCTGGATAACCACCAGCCTGTGCCTGGCATGCTCACTCTCCTTCGCAGCTGACCCCGTGGCGGCCCCGACGGCGGCGAACCCACACTGGCTCAGTACCTCGACGCCAGACTCGCCGTCAGTCGACCTTACTCGATCGTTCTCGGCAGAGGCTCCGGTGCAGCAGGCGACGCTCAAGTTCGCAGCTGACTTCTGCTTTGCCACGGTGGCGATCAACGAGACCGAGGTGTTGGAAGTCGCCCCGTTTGTGCAGTTGCAGACGCTCGATGTGACGAACGCGGTGCAGCGCGGCGAGAACCGGCTGCGCGTGCGGTTGCGGGAGGCGAACCGGTTGACCGGCGTGGCCCTGTCGCTGGAGGTCCGGTATGTGGACGGCACTTCGGCGATGATCGTGAGCGATGCCGCGTGGTCGGTGGGGCTGGTCGATCCGACCGGCGTGCTGAAGGTGCCGCCGTTGGAGACGGAGAAACTCCTGCTGGAGGATCGCGGTGCGGTCGCTCCCGAGCTGTGGGGCATCGGTCGGCGGGATCTCTCGCTGTCGGCGTTTGAAAACTACGAGCAGTGGCAGCAGTCCAAGGGCGAGGTCGCCGACAAGCACCGCCCCAAGTTCTGGCTCGCCCCCGGGTCTGTGAGTAATCGGTCAGTTGGGCTCGCGACTCCACAGAACAGGAATCCGCAGAGTGGGGCAGTCCTTCATGTTTGTTTCCACAAGTAACTCGGTGTCTTCATTCACTTCTCGTGTGGTTTGTGATTCCGAATCCGTCACTGACAGGGTGATGACTTGTGTGGCAATTGATCGCGAGGAATCAAAGGCGACCTTCCATTGACAACTTCGTAGAAACGTCGCCGAAGTGATCCGGAATGGGACGTCCTCAGCACTCAACAGAGTCACACTTGCAATGTTGTCATCCGCACATAGTCGGATGACGCTCGGGATCGCCGCAATCGCCGGTGCAATCTCAACAACACAATGGACCTGCATTTTGTCGTTCGGGGATGTGGAAAACTGGGGCGACAGAATCGCGGAATGAGTGCCAGTGCCGGCTGCTAAAACAATCAGGGGGAACTCGTAACGCCGGATAACGACACTTTGTCCAAATGGTCGTTCCTCGACGGTCGCTACTCCCGATTGCTGAACCACTGCTGGCAAATCACTCTCAAACGATTTGATCCAATGCACCTGATCGCCTCGTTCCAGGGCCTCTACGACAAGAACCTCCGTGGCATGCTCTCCGTTTGACCTTCCGCGAATCTCAATCCGCTTTTCCATTGAGAACAGCTTAGGAACTTCAGCTTTCCCACACCGGAGTGTCAGCCCGATGTCTAGTTGGGGAGGAGTGGCGTTCGAGTGAATCGACACAGTGACATTACGGTCTTCGTACTCTGGTATGTCGACTTCCAAGGGAATGGAATAGTTCTTACCGGCTGGCACGACACAATGGGCTGGCACGTTCGGCATTGTGCAACTGCACCCAGTTTCGATCTTGTCGATCACAACATCAATCGTCCCCGGATTCCTGACGACTACCTCAATCACTCGCTTTGGGGATTTCGCAGTGCTGTCGTACTCCACAATCACATGAGGCGTGTCGCACTTCAGCAGAGCCTGGCCCGGAGAGCATCCGGACAACCCAGCCACAAGTAGGGCCAATGCGAGCCGCCGCCCACTGGTCCTATGGATTTGAAAATGATTCATGACCTTCGCTCGTTCCGAGATTACGCCAGATTGACAGGTCGATTTCCTCAGAGATGGCCTTCACGGAACCATCGCAGAGTAGCAGATGAACAATGCCAGGATGCCAACTGCGGGCTGTGAATGCGCCTTGCCCTCCGATGCCCGCGGTCCCCAACACGCAATCGGGAGTCGCAGAATTCGGCGGCAGAATGTGGTTGTAAACGGTTCCCCCATGATTCAGAAACAACCATCCGTAGCCCGCCGTAGAGGCATGCTCCGAATTCGGTTGAACCTGTTGGCACAGTGCCACATACTCGTCCGGAAGTTCTGGCATCGCGGAGGATTCTACACCCGCCACATCGCGCGAGGGCGTGTACACACTGGGATCATCGTCGCCCAAGAGTCGCTCGCTCATCGCAGCTGTTTGGGAAAGTCCGTCCGGGATGTGCGAGGGGGCGAGTCCATCTCCCCGAGCGATAATACCAATCCGTGCGGAGTTGGGCGGCGGAATCTGAGGAGTCGTGTAATACTGGGCGGACGTTCCGGCATTCATCTGGTAATTGGTCGAACCGATCCGCCCCGAATCTGAAGGACACAGAAACACTCGTATCCGAACGTCAATCTTGTCTTGATTTAAGGAACTGTGCTGGCCAGACCACGCATCACCATCGATCGTGATCTGGGTATAGAGTTCCGCTTGATCGAGATAAGGCAGCATCGAGTAATGCGGCGAGACGGAATGCGGATTCGGTGTCACAGTCAAGATGGAAACACGTCCCGCCTGCAATTCTCGTTCGTGAAACCGGGGCGGAAAATGTCGATAGGACGCTTCGAAAGCATGCATCGCGACACCGAAGTTGTGTAGCTGATTTCGACATTCGATCTGGCGCGCCCCCTCCCGGGCAGACTGGACAGCTGGCAACAGGAGTGCCGTCAACAGCCCGATGATGCTGATCGAGACGAGCAGTTCTACAATCGTAAACCCGTCACGTTGGCGGTTCATGTGGCAATCCTGCGAAGACGAGGAACCCATTGCCAGAGACGGAACCACACTACGAGCGACGCCACGAACACTGACACTGAACCCAAGAACAACGGCGATTTCCATCCGGTGACCGCGTGGCGATGCTGCGAGACATGCAACGCGCTGCCGTCCCACCCGGCTCGGCGCAGGCCACTGAACGTCCCTAAGCCCGCTTGAAACCGATCCTGGAGATGCAACTGGCGACCTTCCATGTGGGTGATCGTCACATAGTGGGTTAACCGATCAGGGGCTACGATCAGAACGATCGCCGGCAGGCGGTCGGCGGGGATGTCGGCCCTCCATTTCAGTGTCTCCACCGCCAGTCCCCAATCCTGTTCGAGTGTGACCTGCAATTCCGCAAACGACACGAAATCTCCTCCACGCGGGAGATTTCGTGCAATCGTTTCACGGTCAGTTGCGACGCCGAAAACGCTCAAGGCAGCCTGCACCGCATCCACGCCACAGGTGCGGTCCGAGGCCCCGAAACAACTCACAAGAATCACGAGGGTCCACGTAACAGTCATCACCTCTCCTGATGTGGAATGCGAATCAACTCACATTCAAGCCACTGAAGCGTAACATCGAACCGCTCAGGCACCCAGGCTCTCAATACGTTCGATATTCGTACAATTGCCCCGAGCAATCGCCCGTATAGGTACCTGAAGTTCCCAGCATGTAGGTGGCTGTGCAGGGAGGAGCAGCACCATTCGGGACTGGTACGAAGGAGTTCGAATCGCAACTGCTTGAAGAAAACAGTTCGGCAGTTGCGGGGCAGGCTGTTGAAGCGAGAGTACATGAGGACGCGTAGTTCGGACCCAAGACACAATAATCATCTACTGTGTTCGAACACTTCTTATAGCGACCTTCCAGCGCCCAGTATGATTCAAAAAAGCCGCCCATGTTGTAAAAGTGTTCCACCATGACAGTTTCTACGAACTGGCAGGCCGAACATCCCGTCTCACTTGCGAACGGGAATGGTGCTGCACAGAACCAGATACCGCCCTTCTTCTCCTCACATTCAGCGCGTGACAGACGCTGCGGGGAGTCGACTAGAGAGGCCACGGCACATCCCAGTGACAGGGCAGCAGACAATGCAAAACAAGAGATCTTCATCACAGCACTCCTTCAAGACGGGGTTTGGGGGCGATTTTGTCGAACTCGCAGAACGACTGCGACGACAAACACGAACACAGAGACGATGAGAATCCAGAATCCCAGTCGCGAGGTGGGAGGCTTCGCGCTGGGGGGAGATGTCAGCGGGGCAGCTGATGTCGGCGGGGCTGCAACCGCCCCGCTCTCGGGCTTCGCTGTTTGAGGAGAATTGAGGGCAGAGCCATTCTTGACAATAATGACCCCAGGCGGTGCTGTAGGCGCAAACTCAGCATCCGGGATTCCGGCATTGATCTCAATTGATGTCACCGTGTATTCCACTGCGAGATGAGAGTCGAGGACTCGCTTGGGAAAGAATCGCTTGCGATGCAGGATTGGGTCTTGCACGTCTTGCAACTCCGAGACTGTGAAGGACTCGATGACATCGGCATCCAGTTTCCCGGTCAAGGGTTGTGAGATGAGTGTCACATATCTCGTCGCCCACTGACGCTCGGCATCGAATCCCACAGAGAGCCGAAACGTCCGGCCCTTCAAAGCGGTGAGGTCTGTGGTGCAGATCGCCATGCGAACACCCGCCAGATGCTGTTCCGTGGGAGTGACCCATTCCCAGTCTGAGGGTTTCGCGCGCCGCAGCCAGACCGCGAGTTGCCCCTGAATGACTGGCGTACGCCAGCCCATCGCTTCGGGCCACCGACCAATGCCTCCGAACCCCTTGGGGCGGTCTGTGACGGAAAATCCAATCAGTTGAGTCGGCTGTCCGGGCTGGTACCGCAGATCAAACTCACGCTGGCCATCAAAGCTCATGAACTTCTTACTGAAATTATGATCCCCCACGACCAAGAACAGCTCTTTCCTCCCGGAGAACGCCCATTCACACTCCGCGCTCGCACGTTCAACCGAAACCTTCGACGGCAAACTGAGGACAGCCCCATTGGGCTCCATTACATACTGCAACCGCGCATTCCGAGTGCCAGCTTGGTGGTCCACGACAGCCTGAATGATCTCCGCAATCGGCGGCGGCGATTCACACACTGCTGGCGAAGCCGACATGGCCCATGCTGCGGCGACGAACATCAGAATGACCAGGCTGCGACCCATCTCCTAATCTCCTAATCTCCTAATCTCCTAATCTCCTAATCTCCTAATCTCCTAATCTCCTAATCTCCTAATCT
>JAYSUV010000471.1:0-3759 GCA_043718945.1 Planctomycetota bacterium
CTTCGCGGAACATCTGACCGCCGAGTACCGCGTCCGCACCGAAGGTCGGGGACGCACGGTCGACGAGTGGAAACCCCGACTGGGGCATCCGGACAACCACTGGCTGGATGGGATCGTCGGGTGTGCCGTGGTTGGAGAGCGAGGGGCAGTACCTTGAGGGGGCCTAATTCCCTAGACTCTTTTCTCATCAGTGAGAGTCACTTGATTTATGCAGGTTGCAAGGCCCGCAGAGAAGTTGAAGATTGTCCCAAGTCGTACGCCCGCCGGATAACCAAGACCTCAAATGGTCACCGTGCAATTCGTCGTATCCGTTTGCGCCGGGTCCAAGGAAAGTTCGCATGCACATCGGGCATTGATATCCTGTCGTTGTCCCACCATTCAATCGATAGAACGCCCACTTCCAGTCAGAAGGGTAAATACGCGATTCGGGATTGCAGACTGTAAGAAACGCTGGGGCATTCATTTCTTTCCGATTTCCTCCGCGACCTTATCGAATGCCTCCAGCTGCTTGCGTTGGGAAACCCACTTGCCCTTAGGCTCTGGGAATTCCACTTGGAGTACATTTCTCGCAGTATCGCGCGAAGATTTCAAGAAACGACTGATGAAGCCCCATTGAGTGTCGGAGGGTGCATTGTTTCCAAATTCCCGAAGTAATGAGGGAATCAAGATTGCAATGGCCCGATGCTTCGCCACACTTGCGCTCGGCCCGCATTGCATTCGGATGTTGAACCACCAGTCGGAGAATCGCGGGTACAATGTATTCTTGAGGTCATCCAATGTCGGCAGCAGTCTTGCTTCATCCGGATTTGAGTCCTCCTCTTTGAATTGTGCGCAGACGATATCAAGAACCTCCTCCGTATTGCCACGGAAGCGTATTTTCAACTTCGCAAGAGCTTTTTGATCGGAGAGGAGATCAATGATCTTGTCGCGGTGTTGGCCGATCAGATACCACAAGAACATCTCAGCTGCAGTCTGACCGTATGCGGCTTTGCTGTCTTCCCACCAAGCTTTCCATTGAGCTGCCCGGTTACTGTCGGGATGCCATGGCCAGGAATATCCCAGCCCATCGATCATCCGTTGAGATCCTTGACGTGATGGATCAAAAATACCTACGGCTTGAATGAATCGAACGCACGAAGATTGGCTGTAATAACTGAGCCGAACATCCTGGCCGCTAAGTGGCGTCCCGCCTTCGTTGATCCTTCTGAATATCTCAAGACGCAGACTTAAATCCACTGTTTCAGGAAGGGTTACCAGCGTCAGGTTGTAGCGTCGAAATACTCGTTGCCAAGTGTCTCCGAGTTCATTGTAAGTCTTGCCTGCGTAGTGAGCGCTCGCACCGTAGTATGGGCAATCATCGCTCGAACTCAGCGCAAACTTGTTGTTGAAAAACGCGACAAGCGTTGTCAGTCGCTGCTGACCATCAACTACCTCAGTCACATCTGAATTCTCTTGACTGAGTGCAAAGTAAAACGCAGGAACAGTAAGCCGATTGAGTACAGACTCAATGAAGAGGCTTTTCTTGCTGTCATCCCACTGATCCGCATCACGCTGATACTGCGGTATGACAATCTCCCTCTTTTCGAATCTGGTCAGCACATTCTCTACTGCTTCATTCTGCGCAATGGTCTGCTGTGTGACGACGGGCTGGTTGTCTTGGAGATTCACGATGGTCACCACATTGAGCTGAATCGACTTGTACGTTGTCTCGATAAGATGATCGTAGCGTACAGGAATCGCGTTGTTCCAGTCACTCAGTCATTCAGCAGGGTATTTGGGTGATACGAGGCGAATGATCCACGGAGTGGAGTTCGACGAGTAGGAAATCCGGTGAATGCGACCGCTCATATCGAGATCGAGGCAGCAGCCGATGGCACTCCCAACGCACTGCCCCGGTTCCAGATGGTGGGCTACACCGGGGGACCGATGCGGGTGGCGGGATGGCGGCATCCGGTGATCCTCGATCTGGCCGGGCTGTCGATCCCCTCGCAGTCTCGACCGATCCGGTTCGCCCATGACCCGCTGTCCGGAGTCGGGCACACCGACGCCATCCGTGTGGATCAGGGGCAGCTGGTCGCCACGGGGGTCGTCTCCCGCGACACCGTGGCCGCTCGCGAAGTGGTGACCAGTTCCAAGAACGGGTTCCCGTGGCAGGCGTCTATCGGGGCCAGCGTCGAAGAGTACGAGTTCGTCAAGGAGTCGCAGAAAGTGACCGTCAACGGCAAACAACATCCCGGCCCCGTCAACGTCGTCCGCAAATCGACGCTGGGTGAGATCAGCTTCGTGGATCTGGGAGCAGACGGAGCCACCAGCGCCAGTGTGGCGGCGGCGGAAAGGCTGGAGACTGAAGACTGGAGGCTGAAGGAAGAGACGATGGAGAACGAGACACTGTCTGACCTTCAGTCTTCAGCCTCCGGCCTTCAGTCTGCGGCTTCAATCCGCGCTGCGGCGGTGGCGGAGACCGAGCGGATTGCCAAGGTCCGCACGGCATGTGGCGGACGCCACCCGCAGATCGAAGCCCAAGCGATCCGCGATGGCTGGAATGAACAACGGACCGAACTCGAAGTTCTGCGGACCGATCGCCCCGCTGCTCCGGCAATTCATTGCCGCGACACAACCGTCACCACGCTGATGCTGGAAGCGGCTTGTATGCAGGCGGGGAAGGCTCCCGATGTCGAGGACATGTACGACGAACCTGTCCTCGAAGCCGCTGATCGCCGGTTCAAGGGTGGGATCAACTTCCAGGAACTGCTGCTCGAAGCAGCGTGGGCCAACGGCTATGACGGGCGTTCGTTCCGCGATCATCGAACGGTGCTGCGATTCGCGTTCAGCCAAGGCCTCACAGCGGCCTCGTCGATGATCGACATCGGCGGACTGCTGTCGAACGTGGCGAATAAGTTTCTACTCGACGGATTCTTCAGTGTGGAGCGAACGTGGCGGAACATTTGTGCGGTCCGTAATGTCAGCGACTTCAAGACTGTCACCAGCTACCGCTTGATCGGGAAGGACCAGTACGAGCAGGTCCAGCCGGGCGGCGAGATCAAGCAGGGGACGCTGGGGACCGAGACCTACAGCAACAAGGCCGACACCTACGGACTGGTGCTGTCGATCGATCGCCGGGACATCATCAACGATGACCTCAATGCGATTACCACGGTGCCACGCAAGCTCGGTCGCGGCTCGGGCCTCAAGATCAACGACATCTTCTGGACCACGTTCCTGAACAACGCGGCGTTCTTCGCCGCCGGGAACAAGAACTACCAGGCCGGGGCCGACACCGTTCTGACGATCGATGGCCTGACCAAGGCAGACGTGTTGTTCAACGATCAAGTCGACGGCGAAGGCAAGCCCATCGGCATCATGCCCGCGATCATCTTGGTCCCGACTGCTCTGAACGCCATCGGCACCCAGCTCTACAAGTCGCTCGAACTCCGCGACACCACCGCGAACTCGAAGATTCCCATCGGCAACCCCCACGTCGGACGGTTCCGCGTCGAGGTGTCACGCTATCTGGCGAATGCCCAGTACACCGGCAACTCGGCCAAGGCGTGGTACTTGCTGGCAGAAGCCGTCGATCTGCCGGTGATTGAGGTCGCGTTCCTCAACGGTCAGGAGTCCCCCACGATCGAAACGGCTGAGGCCGACTTCAATCAGCTCGGGATCAAGATGCGAGGTTACCACGACTTCGGATGCGCTTTGCAAGATCCCCGAGGCGGCCTCAAGAGCAAGGGCGAAGTCTAGCCCCCTGCGGGGGTTGGT
>JAYSUV010000472.1:0-10740 GCA_043718945.1 Planctomycetota bacterium
CCCTCATCGATCAAACTCTCCGGAAACCTTCCGGGGAGTTTTTTCGTTGGGAGACCAGTGTCGTCATCGATCGCCGCACCTCATTGATGCTCTGGCCCAAATCGCTGGCCCAGTGATTTCCAGTTGCCTGGGCTGTTCCCCGCGTCGCGTCTCCGAGACCCAAGCTGTGCGCTGGACCCTGCGGCTTCAGATCCTGGTCCCCTTTGTTCTGCTTTCGCTCGGCGCGATTGTGGTGACGACAGTCATTACCGTGGCGACAGCGATTCGACAGATCGAGCGGGAGCGTGATGAGCAACTGACTGCCGAAGCCCAGACGCTGGCCATCGCGAATTTTCCTCTAAACGATGCAGTGCTGACACGGCTAAAAGTTCTCACCGGGGCTGAGGTGATTGTCCTGCAACAGGGGCAGTTGCAGGGGACGACGCTCACCGGGTTTTCGGCGCATTCGGTTTCTCTGCTCGCCGGGCCGGAAGTCCCGTGGCAAGGTCAGCTCTACCACATCGCGCGAGCCCAGCAGTTGCCTCCCGTGGGGGACCGGGAACTGTTGTTGTTGCGGCCCCAGCGAAGCGGTTGGCAAACTCAGTCCCAATTGGTGGAGACGGTGACGTGGCTGTGTGTGGCGGCAGCAGTGGTCGTGTTGCTGATTTCGGCAGTCTTGTCACAGCGCGTGGTCCAACGCCTCAAGCGGGTCCAGAATCAATTGTCCGAGATGGCCTCGCACCGCTATGCCGCGCAGCCACTCTCTGGCCCCTTCGATGAGTTACAGGAACTCCAAGCTACGGCGAATCAACTTGCCGAGCGTATGGAACGCTTTGAGCGGGAGATCGCTCAAACCGAGCGGTTGCGACTGCTGGCCCAGCTGACCGGGGGGCTGGTTCACACGCTGCGGAACTCGATCACCGGTGCCAAGCTGGCAGTCCAGCTCCATCAACGGCGGTGTCCGCTTGGTGACAAAGAGGAGAGTCTGGCTGTCGCCCGTCAGCAGCTGGAGCTGACACAGGAGCAGGTGACGGCGATGCTTTCGCTAGGGATGCCGCAGGCACGACCGGCGGAACCGGGCGATCTGCGGAAGATTCTGGCGGACATGAGCCAGTTGCTCGATGCAGTCTGCAAGCATCACCATGTTGACTTCCGGGTCACGGTCGAACTCAGTGAGCAAGATTCACGAGTCCGGGACCAGGCCCGCATCCGAGGGGCGATCTTGAACCTCGCCCTCAATGCAATCGAAGCGGCTGGTCCGGGGGGGCAGATCGCGGTGCGCGGTCGGCGGCTGGACGACCTCATCCAGATTGAGGTCACCGATTCGGGCCAGGGTCCACCCGCCGATCTTGGGGAGTTGATCGCCGAACCGTTTGTGACTACGAAAGAAGCGGGCGTCGGTTTGGGTCTCATGCTGGCACGCCAAGCCGCTGAGGGCGAAGGCGGCCAGCTGACATGGGGGCGTGCGGAGGGGCACACTCTGTTCCAGATGAGCTGGCCTGCTTCCCCGGAATAAGGAACATCGCAGGCCGAATCGCGGGTTCATCTTGACTCCTTGAGGAACTCTAAGGGATAACGCGGATCGTGACGAAGGATTTCTCTGGCAAGGAGGCTAGAGCATGCGACGAGTGATGGCCTGTGGATTCATTGGCACGTATCTGTTGATGCTGGGAGTCGGACTGTTCAGCCACGCGCTGGGGTACAAGTCGACCGCTCATGTCGGGATGTATTTCCTGGTGTGGGATATGTACTGCGGCTGGTGCGGTTATGAGATTCGCCACCATGTCATTGCTCAAGGGGAGAGTGGCCAGTATTACGAGGTCACGCCACCGCCATGGGGTGAGTTCGTTCCGTTTGGGTCGGCGAACCGTCACGACTATGACGGTTCGGCGTCTTTCACAGGGGCCATCGCAGCTCACGTCCTTGACCATACGGACCATGAGCCGATCTCCGAAGTGATCCTCGTCGAGGAGGCTTGGTCCAAGAAGTACAACATGCCCGACGCCCTCTACGAGAGTCGGTACGAAGAACCCCGGGAGCAGCGGAGCTACTTCCGCCCCCGGTTGCTGTTGTCGGCTGATGGAACCATTCGGGAGCGGTATCTCGATTGGACCGGCTGGTTGTCTCATCAGGCACTGGCCGACAATCCCCGCCTGCAACGGGACATCGCGAATCGACCGTTCCTGATGCAGGAACAGTTCTCCTCGCCGCAGAGAGCGAGAAAAGTGAGTCACTCCACCACACAGGATCCGCCGGATTAGGCACTGGTCGGAAACAGCAGTCGCCTTTCGCTCCGCGAAAGGACGTTCTTTCGCGGAGCGAAAGACGACGAATCGGGAAGTTGTTTTGGACCGTGTCCTTAGTCCTTCAGCCGCGATCACCGCGACGGTACGAAACGCGTCCTCGAATGAATTTCAACAGGTGAACGAGATGTCTCAGAGCCCCGAATCAAATTCACTGTCCCAGCCAGCTCTGGTGTCGAGCCTGTGGTCACGAATGGATGCATTCTTCTTTACTGAAGAACGCCCCGTCGGGTTGGCGCTGGTGCGAATCGTGTTGCCGCTGGTGCTACTGATCCCGACTCTGCATCGGATCTTCCGTGTTCGCGAGCTCTACTCATTGTCTGGCGCTGCGGCACCGATCTGGAACAACTATGGGCAACCGGACTTCCTTCCCATCCCGACAGCACCCGTCGCAGCTGGCATGTACGCACTGCTGATTCTGTCGCTGATTTCCGCCAGTGTCGGTTGGCGGACCCGCACCTCGCTGTTGATCTCCGGTCTGCTCATTCCCTATTTCGGGATGGTGGATTTGATCAGCACGATGACCAAGTTCGTGGTGATCGCCACTCATGTACTCGTCTTACTTTCGTTGTCCGATTGCGGGCGGATCTGGTCCGTCGATCGCTGGCTGGCACGTGGGCGAGGCGTCGATTGGAAAGAGACTGGCCCCGCTTGGCCGCGTCGATTGGTGCAGATTCTGATCGGGGTCGTCTATCTGGGGGCCGCCGCGACCAAGATGCACACTCCGGCCTTTTTCTCGGGAGATCAGCTGCGGTTCTGGATGCTGTCAAATGTGAATGCGATTAACCCCGTGGGTGAATACCTGTCTCAGTATCCGGGTTTGATCCTGACGATGTCGTATGTGACCATTGTGTGGGAGATCCTGTTCCTGTTCACGTCGTGGAAGGGAACTGCCCGGACGATGATGCTCTGCCTGGGCTTGTTCTTCCATCTAATGACAATGGTGACCCTGGGGCTGATTGTGTTTCCGATGGTGTACTTCGCGATCTACCTGGCTTGGTATGAGGAACGCGATCATCTCGCCTGGCTAGCGCGGTGGCACCACTGGTTCGGTCGAGACTTCCGGGCTGAGGTCGCACTCACAGAGTCACCCCCGCCGGGTCGGTCGGGGTGGCGGATCCCCAGCCTGCCCGCTTGGGCAGCGTGTGCGGGATGCGCGATCGGGCTGGGAGTGTGGATCGATCACACCTCGGACCCGTTCGGTGAGCATCGTCCCGAGGGACGCTACGCACTCCAGCCGATCAGCGAGGAGCGACTCGCGCAGTTACAGCGCAACGACCAACGCATTCATGTCTCCGACAAGGTGTTCGCTCTGGATGTCGGATCGGTGATGTTCAACGACAATCTGGTCGATCGAAAGACCGCGTTCCAGTACGGTGAAAAGGCCGTCATCCAGTGCAGTTTGCTGCCTCCGCATGAAGACCTGTACATGGAGGTCCACCTGCTCAATGACCAGCAACAGATCCTGCGGCGGCTGTGGCAGGTGGTGTCGCGCGAGAATCTGCGAGGACACTTCTGGTTCCCGATGGAGGAGTCGCTGGCTCCTGGGGCCTACCTGATCGTGGTCAAGATCAACGGAACGGAGGCCGGTCGTCGGTCGCTCGAACTCCTCCCCGATGACGCCGGACCGAGCGAAGAGACAACTGTCACTGATCGGTCCGAAAACGCGGAGCTGCCAGTGGCGACGGCACTGTCACCCCTGCGGTAAAGTGTCCAATCGCATCTCTGCCATTTGACTTCCCTGCCAGCGTGTGATAATTCCCATGCTGGGCAATTTCATTACCGTGACTTCCGGTTGCCCCCCCCTCCCCTTCCCACTGTCCACTCGCATGAAACGGACTCCCCTGCGTCGCGACTACCGGGTTCTGATTGCCGACGATGATCGCGGCTTTCGGGAGACGCTGGAGATCATTCTGGAGCCGCATTTCTTAATACTGGCGGTCGAGTGTGCGGAGCAGGCGATCGAGGTCGTGGAACATGATCCGATCGATCTCGTCCTGTTTGACATGCACATGCACGAATTGACCGGGCTTGAGGCACTGATCCTGGTCAAACAGCTCCGTGCGGAACTCCCTTGCATCCTCATCACAGCGGACTTCACTGAGGCCCTGAAGCGGCAAGCCCTCGCGGCCCATGCTCACGCCGTGCTCAAGAAGCCGGTGGCTCGGCACGACTTGATTGTGCAGGTGGGGACGGCGCTCTGTTCCGTGTATGATGATCCCGAACTGGCCGAATGGCTGGCTTGTTGAAAGCTCGGTCACCGGGGTGGTATTCTATGGGCAGACGTGAACCGCCAAGCATACCGCTTCTTGAACCGCGCCCTGAATTCACTGCAGGACTCCGATGGCTACCGTGACGTTTCAGGTGCTCGATGGATTCGAGGCGGGTCGCCTGTACTGTGATCTGCTGACGCCGATCTCCATCGGCCGAGAAGAAGATAACGACATCCGCCTCAACGATGATCGCGTCAGCCGCTTCCACGCCAAGATCCAGGACGATGCCGGTCGTGTCATTATGACCGACCTCGACAGCACGAACGGCACGCGGGTCAACGGCCATCCAGTTCGCATGCGGGTACTTCAACTCGGCGACCAGATTCTGTTCGGTCGCTGTCTGATGGTCTTCGGCAGCCCCGAGGAACTGGCCGGTCTCCATACCCCGCCCAAGAAGATCTCCGACTCCGGGGTCTCCATCCTTCCGCCGGGTGATGATGAGGGAACCCACCTGCCCTACCCGCAAGAGCCGGTACCCCAGAGCGATCCCTTCGGTGGTCATCGCCCCGAGGTGCCCGAGGGACTGACTCCACTGCAAGCCGTGCAGATCTCGGATTTACTCTCGTTTGTGCGAGCCAACGTACTCTACATCCTGGAGAGCGGCGAGGAACAGAAGCCCGTCCCCCTCAAGGGGAGTCAACGCATGACCGTCCCCCCCGAAGCTTGGCACCTGCTGCAAAAAGTCCAGCTCGATCTCTCACAATACCTGCGTGAGATCTCCGAGCCAAACCGGTAAGGCGAGCGTTAGGCTTCGCGTACTATGAGACTTCCGAAGAGTGTAGTCGCCATTGTACGCAGGGTCTCGCTCCTCGGCCCCCACGGGGCCTGATGAGTGACAACCTGCGTACAACGGCGACCAGACTCCTTTGGATGTCTGGTGGGGCAGCGTCCATCACCCACTCGCTCGATTCCGGATCGGGTCGATGTCACCGCATCACTTGCCCGGCTTCTTTTGAGTACTCCCCCCGGACACTTTCTTTGGGTGGTTCGCATGGAGGAGGGCTTTCAACTTGGCGACCGTTTCCGCCAAGGCGGGATCATTGGCGCGGTTCTTCGTCTCTCCTTCGGCAGAGTCATAGTCGTACAGCTCGGTCCCCTTGGCTCCCGAGTCCCACTCAGTGTAGCGGTAGCGTTCGGTGCGGATCGATTGGCCGGGGAAGCCGCCGCGCTGGACCTGGGTGAAGGCGGGCTTGTCCCAGGCCGCACGCGGGTCATCCAGCAGTGGACGCAGGCTTTTCCCCGATAGCCCCTCCGGCGGGGCGAGTCCCGCGAGGTCGGCCAGCGTCGGGTACAGATCGACCAACTCGACCGTCCGTCCACACGCAGCTCCCGGAGCCTTCTGCCCCGGTGCCGCAATAATCATGGGCACACGGGCCGAGTTCTCGAACAGGCTCTGCTTCATCCACAGTCCGTGCTCGCCAATGTGATACCCGTGGTCGCTCCAGAACACGATCACGGTGTTGTCCGCGATCCCCAATCTGTCGACCGCATCGAGCAGACGACCGACTTGCGAATCGACGAAGCTGATGGTGGCCCAATAGGCTTGCAGCGCCTCGCGGCTCTGGTCCTCCGTCACTCCGAACCACGGCCAAGGATTGGTCGAGGCCAACGCCGGTTCCGGAACCAGCGTCAGGTAGTCTCGCGATCCGAACTTCATCTGCACCTGCTCCAGCGGGTACAGATCGAAATACTTCTTCGGCGCGATGTATGGACAGTGCGGGCGGTAGAACCCCGCGGCCACGAAGAACGGCTGGTCGCGGTGGGACTCCATCAGCTCGATCACCTTCGTCGCCACCAACCCGTCGGTCTGCTCCTCATCGGTCCCTTCGGCCTTCATGAAGCTCAATGAGCTTCCCAGTCCGCGCTTGGGGGTGTGGTTCGTCAGCTGCTTCTCTTCCACCTTATCGCGGCCACTGGGGTTGAAGAACTCATTCCACGAGGCTGGGTCGTCCAGCCCGCTGGTCCCGATCTGGCCGGGGTTCCCATAGTGATAGATCTTCCCCACGCGAGCGGCATAGTAGCCATTGTTCATGAACAGCTGGGGCAGCGTGACCACTTGGGGGAGTTCATCGCGGAAGTGGTACTGCAAGTCGAACACCCGCGTGGTGTCGGGCTTGAGTCCGGTCATCAGCGATGTGCGGCTCGGCGAGCAAAGCGGGAACTGGCAGTACGCCCGCTCAAACTTCGTCCCCCGCTTCGCCAGCCGGTCAATGTGCGGCGACTGAATCAACGGATGCCCATAGCAGCCCAGATTGTTGTTCATGTCATCGACGGCGATGAACAGGACGTTGGGTTTCTGGTCGGCAGCGTGGAGAGTGGCTGCCTCACAGAGGCACACGAGGCAAACAATGCGTGAGAGAACAGCGGTCATGGGCAAATCCTGGGCAAGGTCCACTGAGCTTGATGGCCCGTTCCTCAGCGTACACGAACGGGATTCGCATGGGAAAGCGGACCGAGGTGGCATTGTGCCGGTTTACCTGCCGTCCGGCACCAATGATTTCAAGATCTTCTTGGCGAGCAGCTCATTGATCTCGCGATGTCTCGGCACGGGCTCTGATTTTCCGCTCTCGGGATTGTGGTAGATGTCATGCTTGGCACCGTTGCGTAGTAGGACGCAACCAGCACGTTCGAGTTCAGTGACCAAATCACGATGTTTCATGCGACTTCAAGCTCTTCGACGGTCTTGATGCCTGGAATGTCTTCTGCAGTGAACATTTCGTAGAGGTCGCGCAGATGCCCCTTGAGATCATCCAAATCTTCACCTTGCGTCCAGTGATCGGGATGAGAATTTAAATAGCCCAAATACTTGCCATCTCGTTCCTTCCAGTAGGTAATCTGGGTTTTCATGAGTTGCCAACCTTCACTTCTTGAGTGCTGAATACGAACTGACGCGTCGGGTGCCTGAATGAGGAGGCCGTCGACTGGCGAAAGCACTCGCCCACGTTCTGGCGCATGTCGCTACGGGGACATCACGGAGCCGGTGGGGCCTCGCGTTCGGCGATCTTTTTGAGGTACTGCTCGATCGCCTGCCGGTAGTGGGCGGGGTACTTTTGGTCGAGCATGTTCTTGGCGGCGGCCTGGGCCTTTTCGGGGAGGTTGCCCCAGCGGTCTTTGTGACCGGCGTTCTTGGGGTCGACTTCCCCTTCGCCCTCTTTGCCCTCGCCGAGGTACGACTCTGGGGCGGCATTCGGCTTCCCGCTCTGAGGCGTGCCTCGCCCACCACCGCCGCCACCGCCGCCCTGCTGTTGCTCGGCTTTCTTAATCAGCTCATCCAGCGTGGTAATGATCTTCTCTTCCACCCGCTGGACCTTTTGCCCGGCGTGTCCCAAGCCGAGTCGCCTCCGTACATCGTCCATCTGGCGCGAGACTTCGTCGAGCGACTTCTCCTCCAGCTTATCCAGGTCGACTTGCATCAGTTCGGCCAGCGTCACATACCGGGCCGGTGTCTGCTCGGTCTCGTGGAGCAGGCGGTCGAGCGAGGTCAGCGCGGCCTCTTTCTGGAGCAGAGCGGTCTCGCACACGGCTCGGTGGAACAGAGCTCCGGCGGGATCGACGACATACTGTGGGTCGATCTCAGAGTAGACCTCCAGAGCCTCGTCATAGCGGTTCCAACCGGTGAGCGCCCGGGCATAGAGCAGTCGCAAGTTGTGCAGGTAGAACGGCTCGTCGTGGTGCGATTGCAGGGCCGACTCTTCGACGGTCGTCGACTCATTCACGGCGGAGATGGCCTCGACCAGCAATTGAGTTTCAGAGTCCGCGCGGGCAAAGGCTGCGATGACGGCCTCGAAGCGGAGGTTGATCGACGCGGTTTCGGCGAGGGAGCCGATCGTCGCATCAAGGATCGCAGTGGCCTTGTCCTGCGGGACGGCGCGTTTCGTCATCCAGGTCTGAACCTGATCTCGGCATTGCGCCACAGTTGAGGGAGCGTAGACCGTACTCGCTGCACAGGCCGGGCGGACGCTCAGCAGGCAGCTTGCGCTGGCAAGAAGAACGGAACACAGGCGAAGGATCGAGATCACGGGTGGGTCCCCATTGTTCTGGTCGCGGCCACGGTCTGCGAGAGTGTTGGACGATGAGTTGCGGCGGAGTGTGTGTCCCTATCCAGCGGGACAACTGGTCGGCGGGGACGGGCAGGATTGCCCATCCTACTGAGAACTGACATCGGGTGGCAGGGTCAGGAGGCTTTGCGCATGGCCCTGCGGAGTGAGTGACCCCCGCTCGCGGACAGGGGCTTTCGCAAAGCCTTCAGACCCGGTCACCTTGGCTCCCCGGAAAACGGACTTCCTCGGAGCGAAAGACGACACCCAGTGTTCGACGGCGTCGGAATGCAGCACGGACGGGCAAATGTGCCCGTCCCACGCTCAACCCTCAACCTCTGCCTCACTTGTTCCGTCCCGTCGACAAATCATACGTCGCGGACTGGATCCGCTGTTGACGTTTGGACAGGTCTTCGGTCAGTTTTCGCTGATCGGGATCGCCGGTCTGTTCGCCGTCGATCTGGACGCCGATCTGCTTGGTGATGCGGTTCACCTGGTTCTGGAGTGAGCGGATCATCTTCAGTTCGGCCAACTGGTTCACGAGCGACTGGTCCTGCGGCTGGCCCTGTTGCGGCTTCTTTTGCCCCTGCTGCTTCTTCTGCCGCTGGGTCTCCATTTCCTTTTGCAGGGCCAGCGTGATCTCTTCCAGCGTTTCGACGATGAGCTGTTCCAACAGCTGAGTTGTGTCCCCGGTGTCCGCGCGGGTCAAGCGGGTGGCGACTAACTCCATGTTGTTCCGCATCTGCTCGACCGCCTCGGGAAAGGCGACCGATGACCCCTCTTCCTTGAGTAGGACGAGGGTCTTGTCAGCATCGGTGGAGTTCTCTCGCTGCTGCCGGGCGGCTTCGCTGCACTTGTCGAAGTGAGCGGGGTTGCGTTCCTTCTCCGGGATCTTTTCGAGGCGAGTTGTCTCCGCATTGATCTGCAATTGCACCCGCAGCATCTTCTGAAATCGGATTTCCAGCATGGCCAAGTACAGCTCCTTTTCCTCCTCGCGACGTTGTCGCAGGATTTCTTCGAGCTTGGCCTTCAGCTCTTCCAGCTTCTTCAGAGCCCGTTCCTGCTCCTCGCCAGCAGATTCGCGGCTCTTCTTTTCGAGGTCTTCGATGGCCTTCTGCATGGAGTCTTGAGCCTCTTGCAGATCCTTGCGGCCCTCGGTTGGCTGGTCTTCGGGAGGGGGTTGATCTTGAGGCGGCATAGGGTCCATGGGCGAGGACGGCATGGGCTGACCGGGCATCGGTGGCATGGGGCTACCCGGCATGGGGGGCATCGGACTGCCCGGCATTGGAGGTGATGGAGGCGAATCCTTCCCCGGCATCGGCTTCCCGGGCATCGGCTTGGAGTCGCCGGGTTTGGGTTTCCCCTCCGAGTCGGACGGCGGCATCGAGCTGCCGTCTTTCGGATCTTTCGGATCCTTCGGCTGGTCGTCACCCGGCTTGGGTGGATCGCCCTCCTTCGGTTTGTCCCCATCCTTGGGATCTTTCGGATCGTCCTCCATCGGATCACCACTCGGGGTGTCCTTCGGGTCAGACGGCGTGGCATCCGAGGGCTTGGACTGCCCTTTCCGAGACTTGTCCTGCTTGTCGATCTTATTCGCGAGCTTCTTCGCTTCCTCAGCGGCCTTCTTTTGTTCGTCCTCCGCCTGCTTCGGATCGCCGCCCTTCTGGTTGGTCGCCTTCGCATCGCGTTGCTTGCCGATCACGCGGTTCGTGTCTTTGAGCAGGTCCTGAATTCGTTCCATCTCGCGCTGCAACCGATCGCGTTCGTCTTCGCTTTGCAGCAGTTGGAGAATTTCCTCCATCCGCTCGATGACCTGCCGCTGCCGGTCTGACGCTGCCCCCGTCTGGTTCTGTTTCAGTTCGATGGAGATTTTTTCCATCTCGCCCAGCAGAGCCTGCTCCTGGCTCTTCTCGCGGGCGCGGTCGAGGATGTCGGACTGCTCCGGCTCCTTCCGCCGCAAGCTCTCCGCCGCCTCGAGCAGCGAGCGTTCGAACCGCTCATAATCCCGGCGAATCTGCTGCTGTTGCAGGCTCAGATCGTCCTTCGGATTCGCCGGAACCGGGTCCGCAGCGCGGACGAGAGTTGAAAGCGCGACCAGCAGCATGGCCACCAAGCCCATGAGCGGCACGGCGCTAGCCGCCGGTTCCC
>JAYSUV010000473.1:0-10702 GCA_043718945.1 Planctomycetota bacterium
GATCCGTGGTCGGAAGGCAGCGGGGTTGCGGGAGAAGCGGCTGAACCATCCCGGCTGAAGCCGCTGATAGCTGGTCATCAGGTCAATCCCCTTGTTGACCGGGGCGGGCTTGCCGTTGAAGTTATGACAGTTGATACAGCCCAGCCCTTTATCGCCGAGCAACTCATGACCGGCCTTGCGAAGAGTCCGCTCGCGTTCACGCTCACTGTCGGTGTCACTCTCCGGGTTGGGGATGTTCATCTCCACACTCTCCAGCACATCCAGTCGAGCGAACACCTCCGGCAGATGACCTAGATTGGCCGTGCCGTACTGCGGCATGCGCGTCGCCATGTACGGCCGGACACTTTCGCCGTCGAACAGCACCTTCTTCAACCACGCTGGTTGCAGCTTGGCCCCGAGCAGCGTGAGCGGCGGTGGGATGCGACCATCGTCTCCCATCTTCAACTCGCTGGTGGCAAAGAACGGACTGTACTCTTCGGGAACGCCGCCAAAGTCATCGCGAATATGACAGGCAATACAGCGAAACGAGGTCAGCGTTTTCGCCACGACCACTTGGTCCGAGTCAGCCTGGGGCTCATCGCGGAGTGCGGCGACGATCGCCTCGACCTGTGCTTCGGCAAGGTGGAACTGGGGGCTGCGGCCATTGGTCTTGGACAAGCAGCCTCGCGTCAGGTCAGCGCCCTTTAACGACATCACCGGAGCAACTGCCGGGATACCGCTGAGCGCATGACACGCTGCACAGTTCAGCTCCTGGAAGTGCTGCTTGCCCTTCGCGACCAGTGATTCTTGAGGAACAAGAACTGCGGGTGCTTGTGACTGCTCGCCGATCAGGTAGCGGGCAATCGCATGCGACTCGGCAGGGGTCAGTTTCATGTCTGGCATGCGACCCGAACTTCTGATCTTCAGCGGCTGAAACAGGAACTCACTGAGAGACTTCGCACTGTACTTGGCCGCAATGTGCCCGAGGTTGATGGCGGTTGGTTTGAAGATCTTCTTCTGGACGACGGGCCGGTCTTCATCGTCCTCATCGTTTCGCTTCTCGACTGGTGCCTCAACCACGACTTCTCGCGGACCATGGCAGGCCACACAGCCGACCGTGTGAAAAAGTTCCTTCCCGTCCGGGAGATCCGCCGGGACAGCTGCTTCAGCATGAAAGGTCGGCTTCAACTGCGCGACCAGAAAGTGGGTGAGTGCCTCCGCGATCGCGGGCCGCTCCGCTTTGGGTCGCGACGCCAGCACGTCCGGCATCGTGGTTCCGGGATGGGCCGACGATGGAGAAGCCAGAAATCGTTGCAGGTATTCGGGCGAGATCCGCGCACCGGCCTCGGTCAGATCCGGAGCGGACTTCGCTAAATAGAGGGCCCGCTCGGCTCCACCGTGGCACGCCGCGCAGCGTAGCTCGGAGATGAGCAACTCTCCCGCCTGAGCCTGTGTCAGTGGATGGTTTCCGGGGAGTGCTGGCTCACCGGGATCAGCTGAGGCCGAGCGAACCGACAAGGTCCCCATCAGTGCCGCCATGAGTACCCAGCCGAATCGGTGGCCATTGGAAGTCTGCATCGGTGATCCACCCATTGGTTGATTCCACATCGTCATCCTGGGACTCGAATACTGATTCCAAGCGGCGTCCTCGGAGGCGATCAGCTGTGATACGACTTGCCGGGCCAGTTGTGCCACCACTGCTGGAACAGTTTCAGATGGGCCTCGGCGAAGTGCTGCTGACTCGGCGAGAGTCGGTCCGATTCGTTGAAGTGCAGCTCATAATCTTTGTCGCCGAGCAGCACCAGCAGGTACTTGTAGTACAGCACCAGGTCGGGCCCTTCGTCGAACTGCGAGAGATCCGCCAGGGCATTCTCCAACTCGCGGGCCAGTCGCCGGGCATCGACATCACCGGCTGCAGCACGCTGGCAGAGCGAGACCAGGTGCAGCACCTCACGCGGCAGACAGTTCCCGATTCCGGTAATCGCTCCGACTGCGCCGCAGCGAATGAAGCCATGACACACTTGCGTATCCACTCCCGCCATCAGCAGCACGTAGCGATCGGCATGTGTGATCTGTTCTGCCGCATAGCTCAGGGCATCCGCACCGCCAAACTCTTTGAAGCCGACGAGGTTCGGAAACTCGCGCCGCAGATCGAAGAACAGATCGGCCTTCGTCTCGAACCCGTAGTAGGGGCTGTTGTAGATCACGGCAGGCAGATTCGGTGCCGCTCCCAGCACGCGAGCGAAGTGGGCGCGCTGAGCTGCCGGGGATGTCCCTCGCGACAGAACGCGGGGAATGACCATCAACCCCTTCGCTCCCACACGCTGCGCATGAGTTGCATGAGCCGCCGCTTGCGCGGTGTTCTGAGCCCCCGTGCCGACGATGACGGGGACACCGGCTTCGGCCAGTTGGCGAACACCAGTCTGGCGTTGCTCGTCTGTCAAAAGCGGCCAGTCCCCCATGGAGCCGCAGTAGACGACTCCCTGCATGCCAGCCGCCATTAAGGCTTGCGCCTTTTTGGTCAGTGCAGCGAAGTTGGGGGTGCGATCGGCATGGCACGGCGTCATCAGGGCTGGGATGCAGCCCTGAAAAATGGATGAGTTCATGAGTTTGCTTCCCGATGGGTTTCGAGCTTGTTAGACAGTAGCGGATGGGAACAGTGAGTCTGATGATTCACTCCGATTTTTGCTCTCCGTCCTTGGTGGGAGAGCTACGGCGCTGAGCCGCTGCGCGAATCTTGATTTTTATGTCGTGGAGACGCTCGGGCCATACGAACTTCGGGGCCTTCGAGGGATCATACCCTTCGAGATGCCCGGTGAGACGCGTGGTCGGCTTGGTATACCGGAACTCCGTATCCCCAAAGACCTCCTTGCAGAGGGCTGCCAGTCGCGGGTCATACGCATTCAGCTCAGCCCGCGTGTTGACATGATTGTGGTCATGATCGTTCTCTCGATTGTCATCAAACCAGGACTGAACCCCTTCTGCGAAGTATTCGTGATGGTTCACGGAGGCGTACTTCCCTTTCCACAGCCCTTCAGCCATCGCCGCGTCATAGGCGGCGCGAACCCGCGTATCGAACATCGGGTCGACGTTGCTCATCCCGCGCAGGTGAATGTTGTGGGCCAGTTCGTGGATCAAGATGTTCTCGGAACTGTAAGGATCGTCTTCGTAAGCCAGCAAGTTCTCTTCGGCACATGAGCAACAGGGATCGGTCTCGCTGCCACCCATGCCGCGGGCCCGGGCATCCCAAAAGTCACGAGCGGGAATGGTCTCAAACCCCGGTTCCGGCGTATTGACCATCCAGGCCCACTCCGGCTGGTCGGTTGTGAACTCGTTGTGCGCCAAGATGCTCAACCGTGCGCCGCTCTTGGTCATCGCCGATCGTACATCGGGCCGCTTGGCCAGCATGCGGTTGATGATGTAGACCGCTTCCTGGAGCGCGAACGGGCTGACGTTCGCTGAGGCGACGATGGGGAAGCCTTCCGCGCTAGCCTGCTGAGTATAGAACTTTGGGACGCCGCCAACGCGGAATGCCTGGACCAGTACCTCACTTGTCACGATCGATTCGGACTTGTCATTCCGACTCACGACAGCAAAACGATGGCCCAGTGTTGTCGTGATGACTGTGTCTTTGCCCGCTTCAACCGATCCGTTCGGAATGCGTTCATTCGCGGTCTTCAGCCAGAAGATATCCACCGGGCTGTCAGTCCCGTTGATGAATTGCAGCTTGGGACGAATCGTCGGAACGGGTGGAGCCGGTTCGGGCTCGGGGGCGTGGGGTGCCTGCAGGTTGTCATAGAAGTAGCGGGCCATCGTACCCCACAGATGTCGCTCGGTGCCTTCGCCCTCTTTCACCGCGTGGGTCCGGTTCGGATAGGGCAACACGGTGAAGTGCTTCCCCTTCGCGACCAGTTCATCAACCAGCCGTTCGGTCGCCTGATAGTGGCAATTGTCATCGCCCGTGCCGTGAATCAGCAGGAGGTTCCCCCGCAGCTTGTGAGCGTGAGTCAGTGGAGATCCTTCGCGAAACCCCTCTGCGTTATCACTCGGTAGTCCCATGTAGCGTTCCTGATAGATCGTGTCGTAGAGCCGCTGATCGGCCACCGGTGCGATGGCGATGGCTGTCCGGTACAAGTCCGGGTACTTGAAGATGGCGTTGAGGCTCATGCTGCCGCCACCACTCCAGCCCCAGATGCCGACACGCGTCCGATCGACATACGGCCAGCGAGCCAGCAGCTGACGAACCGCGTCCGCCTGCTCGACGGGAGCTAGTATGCCGATCTGGCGATGGACCAGCTTCCGCCAGGCTCGGCCGCGCGGAACGTTGGTTCCCTGGTTGTCGATGCTCGCGACAACAAAGCCCTGCTGGGCCAGCATCCAGTGCCACAACCCGCGTGGGCCCTGCCAGGCATCGCGAACGGTCTGACCATGTGGCTCGCCATAGACATGCATCAAGAGCGGGAGTTTCGCAGCAGGATCGATCTGGGCGGGCTGGATGCTCCAACCATTGAGCTTCACGCCGTTGTTGCCCTCGACTTGCAGGAACTCGATCACGGGCTGCTTCAGCGTGGCCAGCTTGTCGCGCAGGGCCTTGTTCTCTGTGAGAGTCCGCACCACGGAATGATCACTAAGCTGCACCAGACTCACAACCGGCGGTGTCGTGAACGTGGACCAGGAGTGGACTGCCCACTGGGAATCCGGCGAGATGTCGTACTGATGCGAGCCCGAGTGATTCGCGGGGGAGACACGCTCCGTGGCGGTGCCGTCCAGCTTGGTGCGATACAGATACTGCTGCGTCGAGTTGTCGGGCGAAGCACTGTAGTAAAGCCATCCACCGGGTTCGTCCATCGATCGGAACTCGATCACGTCGAACTCACCCTGCGTGATCGGAACCAGGGGGGAGCCATCGATGCTGGCTCGGTAGGCATGCCGCCAGCCGGTGCGTTCGCTCAACCAGAGAAAGCTCTGGCCGCCACCTAACCAGCGGACGGGGTTCTCGTTCTCCAGCCAGGCGGCATCGGTCTCGGTCATGACCAATTTCGGCTCCACACTCCCTGGACCCCACAGCCAGGCTTTCAGTTCCGTCTGTAGTCTATTGAATTGCTGCACCAGGATCTGCGAGCCATCGGGAGTCCACTCCGCATGCGGCAGGTAATGCTCGCGCGGATCACCCGGCAGGCTCAGCCACCGCACCGCGCCGCCGCTGGCAGAGATCACTCCCAATCGGGTCGAGGAGTTCTTCTCTCCGACCTTCGGGTACGCGAATGTGGTGACACGCGGTGAGTTCCCAGCTGCGTTATCCACCATGTGAAACTCGGGCACGCCGGTCGTGTCGAACTGCCAGAACAGGATCTGTTTGCCATCGGGGCTCCAGCGATAGCAGTCACGCAGGCTGAGTTCTTCTTCGTTGACCCAGTCTGCAGTTCCGTTAATCAGCGTCTTGGAACCATCGGTCGTCAGGGCTGTGATGGCGAGGCTCTGAACGTCTTGGACGTAGAGGTTGTTCTCTCGCACATAAGCCACGCGTGACCCATCGGGGGAAAACTTGGCGAACATCAGTGTCGCCGCCGCAGCCTCGCCGCCGAGCATACGCATTTCCTTCGACGGGACATCGAGAACCCAATAGTCACCCCGAGTGTTCTGCCGCCAGACTCGCTGACTGTTGGTGTAGATGAGAAGCCGAGATTCATCGGCGGAGAACTCGAAGGCATCGACCTTCAGGGATGCCTTCGCATCCTTGGGGAGGAATGCCGATGCAGGAACAATGACCTCTTTCGCTCCCGTCGCGAGATCGGTCCGCACCAAGTCTTGCCCGGAGCCGTCTGACGCCTTATCGAGTGTAAAATACGCTGCTGACCGCTTGCTCCAGCGCAGCTCGGGGAGTGTCTCGATGTCGAACTCTTTCGAGCCGAATAGACGCTCGACGGTGAGCAGAGATGGGTCGACGGATCTCTCTTCAGCACTCATCGGGGAACTCGCCAGCAGGAACAGAATCAAGAGACATATGAATCGCATGGTGAAGCATCTCAATCGAATCGTGGAACTCGCCAGGGATGGAACAAACTTGATGACGATGGAAGAGCTGATCATTGCCTTTCGCTCCGCGAAAGAGCGATCTTTTGCGAAGTAAAAGGCGACGATGAGACCATGTCCGCTAGCAGACCTCGACCACACGCGGTCCGATGACTTCACGACGAGGAACCACTCCGAGTCCCGGCGCTGTGGACGCACGCATGAAGCCATTCTCTCGCTGTGGCGATCCAGTGGCAGTGCTGACGGTGACGTAGCTGTTGAAATCGGTGCTGGTGAAGCGATACTCTTCGGGCGTGCTGTGCGCGAGATGCGCGATCGCCGCCGTTGTGATGTCGCCGCCCCAACTGTCTTCGAGCGTCATCGCGATCCCCATCGAGACGCACAGATCGCGGGCCTGCTTGGTCTTGGTCAGGCCGCCGAGCTTGCTGATCTTCAGATTGACCACATCCATCGCCAAGTCCGCTTTACCTCGCAGCAGCATGTCGAGCGAGTCGATGTTCTCGTCCAGCACGAACGGGTGGCTGGTGTTGCGCCGCACGGCGAGACACTCCTCGTAAGTCAGACACGGCTGTTCGATGTAGACATCGACATCCTGCACTCCCCGGACAACGCGCATGGCCTCGTGCTGTGTCCAGCCGGTATTGGCATCAGCGACCAGCCGGTCGCTCGGAAGCAACATCGCTCGCACGGCCCGAATCCGCTCGATGTCGGTATCGGGGTCGCCGCCGACCTTGAGCTGGAACCGTGTGTAGCCCTGGTCGAGGTAGCCTTTAACGTTCTTGGCCATCTCATCGGGAGCCACTTGAGAAATGGCCCGGTAGAGCCGGATGCTCTCACCAAAGCGGCCGCCCATCAGCACACAGACGGGCAGCCCCGTCGCCTGGCCCAGGAGATCCCAGCAGGCGATATCGATTCCGGATTTCACATACGGATGTCCCTTCAGGGCTGCGTCCATCCGATGGTTGAGCTTCGACAGTTCGCGAGGATCATCGCCGATCAGATGCGGCCCGAGTTCACGCAGTCCGGCTCGTACCCCTTCGGCATAAGCCGGCAGATAGAACGGCCCCAGCGGGCAGACCTCTCCGTAACCGACCAAACCGCAGTCGGTCTCCACACCGACAATCGTGCTGTCGAACACCGACACCGATTTCCCGCCGGACCATTTGTAGGAGCCTTCGACGAGCGGCAGCTCAACACGGTGAGCAAAGATACGGGCAATCTTCATGAGGGACGTTCCTGCGGAATGGATGGATGATGATGGCGGAACAGGAGCAAGTCCGCACCTAGGGAAGGCGAATCAGTTCGGGCGTCTCTGTCGAGGCTTCAATCGCCTCGATCGTCTCGCGGACAGAGTTGGCCTTCATACGCATCAGCTCTCTGGGAAAGTTCGGTTCGTCCTTCTCAAAGTAGACTGCGAGCTTCTTTAGTTCCGGAATCACCGTCTTGGCGTGGGTTCCGTAGCTGAGCAGGACTTTCATTAACTCAGGGGTTCGCTCCTGGCTGTCCCAGGGATTCTGATCGCGGGTGTACTGGACGCAGGCACTGATCCCTTCTTCGATCCGGTGTTTCGCCAGCAGTCGCAGTCCCTCGACGCGGATCGAGTCGGCAAACATCTCCCCGCTGGGAGCCGGTTCGACAATCGCGTGGTGGATCGCGGGCAGCAGGGGCTTGATCCTCTCCGAGGAGAGATTGCGATACACGGACCCGATGCTGCTGCGTGCGCGACCGTCCTGATTCTTGAGCCCGGCCCGGACGGCCTGGTAGAGCGCCTCGGAATCCACTCCCTCCAGCGATCGACTGAGCATCCCGTCATCATCAAACAAGGCGAAGGCAAGATACCGCTGCTGCATCCCGCGCGGGTCGTTCTCCGGGTCAACTTTTGCCAGCAACTCCAGCAGTTCGGGCACCGCGTGATTGGCGGGTTTGCCAATGCTGGCCAGAGCCTCGGCGGCTTTGATTCGGAGCCAAAGGTCTTTGTGCCCCAGCAGCTTCCGCAGCGGCTCCACAGCTGGTGCGGCTTTCCCTCGCATGGCGATCAGAGCCTGACAGGCTCCATAGCGGGCTTCGATCGAAGGCGATTCCAGCATCTCAATCACAGCTGGGATGGGTACCTGTTTGCCTCGGGCCAGAGTGATCGACGCTCGTTCGCGAACGATGGGTGACCAACTGGCAAGTCGATCCAGAATCTGGTCAGCGTTGAGCGAGTCATAAAAGCTGTGACGGTCTTTGTTGCTCCATCCACGGCCATCTTGAATGAGTGATTCCGAGGCGACAGCATCGAGTTGCGGGACGATGCTCGGGCGGCGTCCGGTGAGAGAGATCTTCTTCAGCGGCATCGCATAGGCGAGAAGATAGCCACCGGAGCTGTCCCAACCCTCATAGCTGTCGTTGTCCTTTTCCGGGGGGCCCTGATGCGGGAAAGAGCCGTCTGACTTCCGGGCCAGATCGAAGTACCAACTCCCATACTCCTGCATCCAGGCTCCCGTGGCGTGCGGCCCGGACTGAGCGACGCCTGGCATGGACCACAGGATGTTGAAGAAGTTCCCGGTATGCCCCGTGTCACGCTCCGATCCGTGGGAGGCCACGCTCATGCGCGAGAAGAACTCGGTGCCCTGCGCTTCGCCGAGCAGGTTGAACAGGACCGCAGCCATCCCACATTTGCCGTTGTCATCGTGGTTCTCGATCCACGGGTGATGGTCGCCGTAGGGGATGGCCCCCTTGCCGATGTAGAACCGCAGCAACTTCGCGCTGCGTTCGATCGCCTGGTCCACCTCCGGGGCCTTCACACCCGCTTCTCGTGCCAGCACGAGCGAGATCGTGAGTGGTATCCCGGGAGAGTTCATCATCCCGTACCCTCCCAGTCTCCCGCTCGACAGCGCGAACCCATGGCCCCACGAGCCGACCGCACTCTGTCCCTCGGCAGCTTCCAGGGCGAGCCGTCGCAGACCCGGCATGACCGACTGGTCACCGGTCGCGATGACATACTCTGAAAGCAGTGTGATGACGTAGCCGTAGTGCCAGGTCTGCATGGAGTCGGATGAGTAGTCCGCCGCCCACTCCGCTTCCTTCTTCACCAGCGGGAGGTACGCCGGATCACCGCTCGCGAGCAGCGCGAGTGCATTCAGGGAGCGTGTGACTGGGTCCTGGTCGGGATACTTGGGGTCCGCCATTCGGGCCGCAAGTGCCCGGCACCCTTGTTCCAGAATCCGCTTTGACTTGGGACAGTCGTACGGGGCTGTGGCACTGTAGCTGCCCTGAACGGGGAGCTTGAGGATGACATCCTCCCTCTTGCCCGCTCGCCAGCGAGTGAGTTGCAGCTTTCCGCCGCCAGCCTCGGTCTCGGCAGCTGTGAGAGCCTTGCCGAACTCGGTGCGTGGGTCGTACGAGAACCGCTGACCATTGACGCCGTGCAGGACATCGCCGACGGCGAGGACTCCTTCGGCAGGCGACCCCTGCTCGACCTGAGTGATCGCAATCTGGCGGGCGTCGCTCGTCACCAGCTTGTCACAATATATCCACCCGCGAGCCCCGGTCACACCCAGATTCCAGTCATGGCGAGCATCTTGGGGAATCTTGTCGCCTGCCGTGAAATCGGGCAGGGAACCCTCAGCGCTCATGTGGGCCGAGGCACTCAGCAGGCCTGCCAGCAGCAGATTGCATCCCAGCAACCATATCATCCATGAGCGGGTCAGCATTGTTGGCTCCTGGAGCGAGTGGATTCACGATCGACTTCATGGGAGATCACTCCTCTGATACGATCACAAGACGCATAGCTCTGGACGCAGAGCATTGCTTGCATGATTGTACTCTCCACGATGGCTGCCCTCTTGGCTCAGAAGCACTCCTTATCGTGAATCCGCGCACAACTTCGGCCCCATACCTCACGGCTTCGCCCGTTTCGCAGCTGGAAATCGGACTGCTGGAGCAACTGTTCGATCGTTCCCCAGATGTGGCGTTCTTCGTAAAAGACGGCCAGGGCCGGTATGTGGCTGTGAACGATTCGTTGCTGGAGCGACACGGCTTGAAGAGTAAGTCGCAGGTCATCGGCAAGTGCCCGCGTGACATCTGCCCCGGCGATCTGGGGCGGATTCCGACCGAGCAGGACGCGCGTGTATTGCGGACCGGGCGACCAATCCTCGATCACCTGGAAATGCACTGGCACCGCCCGAACGCTCCGGTCTGGTGCCTGACCACGAAGTTGCCGATTCTCGACGCTGCGGGGAACACCGTGGGGCTGGTCGGGTTCTCTCGCGATATCCGTGTTCCGGTCGAGCCGCATGACATTCCAGCCAGTTTCGCTCGAGCTCTGGAAGAGTTCGAGCGCGACCTGTCCTGCGAGGTGACTCCCGCCTGGCTGGCTCGCTGTGCAGGCCTAAGTAGACAGCGCCACTTTGGCTTGCAAAGCGGGTTCCAGACTGGCGTTTCGGCAAATTGAGAAAGAGGCGATCCTCCGTGTGCAAACAGTCACACGGACTCACGGAGGATCGCCAGATGACTTTGACGGAACTGATGGCCCTGGGGCGGCGGCTGATGGGTTTTCTGGCGGAATTTCGTCAGTGTTTCGCGAGTGTGGCGGGGCGGCGGTTGTTGCGGGTGCCTGGTTCATGCGCAGCGCGATCGCCTCACAGTTCTTGCGCGGCACATCCGACAACTGCCCCTGAACGTACACCCGCAACAACCGCCGCCCCGC
>JAYSUV010000474.1:0-1371 GCA_043718945.1 Planctomycetota bacterium
GCGGTGGCTGGGAATCGTTGACCGTTTACAGATCACTCGACAGACACAAGGCCGTTTCAGCAGGCCACCCCGGCCCTCTCCCCACAGTGGAGTCCTCTCTGAAAGCCGTGCCGATTGTGGGGGAGAGGGGGCAGGATTTCGTTGCTGCCGACTTTTCTGGTCCACACATGAGGACCACGCAGGTCGATCGCTTGCGACGCTGTCCCCAAAACGAATCGCTGGTGTTTCGATCTTGCAGCGATTCTTGGTATCCTGAAAGCCTGATGGTTTCAAACCAGTGATGCTTCGGAGGGACAGGTGATGCGAACAACCCAGCTGTGTGCGGTTCTGGCTGTCGGGCTGTTGGGCTTTGTTGGTTGTGGAAGCAATCCAGCTCCCGCACCGACGGTGTTGACTCCCGCTGTCACTCCACCCGCAGTGGTCACTGCGACGCCGGTTGCGGTTGAGACCGCCCCGGTGGTTCCGGCCCCGGCCCCCGTAATGGAGGAGCCGCTCCCGACGATTTCGCTGAGCGGCCCGAAAAAGTCCGCAGGGCCGACTTCCTCGACAGGGTCCGAGGGAGCCTCGAAGCCTTCGGTGGCCAATACTCTCGAACAGCGGAAGCTGGTGGTGGCGGCGATGGACGGGATTCAAGTCATTCTCGGCAGTTGGAAGGGCACGACGAAGAAGGAAGTGGGCAACTTCAAGGCGCTCGACGCGCCGAAGTGGGTGTGGGATTTCCGAACAGAGAAGGGGCAGCCCGCTCTGGTGATGAAGTCCGAGAAGAGCCTGTACGTGACCGAGGCTCGACTGACTTTCATTCCGGATCGACAGGTCTACCAGATGATTGCTCATGACAAAGAGGGTCAGGTCCGCACCCTGGAAGGTCAGTTCACCTCACCTGTGGAAGAATTCGAGGGAGAGGACCGCCGAGTTCACCGCAAGTTCAAACTCGAACTCGCGGAGGTCGGTGACGCCAAGGACGCCATGAAGCTGACGCTGAATCAGCAGGACAACAATCGCTACCTGCTGGCCGTGGAACGCAAGAAGGGCGGCAAGTTCGTACTGGTCGATACGGTCGGCACCCAGCGGGAGGACACCTCATTCGCTCTCAGTGATACGGACTATAAAGAAAAGACCTGCGTGATCTCCGGCGGGCTGGGCACGTCGCAGGTGAGCTTCGGCGGCAAGTCGTATTGGGTCTGCTGCAGCGGCTGCAAGGCGGCGTTTGATGAAGAGCCGGCCCGCTGGGTGGCCGAGTTTGAAGCCAAGAAGAAGGAAAAGGAAATGGCCAAGCCGGGGACGTGAGGTGGCTGTGTCCCACGAATCAGGCGAGCCGGGTGGCGTCAGCCCCCGGACTCTCTTGATAACGGATCAGAATCCGGGGGCTGA
>JAYSUV010000475.1:0-3733 GCA_043718945.1 Planctomycetota bacterium
CGTGAAGGCTGATTCCCAATCTCACGGCCACGTCGAAGCTCCGTGACCGTGGCACCCAATATCCCCAATTCAACCAGGCGATGGCGCTGGGATCATCCACACGCCCTTTCCATCCCACGAGATCTCCATGAACGCTGAAGAAGCCCGCCTGCAACAGTCTCACGAGCGCGCCGCCAACTGGCATCGCTGGGGGCCGTACCTCTCGGAACGCCAGTGGGGGACAGTGCGCGAGGACTACTCGGAACATGGCGACAGTTGGAACTACTTTCCGCACGATCACGCCCGCAGCCGAGCCTATCGCTGGGGCGAGGACGGACTGCTGGGCATCTGCGACCGCGAGTGCCGACTCTGCTTCGGCTTGGCACTGTGGAACGGCCGCGATCCGATTCTGAAAGAGCGTCTGTTCGGCCTGACGGGTCCGGAGGGGAACCACGGCGAAGACGTGAAGGAGGAATACTTCTA
Source organism: Planctomycetota bacterium (assembly GCA_043718945.1). GTDB lineage: Bacteria > Planctomycetota > Planctomycetia > Planctomycetales > Planctomycetaceae > TH-plancto1. The sequence continues at coordinate 463 of JAYSUV010000475.1, forward strand.
TCTCGACTCGACCCCCACGCACTCGTACATGAAGGCGCTGTACAAGTACCCGCAGGCGGAGTTCCCGTATGCCCGGCTGGTCGCGGAGAACGCCCGCCGCGGCCGGTTCGATCCCGAGTTTGAACTGCTCGACACGGGCCTCTTCGACGACAACCGTTACTTCGACGTGTTTGCCGAGTACGCCAACGCCTCGCCGGATGACGTGCCGATTCGCATCACGGTGGCGAACCGGGCCAGTGAGTCCGCCACCATTCATCTGTTGCCCACGCTCTGGTTCCGCAACACCTGGTCGTGGGGCTGTGAACACGAAGGGTGCGAACTCAAGCCGGTCATCGCCCTGCAGGACGACGGCTCACTGCTGACCGACCATGTCACGCTGGGTCGGTTTCGCTTCTGCTGCGAAGACCATCCGTCGTCCGGTGCTCCACCGATGCTCTTCACCGAAAACGAAACCAACACCGCGCGTCTGTTCGGCGATGTCAGTGGTTCGCACCCGGTCAAGGACGCCTTTCACGACTACGTGATCGCGGGAGACTTGGCTGCGGTGAGCACCACACGTCGTGGGACAAAAGCAGCCCCCCATTACGTGCTCACCATCCCGGCTCGGGGTGAGGTGACGATTCGACTGCGATTGACCGCCGCACATCTGCCCGACGGCCCGCCTTTCGGCGAGCCATTCGACCGCGTCTTCAGTGAGCGGATCTCCGAAGCGAATCAGTTCTATGCCGCCAAGCTGCCACCGACGGCGACAGCGGAAGAGCAGAATGTGGCGCGACAAGCCTACGCGGGACTGCTCTGGAGCAAGCAGTTCTATCACTACGCGGTCGAACCGTGGTTGCAGGGTGATCCCGAACAGCCTGCCCCATCGGACCGCCGTCGGCAGGGCCGCAATCACGATTGGCCGCACCTGTTCAATCGCGACATCATTTCGATGCCCGACAAGTGGGAGTACCCGTGGTACGCCGCCTGGGATCTTGCCTTCCACATGATCCCGATGGCGACCGTCGATCCCGAGTTTGCGAAGTCGCAACTGCTGCTGATGCTCCGCGAATGGTACATGCATCCCAACGGCCAAATCCCGGCGTACGAGTTCGGGTTTTCGGACGTCAACCCGCCCGTGCATGCCTGGGCCTGCTGGCGCGTCTACAAAATGACCGGGCCGCGGGATCGGCGCGACCGCAACTTTCTGGCCCGCGCCTTTCAAAAGTTGCTCATCAACTTCACCTGGTGGATCAACCGCAAGGACGTGACCGGGAAGCATCTGTTTTCGGGAGGCTTCCTCGGGCTGGACAACATCGGCGTGTTCGATCGTTCCAAACCGTTGCCGACCGGCGGACATTTGGAGCAGGCGGATGGCACGGCCTGGATGGCGTTCTATTGCACGACGATGCTCGCCATCGCGCTGGAACTGGCCGAGGAAGATCCCTCCTATGAAGACGTCGCCTCCAAGTTCTTCGAGCACTTCGTCCACATTGCCGACGCGATGAATTGCCTGGGAGGGACTGGTCTGTGGGACGAGGTGGACGGCTTCTACTACGACCAACTCCAGACGAACGGTCAGTCGCATCGACTGAGGATTCGATCGATCGTCGGCATCATCCCCCTGTTCGCGGTGGAGGTTCTCGAAGACGACGTGCTCCACAAGCTGCCCGGCTTCCGCAAACGCATGGAGTGGTTCCTCAAGCATCGGCAGGATCTGGCCAGACAGATTTCCTACTTGGAAAAAGAACGCGCCGATGGCAGCAAACACTCCCACCGGTTGCTGGCGATCCCGTCACGGGAACGGCTGGAACGTGTGCTGCGCTACGTGCTCGATGAAAACGAGTTTCTCGCGTCCCACGGCGTGCGGGCACTGTCCCGAATCCACGCCGATTATCCGTACTCGTTCTGGTGCGGAGGCGAGGAACATCGCGTCGAATACGTTCCCGGTGAATCCAGCACGGGCCTGTTCGGCGGGAACTCGAACTGGCGCGGCCCCATCTGGTTTCCCGTGAACTATCTCCTGATCGAAGCCCTGGAACGCTACCACCATTTCTACGGTGATGACTTCCAGGTCGAATGCCCGACCGGATCGGGGCAATGGATGACGCTGCAGCAGGTCGCCCGGGAACTGGGCCGGCGTCTCGGCTCGCTATTTCTGCCGGACGCGAACGGCCATCGCCCCTGTCATGGCACAAGCCAGGCGTTTGCCGATGACCCGCATTGGCGTGGGCTGGTGCTGTTCCACGAATACTTCCACGGCGAAAACGGTCGCGGACTCGGTGCCAGCCACCAGACCGGCTGGACCGCCCTCGTGACGCGACTGTTGGGGACACCAGCATCTGACGACGGCCCCAAACGCGTTCACCATCAGGAACGTCGGCCGCTGGTCGGAACTTCACCCGCCGTCGCAAGCATTGCAGCGCCGGAATTGGCGACGGATTGATGCGACCGTTCAACTTCGCGCCGACGAACGTTTCACCCCGGGAGTCCTGCGTTCGAAACCCGTGAATTCGATTGGAAATCAATCTCGGATTTCACCTCGTACATGACCATATTCATGGGACTGTGCGAGAAAGATTGTCGTTGGAGTTGTCTGAAATAACTGTAAATGCAGCATGGTGTTCTGGAATGTTCAATGTAAAACAATAAAGCGGGAGGATCGCCAATAGCTACCTCTGAAGGTGTCAAGTCGCGGCGAAGTTCTCGTGCGTTTGGTATTCTGTTTTTTGTCCGGTGAAGCGGAGTTCGGCTCTGCGGGGACGCAACCGAACAAGGAATAGCGGGACCGCCGAGTCGCACGCAACTCTTGTGCAGGACACCTTCGCAGGGGCTGCTGTTGTTTTCCGATCCGACCTTTCCGTAGAGATCCTGATGGCATCGTTTCGGACACCGGAGCCATGCCTCAGAAAATCCCGCGGTTCCAGGGGCAGCGCCCCTGGGGCGATGCTGTCGATGGCCGACGGTTCCTCCCCCGGTTGTGGCAGTGCTAAAAAAATCAGTCGGGCGGCTGCCCCGCAGGACAGCCGAATGTCTGGGTTGTGAGATCCGTTCCGTTAAAGGGATGACCCGGATGCCGCCACACCAGTTGGGTGGGAGTGCTGCAACTCTTCGACGAACTTCGTGAGCTGTCGTTCGTCCAACATGCGTCGTTCACCCACCGGGAGCTGCTCCGGTGTCAGCGTGGACGGTAACCCCGCGTGCTGGTAGACCACGGACAGTCCCCTCCTTGCGCTGGCCCGCAGCGGAGAGTGTTGAACTTGCTGTTCCTTCGGCAAGTACCTGCCGAAGG
>JAYSUV010000476.1:0-10674 GCA_043718945.1 Planctomycetota bacterium
TGATCTCGAAGTCAAGATCGGGGGGGAAGTTCGCAACTTCGACCCGAAAATTGTCGAAGTCAACGAGCGGACCGCTGCTCGCAAAATGGACCGAGCTTCGCTGTTTGCCGTCGCTGCAGCTTTGCAGGCCCTCGACGATGCCGGTTTAGCGGAGCACTCACTGGGCCGAAACGGAGCTGTGGTCGTCGGGGCCGGTTTGGCCGGATTGCTGACGCTTCAGGAGCAGACGGAAAACCTGTTGAGAGGCGGACCTCGCAAGGTCAGCCCCATGACGATCCCGCTGCTCATGCCTAATGCGGCGGCGGCGAACATCTGCATCGCCACGGGGTTTAAAGGACCAGCCTATACGGTGAGTAGTGCGTGTGCTTCGAGTGGACACGCGATGATCGATGCGGCGCGATTGATCGCTTGTGGCGAGGCCGATGTGGTGATCACTGGGGGCACCGAGGCGTCCTTAACCCGGCTCGGCATGGCGTCTTTCATCAACATGCGGGCGATGGCCAAAGGCTTCAACGAGAACCCCACCGCAGCTGTTCGCCCCTTCGACCGGGAACGCAGCGGCCTCATCATGTCTGAGGGAGCGGGCTGCCTGATCTTCGAATCGGAAAGCCATCTCCGCCAGCGGGGAGCGAAAGCCTATGCCGAGTTCCTGGGTCGCGGCGTTACTTCAGATGCCTACCACATCACCCAACCTGACCCCGGAGCCTGTGAAGCGGGTCGATCCGTGGCTGAATGCCTCCAGAATAGCCGACTCCTGCCCGACGAGATTGCCGATCGCATTTATGTGAATGCCCACGGGACCAGCACAAAATTCAACGATGCGGCCGAGACGCTGGCACTCAAAGCGGGTTTTGGAGGCGCAACTGAGCGACTTCGGATTAGCTCTACGAAGAGTATGTCGGGTCACTTGATCGGTGCCGCCGCTGGGTTAGAGATGGCCATCTGCTGCATGGCACTTGTGGACCGACAGCTACCGCCGACGATCAATCTCAAAAACCCCGACCCCGAGTGCGATCTGAACTACCTGCCGGGCTCAGCTTCCGTGCGGGCGGATATCGACTACGCGATGAATGTCAGCTTCGGGTTCGGCGGGCACAATGTCTGCCTGATGATTGGTCGAGGGAATGATAAGAGCCTTATTCGCGACTCTGTAGCTTAAACTTGAGGTCACGCACCTTGAGGTCGGGGTACTCCGCTTTCAGCCGGGCCAGGATCACCGACTTGTGGAAGCTGACGAGTTCACCCAGGAGCGTGGAACTCGTCACGAGAATTTGCAGGACCCCATTTTTAAAGATCGTCGGACGCGAACCAGCGGCGACCTCCGGATCGGTCACACTCTTCCAGGCATCCGCCAACTGGCGATCGCCTCGGATGCGACCAATGCCCCGCATCGCAATCACCTGAGACAACACGTCTCCCAGCTTCTTCGCCTCGCGAATCGGGGGGGGAGTGAAGAGAGGTTCCGGTGGTTTACGAGGAGGTCTCATGTCTCAATCCATGAACAAGGGATCTCAATCATGATGTCATGAGGATGTTTGGAACACTAATTTCCACTGATCAACACTAATCCCTCTTCAGGATGGCTTCTTCATCAGTGAAGATCATTAGAGATTAGTGTTCCAACTTCCCCTCAGTCGCGAGCCAGCGGCATCACCACATAGGTGTAGTTCTCGTCCGCCATAAAGACAGCGGCGCTGTTCTCGTCGACCATCTTGAGAGTCACCTGGCTGGAGGACTCCAGCACTCGCAAGAACTCGGCGACGAACTTCGGATCGAACGTCACTGAGACATCGTCCCCTTCCAAGCTGATCGGGATCTGAACATTGGATGTCCCGACATCACTGGCCGAACTCTTCAGTGTCAACGCCCCAGAGTCGAAGGCGAAGTCGACCCCCTTGCTGTCTTCGTTCGTCACGATCATCGCTTGACGAACTGCCGACAGGAACGGCCCCACCACAAATGACACCGTGCGGGAGTAGTCATTCGGGATCACGTCCTGGTAGCGCGGGAATCGTCCTTCAACCAGACGGGCATAGATCGTCGAGTTGCCACTCCGCACCAGCACGTCGTTTGCATGCAAAGCGATGTGAACCTCTTGCTCACCACTTTGGATGCTGCGTTCGATCAGCTGCATCGCCTTGGCGGGGATCACGGGGGCGACGACCTCTTCGGCGACACGGCCTTGGGCTGAGGCGGCGGCCTTGAAGACAGCCAAACGACGGCTGTCAGTCGCTGCGAGAGTAACACTGTCCTTGCGGAGTTCCATCAGCACGCCACCGAGGGCGTAGCGGGTGCTTTCCACATCGGTCGAGAAGATGGTCCGCTGAATGCCCTGCTTCAGCACAGAACCAGCGATGACGTGGTAGTCCTTCTCGGTGAAGGCGGTCACCTCAGGGAACTCTGCCGGGTCTTCAACAGAGAGCTTGAACTCACTCTGGCCCGACTTGATCTTGAGAGAACGCTCATTCACTTCGATTGTGACTTCGCCGTCCTGAAGTTCGCGAAGGATGGCGGTGACTCTTTGGGTCGGTAACAAGACCTCACCGGGGGAACTCGACTGGATTTCCGGGAGTTGGTAGCGGATGCCGACTTCCTGGTCGGTGCCGATCAGCGTGGCGACGCCATCGTTGACGATCAGCTTGATGTTCTTCAGGATGTCTTTGGTGGTTCTTGTGGGAACAACTCCACTGACAGTGGCTAACGCAGTGGCCAAGAGTTGACGTGAACAGACGAGCTTCATGGGAATCGTTCTTCCGGGAGAACAAAGAAGATTGAATCACCAGTATCAGTATACGTCGCAGAAAAAGCGAGTAACTGAGGATTGGATTCGGACACAAGTGTAACAGTCTGTGGAGTTTACTGGAAATCATCGAGAGAAAAGAGTGTGGATAAGTCGGTGGCCAGTGGTGGATGACGTGTGGGTGAATGGTGAGGAGTGTTGATGACGCCTTTGGAGAAGGCAAAAAGCCTTTGAATCGTCTTTTTTTGTGACGATCCCTCATCAGTGAATGAACACGTTCTTGACATGAGTAAGAATCGATCCGTATCGGTTTTGAGATCAAAGTATCATCTTGGTAAGGCGTACGACCGTTTCAGCAGGTCGGTGTCATAAAATCGGCATAACGAGCAGAATCAGTTCACGTCAGCGGACCCCCAGAGACGATACGACGGGAAGACTGAGTGTCTATACGTCTGGGGGGACGTGTCCATGCGCAAAACAATGCGTGATCGAAATCGATGGTTTTCCGTGGTGGCGATGACGTGCCTGTCCGGGTTCGCGTTGTGCGGATGCACAAGTGGATCGCGTGATCTGTCATCAAGCCTGTCGGAATCCGCAGGTCGGGAAGCAATCGAGGCAGAACGTGACGTCGCCGCGCGGAAGAAGCAGGAGACGAATGGGGCGAAGTCGAATGAACTTCTCGCCTCGAAGTCTCGTGCCACCCAGCCAATCGATGAACGGACGACTTCGAAGACGACCGCAAAGTCGCCTGAGTTTGCGTCACAATCATCCGCAAAATCTGAAATTGGCCGGGCCTCTCTCGATGATGCTGATCTGGCAACAGCGGACTGGGCCGGTGATGACCCGGACCGCCAAGTTCAGACCGTTTCGGGGGATGATGAAGAAGGAGTCATCGAGACCGCCGAGCCACTGTTGGACCGTACGCGGCGTCAACCCACCACAGCTGATCTCTTCAATGAGGAGGAGGCGACAGTGAACATCCAAATGTCCTCTTCTGGCACCGAGAATTCCCAACAGCGACCCGGGCGAGCGAGCTTCGACGGGACCAGCGAACATCCTTGGTCTCAGAAAGCTCCGACAGTTGCTCGTTCCACCACGACCGCAAGAACTGCTGCCAAGCAGTCACCCGTGGACATCGAGAGTTCTGAAGCCACTGTCGAGCCAGCCCCGCGCAGGGCTTTGACCCAAAAGTCCAAATCACCAGCAGCGAGTCAAGTGCCAGAGGACGAGGCTCGACAAGCCGAGGCGAAAGCTCGCATTCACACGCTGCTGACACAGTCGAAGTCGCTCTTGAATAAGGGAGAACACCGGTCCGCCTTTCGCGTGGCTCAACTCGCCCAGCGCATCGCGGACAGCGAGAATCTGTTCTTTGCCGCAGGGGAGGAACAGCCCGCCGACATGGTCCGATCCGTCTTGATGAAAATCCGCAGTGAAGAAGTGCAAATCGCAAGTACGAAGGGAGACACTTCAAGAGCCGCTCAACCTGCGTCTCGGACAACCCGTGTCGGGATCCGTCCGGATGCCCCATTCGCGAATCAGGCGAAATCGGAGGAAGAGACTGTCTCTGCAGAATCAAACAAGACACCTTGGGCAGTGACCAACAAGAAGTCACCCGTGCAGCCAGTCATGCGAATTTCGCCGGGAACCTCCTCTCGCGGCTCTCGTTTCAACGATCAATTCCCGAAGTCGCGGACCGAGTGGCAGAGTACCACGAACGAGCCACAGACGCTGACGAATCCCGAAGAGGAGGTCTCGCCCGGTCTCGCATCCGCGAAAGATGGTCGCTTGGCATCCGACAAAGTTGTTCAGGCGAAGTTGAGTGCATTGCCATCGGAGGATGGTGTGGCTGAAATGACCTCTGGTTTTTCCAACCACGAACATGTGCCGCTTCCTTTCCCAGCGAAGGCCCCGACTCATGAGGCGGTCCAGAGGTTCGAGGATCGGAAACCGACGAGTTCGGAACCTCTCGCAGTCGCCGAGGACTGGCGGACTCAAGACTTGAATGATGTGGCGACGATTCGGCAACCGTTACTGGTCACCCCGTTGCCTCCCGCTGAGCCTTTAATCCCGAGTGTCCTGACGGAAACAACGGACGACATTTTCGCCGTCGAAGTCGAAGAGCCATCAACACCTCAATCGGATTCCAAGCTGTGGATGATCCTGACCGCAGCTGCCGGGGCCTTTGCGATGCTGTTTGTGCGTCGCCGACCGGCCCCTGTGGTTCGTTCGAGTGGGGATGTCCGGTAAAAGCTTGCTCAAAAAAACGGTCTTCTGTGGAAGAGACCGCAGACCCTCACAGTCGACTCGCACAATGAACTGAGCGACGGGTGACGTACAGCGGCTTCCCTCTGTGAACACTTCGACCAGAGACTGAACTTCAGTCAGTGAGTTCTAGGTCATACACCTTCTGAGACGCCTCCTCGGTCACGGTGATTTCCGAGGGGTCCTCATCTGGTCAGATCACGTACTCGGAGTCGGATCGTATTCCACCCACAGGCTGGTCGACCGAATCACTGCCCCCGTATGCTAAACGCTGGGGATGATTCGAATCCGATGCGATGGGAGAGGGAGATGATGGACTCGACCCGCAGGGGTGTCAGTTGGGGATTGCTCCTCCGTGTCGGTTCCTTTGCTGCGGTCTGTTTCGCAGGCAATGTCTCCACAGCTGAGGCGGCCTCACCGGTGGGACGCCTGCTCGTGTTCTTGCCCGAGGGGGTGGACTGGATCGCCCTCCCAGTGGAGGGTTACGACCTTCCTGCCGTGCGAGCGGATTTCGCCCGACGAGTGTTTGAGTCCCGCGATCTGGACCACGATGGCATTCTGGTCGGTGATGAGGCGAAACGGCTCGTCGTCTGGTCGGCGGATCAGCAACGATTGCGGCTCTTGGGTGATGCGTGGAAGTCTGCGGACACAACGCCTGCTGATGAAAAACTCTCCCTCGCCGAGTGCCAGGCCTATGCCTCGCACGCGTTCGGCCCCGAGGTGCGGATCGTCGTCGACAATCGAGGCTCACGCCGAGCGGGCGTGCTGTTCACCCTGATCGATCAGGATCGGAACGGGCGATTGACCGCCGAGGAGCTGCGGCACGGCTCCGCTCGTCTGTTGCGGTGCGACTTCGACGATGACGAAATGATCACCCTCAGTGAACTGGCGGAGTTGCGGTTGGCAGCTGACGCCAATGCCCCGGCTGCCTTCGATTCGGAGCCGTTCTTACTGCTTCAGAGTGCGGACTCCATCCCAATCGCCGTGCGCGAGATCGAGGCCCGCTTCCGTCTACCCGGCACAGCGGGCGTGTCTCTCCAGCGGATCGCGGGGATCGAGGCCGCGTCGGACAAGAACGCGGATGGCGTTCTCGATTCCTCCGAATTGGAGCAGCTGTTGCAGTCCCCTCCCACCACTGGACAGCTGCGTATCAAGTGGGGAGGCAACCGGGGCGAAGTGCTCTGGGAGACAGCCAGTCGCGAGGTCGACACGACAGCGACTCGTCGATCGGGTTCCGTGTCACTGAAGGGCCTGCGCTTCTCCGCTCGCTTTTTCAACACGGCCATCTATGACCAGCTGCAGCGGCAGGAGTTGATGTCGCAGTTCGCCGGGGCAGATCGAGACAACAACGAATACCTGTCCGCGCTGGAGTTCGCGGAATTCGTGTCGGTCCTGGATGCGGAACTGGCCCCCGACCCGGCCATGGCCGATGTGAATGGCAATGCCCAGATCACTCGCGAGGAGGTCACTCTGTTCAACGAGCTACGCGAGCGGGCCGGGCATTGCCAGATTCAACTGACCGTCCAGCGCGAGATGAAGTCGCTGTTTGATGCTCTGGATCAAGACCGCAACAAGGGCGTATCGGGCTGGGAGATGCTGTCCAGTTCCGAGCAGCTGAAGACGCTGGATCAGAACCACGACGGCAGTCTGGCGATCACCGAACTGAGCGGCGAGCTGTCGCTGTTGGTGAGTTTCGGAACCACGCGCCGCGAACGGCCCGCCGCTCCTCTCCTGCGCAGTCGCACCCAGAAAGTGCCCCCTCGAAAGGCTGGCACACAAGGGCCGGTCTGGTTCCAGCGGATGGACCGGAACCAGGACCAGCGCGTCTCCTGGCGCGAGTTTCTGGGGACGCGGGAGCAGTTTCAATCGCTCGACCAGAACCACGATGGCTCGATCGCAGTGGTTGAGTCGCTCCAGTAGCCGCAGGGTGTAATCCCGCTCCGATTTTGTTCCGGACCTCGACATGGATAGAATCGCCGATGAGGTTCGCCGCGCGTCGAGCCTTCCCACCCCCTGGCCCGCCCCCGTTTGAGGACTCCTCGTCATGATGCGTTTTGTCGCTGCCGCGTTGCTGTTGTCGTGTGTCGCTTCCGTCACCACTGCGGACGAAAAGAAAGAGCCTGTGAAGAAGGAGGCCGCCGTGCCCGCTGCACTGAATTTCACCGTCAAGAGTCTGGACGGCAAAGATGTCGATCTGGCCAAGACGTACCAGGGCAAGGTCATGCTGGTCGTCAACGTGGCCAGCCAATGTGGAGCGACGCCGCAGTACGCCCCGCTGCAGGATCTGCAGAAGACTTTCAAGGATGACGGGCTCGTGGTGTTGGGCTTCCCCTGCAACCAGTTCGGCCAGCAGGAACCCGGCAGCGCGGAAGAGATCCAGAAGTTCTGTACCTCGAAGTACAATGTGACCTTCGACATGTTCTCGAAGATCGATGTCAATGGTGAGAAGGCCTCTCCGCTCTACAAGTTCCTGACGGGAGCTGAGACCAACCCGAAGTTTGCCGGGAAGATCGGCTGGAACTTCGAGAAGTTCCTGATCGGTCGCGACGGCCAAGTCGTCGCCCGCTTCAAGACCGGCGTAGAACCCGACTCGGACGAAGTGGTCGCGGCGATCAAGAAGGAACTGGAGAAGAAGTAGTTCTACGACTTTCTGACTCAAATCAATTCAGCCCCGGTGTCGGAGAGTCGACACCGGGGCTGTTTCATGGAGTGGCGAGCCCTCGACGCCAGCCGGGGTGTTCACACAGCGACGCTGGAATCCGAACTCGACGTTCTCTTCAAAACCCCCGATCAACCGGCAATCACTCGCCACTGATCCGGAGAAAGAGCTCCGCGTCCGCCCCGAACACATCCACCAAGCCCTGCGACCATTCGCGGGTAACGAGGACCACCCGTTCAGCCAGAAGTTCCGCTGGGAGTGCTGGAGAAGGAGACCCTGCGCGGGCTGTGGGGGTGAGGGTTGGAGTCCAGCCTTTAGGCTGCTCCGGAGCCGGCTAAGGCCTGAACTCCAACCCGGTCAGCGTCCCGGTGCTGGATGCGAACTTGTCGGTCTCGATGCCGAGGCGTTGCAGCATGCTGAGGTACAGGTTGCTCAGCGGGGGGCCGTTTGCCGGATCGAAGGCGAGGTGCTGGCCGTGCTGGAATCCGCCGCCAGCGAACAGCACCGGCAGGTTCTTGGTCGAGTGCGTCCCCGCGTTGCCGAGGTTGCTGCTGAAGAACACCATCGTGCGGTCGAGTAGCGTTTCGCCTTGCTCTTCCGTCTGCTTCAGCTTCTCCAGGAACTCCTGCACGACTTTCATCTTCTCCAATTCGACCTTCTTGAGCTGCTCGATCTTGGTCGGGTCTTGGCCGTGATGCGACAGGTCGTGATGGCCCAGCGATACGCCCGCGATCGGCGGCACGAGGCTGGTGCCGAGCAGCAACATGCTGACCAGCCGGGTCGAATCGGTTTGCAGCGCGAGGTGCGTCAGATCCAGCAACAGCCGCGTCTTACCGATCAGGTCCGCCGAGTTCATGTTGTTCTGCGGCGGCTTGGCATCGACCTGCGGCTTGGGCTTCTTGGACCACTCTTCGGCGGTGACCATGCGTTGTTCGAGTTCGCGGACGCTGGTGAAGTATTCGTCGACCTTCTCGCGATCGCGCGTGCCGAGCTGCGGCTGCATCCGCAGGGCCTGGTCGCGGACGGTGTCGAGGATGCTCTGGCCGTCCCGCAGACGCCTCGCTTGAGCCTGGACTTCGTCGGGCCGCCCCTCCAGAAACAGCCGGGCGAAGACCGTTGCCGGATACAGATCGGGTGGCACGAGCGCCCCGCTACGAGTCCACGACAGACCGAATCCCTCGGCGGACAGCGACAGACTCGGCACGCGCGTCTGTTCCCCGATGTGCTCGGCGGCGAACTGGTCCAGCGAAATGCTGTTGCGGAACCCGGCCCGGACTTCCGGATGCGGTGCCCCCGTCAAGAAGCTGAAGATCGAATCGTGACTCGACCCGACATCCGGATGCGACAGTCCGGAGATGACGGTGAAGTCCTTGCGCAGGACTTGGAGCGGTTCGAGGTACGGGGACATCTCGTAGTCTTTGCCCGGCTTCTCGGGGAAGAAGAACGGCGGATGCACGCTCAGTGGAGTGCAGATGGAGACCATGCGTCGCGGCGGCAGAGCGGTCTTGTCGCCCGCGCGCAGGCGTGGCAATAGAGCATCCAGCAATGGCAAAGCCATCGTCACGCCCGCGGCGCGAAGGAAGTGACGGCGTGATCTCATTTGGTAATTTGCGTCTGACATTGGTCACTTCCTCAGAAACAACGGAGACTGAACAATCTCATGCACCAGCGAGCGGAACCCGTAGTTCTTCTCGCGGACCTTGGCGACGAGGGCCTCGATCTGCGGCCCATCGGCATCAGTGGGGGCGGCACCGGTGGCGTAGGTCAGGAGCTTGATCGTCAGGGCGCGGGCGAGTTGGTCTTTGTCAGCCAGGAGCAGCTGCTTGTACTCGTCGATGTTGGCGAACTGGCGACCATCGGGCAGCGTGTCGGCGGGGTCGACCTTGAGGCCCTTATAATACTGCATCTTGCGGTCGTCGATGCGGACCTCTTCCACATGGCGAGCCCAAATGTTGGTGCGGTAGTGGTCTCGCCAGCCGCCGATGACATCGAAACTCTCCAGCGCGAAGCCGGGGGGATCGATGTCCACATGACAGCTCGCGCATGATTCGATCTGGCGGTGCTTGGCGAGTTGCCCGCGAATCGTTGTCGCGCCGCGGATGTCGGGTTCGAGGGCGGCGACGTTCTCGGGGGGCGGTTCCGGCGGCTGGCCGAGGATGCGGTCCAGCACCCAGGCCCCGCGCATCACCGGCGAGGTGCTGGTCCCGTTGGCGGTGACCTTCAGTACGCTGGCCATCGTGAGGACACCGCCGCGATGGCTGTCCGGTGGCAGCGGGGTCTTGCGAAACGCATAGCCGTCGACGCCAGGAATGCCGTAATGCTTCGCCAACCGCGCGTTGAGCATCGTGAAATCGGACGCGACGAAATTCGCCAGGCTCAAGTCCTCCTTCAGTACCTCTGCAAAGAACAGCTCCGTCTCGCGGACCATCGACACTTTGAGCATGTCGTCAAATTCGGGGTACAGCTGATGGCTCGGCTCGGTGAAGTCGATGTCGCGGAGGCCGAGCCACTGGCCAGCGAAGTTGTGGGTGAACTGCTCGGCGTGGGTGTGCTGGAGCAGGCGTTCGACTTGGTGGTGGAGCGTCTCGGGATCGGACAAAGCAACCCGACGCGTCAGCGAGGACGGAGTCGATTCAACTTCCGAGTCGCTGGTCGCAGCCCCTCGCTTACGCGTCGGGTTACTGTTTTCCGCCAGGTCCAGCAACTCCTGATCCGGCATCGTGCTCCACAGGAAATACGACAACCGGCTGGCGAGGGCGTAGTCATCCAGTGGCCCCGGCTCCTCGCGGAGGAACAGAAACTCCGGCGAGACCAGGATCGCCGTCAGACCCACGCGAACGGCTTGCTCGAACGAGCGTTGCTCGCCCAGCTTGGCCTCGACGAGTTGGACGAATGGCTGGATGTCGGCGTCGGTGACGGGTCGCCGAAAGGCCCGCTCGGCAAAGCTGCGGAGGATGCGCTCGGCATCGACGAGCGGTTGCTCGGAGACGACTTCCACCCGCTGGGAGTCGTT
>JAYSUV010000477.1:0-1366 GCA_043718945.1 Planctomycetota bacterium
TGTAGACGTTCAAGTTCACCACCCTGATTCTCGGGCTGCATCTTGCGACCCTCGGTACACACCCTCCGCGAGACCGAGACCCTAATGGTCCCGACTAACGGCCCATACTCACACCCAAAACACCACCCACATCCAGCTGTGACGGCCCAGCTGGAATGGTGCTCGATTGTGTGAGGACAAGCCGGTCAGCAACCCGCGAGTCTGGCCTTTGAGACAGGCCAGTGGCGGGAAATCCGGTGTGTAGAGATTGTTGGACAGACGGAGGACAACACCGGGAACGGCGTGTCCGGAAGCAAACACTCAGTGAGGGTGATGCTACCGAGACTGAACCTGTCGTCAAACGTAAACAGGAAATGAATTTTGAGAGAGTGACAACCACTTGTCGTGGCGAGTCCCGCATGCGAATTGTCGGGATGCTGCGGGGGGCGGAAAGTTTGCCTGATGTGGAAAATTTGTCGACGGTCCTCGTGTGATGGACAGTGGGCGAATGGTCGCAATCTCCGATATCTTACCATAAGGTGTTTCTGGAATAGAGGATGTGGCTCAGGAGGGAGTCTCTTACAGACTGTCTGCGTGGCCTCTGAGCGAGGATTTCTCGCCTTGGTTCGTCTCCTGGCAGAACCCGCACAACCCATAGAGTCTGCTGGACCCATTCGTTGAACGGGCTCTCGGGAGATTTCTGCCGATTGCGGCCAGTCGGCTGAGGACTCGCGACGCATTGGCCGAAAAAATGTGTAGGTGGACCCACCACACACTGTCGTAGCGAGTGGGAGCCGAACTGAGGAAGTCACTGACGACTCGACCTCAACGGTATCTCACCTCGTAACCCCGGGAACTTTGGAGATTTCAAGATGAAGTGGACGACTCTGACTGCTGCCCTGTTGATCGTTGCTGGTTCAAGCGTTGCGAACGCTGGCTTGTTCAAGCTGCACCGGCACTCCTGCTGTGATTCGGCTCCTTCGTGTGCAGCGCCTTGCGGCGACGCATGCGGTTCGGTCGGACCAACCTGTGCCGCTCCTTGCGGCAATGGCTGCGGTGCTGCTCCTAGCTGCTGTGCTCCAGCCGCTGCTTGCTGTGCTCCAGCTCCTGTTGACTGCTGTGCTCCTTCTTGCTGCAACAGCCGTCGTGGACTCAACTTCGGCGGAATGCTGAAGAAGATCCGCCTGCCCCGGCTGCGTAGCAACAAGAGCTGCTGCTGTGCAGCTGCTCCTAGCTGCTGTGCACCAACGTGTGCCGCTCCTTGCGGAAACGGCTGTGGAAACGGCTGCAACGCCGCTCCAACCTGTGCCGCTCCTTGCGGACCAACTTGTGCCGCTCCTTGCGGTGCTTGCAACTAGTTCGCCGGTCACTTCGGTGACCAGTGAAT
>JAYSUV010000478.1:0-10632 GCA_043718945.1 Planctomycetota bacterium
GGCCTGTGCAGCCTCGCCTACAGCGACCAGTGGGACCACTACTGGCAAACCGCCTGAAATCCAACGAAAAGAGAAATGCCACAATCCGCTCCTACACCCTGTCACAACCGCCCTATCAGGAAGTTACTTGTACCCAGACCCCGTGTCGCCATATACTGACCATACTCTCATGGGCGTTTGGCGCAGTGGCTAGCGCACTTCCTTCACACGGAAGGGGTCACAGGTTCGATCCCTGTAACGCCCACTCGACGGCTAGGTGAAACACTGGGTTTCCAGTGATTTACCATGCTTCTTGAAATGGCTGGCCGGTGCTGTCCGCTGGTTTCCGCAACTGACTGGCCCGGATTCTGGCAGCGACCAGAAGCCCGGTCGAAGTCGTCATCTTTGACGGACAGGTAGTGCTTCGCCGCCACAGCAACACTGTTGCCAAGCCACCGACAGACCGTGTGGATTGGGTACATTCCCGCCAAATCGGTCTCACACGACGCCCGGAGAGCGTGAAACAACTTTGCCCACGGCGTCACGCCAGCTCGCTTGATGATCCTCAAGAACTCCGTCCGCAGGTTCGCGTTCGTGTTTCGATACCGGGAGATGACGTACTGGGAATCCCCCCGAAGGTCGTAGGCTTCCCGCAGGTATGGCATCAACTCCGAGAAGATCGGAACAGTTCTCATGGCCCCGCCTGGATGATGTTCGGTTTTCGGCGAGTAGACCACCATTCTCCCGGCCTCCCAATTCACGCCATCCCAGAGCAACCCAAGATGCTCGGACGGACAACGCAGCCCGCCGTATCGAGACAAAGCCACCAGCAACCGCCATTGAACATCGGGGCAAGCCGCAATGACTGCCTCTATCGCCTCACGTGTCACGTACTCTTGGCGGTCCGGATTGGCGATTGAGGCCACGGGTACATCCTTCACCTTGAATGGATTGTCCGCAATCAGGCCTCGCTCCCTGGCACCCTCGAAGAACTGGCGAGCGACTCCACAAGTTCGGCGTATCGTCGCTTCCGCGTAGCCGAGTGCGACCATGCATTGCCGAAAGTCCTTGCAGTCGGCTTTCGTGAACGTCTGAAGTTGTCGGCTTCCGTCGAACTTCAGCAGCAAGTACCGCAGTGTTCGACGCCACGAAATCAGGGTGTTCGACTTCACGTCCTTCCGTCGCTCGATGTACTGCTCGATGTACAACCGGAGCGATACCGACTCACGGGCAGCGATCAAGCCCACGCGGGCCATCTTCGACCGCATCTCGTCGCCCAGCGATCCCACCCAGTTCGACGTTTCGTCTGGAACGCTGCATCGACTCTTGGCAGCAGACGCCAGCCGCTCGACATGCACGAGGATCAGGCGGGCCGTACGCTTGTCGACCTTGCCAATGTGAAGCGTCTTCCGGTCGCCGTTCTGGTCGAAGAACCGAATGCACTTGGTTCCCGATTTGTTGATGCCAATCGACGCCATTCGCTATTCCCCGTCCGTGGTTCGCTGCTGAATCGTCCAGTCAAGATGGCTGGCGAGTTTATCCAAGTTCGACGTTTCGATTCCGTGCCCCGCCATGAACTTCGAGAGCGTCGATTGTGATATCCCGGTCCTCTTCGCAATCGAATAGCGGGACTGGCCACACGTCGCGAGCAATCCCCGCATCTGGTCACTCAGGGTTATCGACTTCTGGCGGGCCATCGTTCCAGCCTCTCGTTGCGGTCAGTCACTGAAAGCAATGTATCCCATTCTCCGAAGTCGTCAAGCCCACTTCCCTCAGAATCGCACAGATTGCCGATTCCCGGCCTGCGGGTCGTTGAACGTCTTCCGGGTCGATGAAGTCGGTTGTCTGGTCGCGGTGGTGTCTCTGTGGTCGCTTGCTCTTTGGTCCGACGAAAGTTGTTTTAGTCGGTGGGATGGGGTTCGGTCGGTGGCTCTAGTTGGTCTAGTTGATCTTCTGGGGGCCACTTTTAATTCCAACTGACTGCTCTGATTTGAGTGTAAAGAGAGCAACCAGAGCAACCAGAGCAACCAGTCAAGTCACGGGAGCGACTAGCCAAATACTGGTTCCATGGGAGTCACGGCTACTGATCGCATTTCCCCGAACAACGACGCCTATGAGCTTTTTAAGCCGATTGCCGAGTGATCTTGGTGACGGCAATGCATCTCCGTTCGCGGAACATAGCTCAAGAATCGCCTCACGGAGTGGTGAGCATTCGTCTGGTGACAACGCCCCCAGTATCTGCGCTGCCGTACGACCTTTGCGTTCAGGATCAATCATTGGCCAATTGTAGGTGAATGCGAGTAGTGCTTCCGCTTGGGAATCAGACCGCTTGGCTAGTGTTTTCCGAGTCTCGCCGGGGTCTTTGAGTCCGGCGTACACGACCGCATTCCGGATCAAGTTCGACCAGCCCTCAAAGCTGCCCCAATGTTTCATCTCAATGACGGGCCGACCGGCTTCGACGTAAGTACCAAGGATCGTAAGCGCCGCCGCCCGATACTCACGCAGATTGCCACGAACATGATCGAGCAATCGAGGCTTCTGGAAATCGTCCCGCTCCTCGGGCTTCTCCAATTTGGATTGCAATCGAATGTGACAGGTCCGGCGGGCCGTGTCGGCACCAATGGCGACGTTGTTCCCGGTCGCAATCCACACGATATCCATCGGATATTCAGCGATCTCACTGACTCCCAGAGTCCGATCCTTCCAGCTGGTTGAGGTCAGTGCGGCGTCCAGAGACTGACATCCCAGCGTCCCGGCGACGTTATCAATCAATACGGTGGAATCCCCACCTCTGGCCAGCGCCGTGATTCGCTTGCGGAATTCTTCATCGTCACTGGTGGAACTCATTCGCGGAATCGTCGATCCGGTGAAGATCATCCCCGCGACATCGGCGAGCAACGTCTTCCCGCTCCCTCGCGTGTTGGCATCAATCAGGAATAGCGGAACTGGTCCGTCAATCGCTTGCCGGGCAAATGGTGACAGCACACACGCCACCCATGCGGCTAAAGCACATTCAGTTTCGAAAGGAAAATCAGTCACCAGTTCGGCGAGCAACTTCGCGGCGGCGCGTGCATCGTCCTGAGTGGGACGTTCAGGCAGACCGAGAGGCTGACCGTGATACTCAAGATACAGACCGCTCTCGGGATCATATCCCGGTTTCTCCAAGATGCTGCCATCAGGACGCAGGACAGGGCATGTGACTAGACCGTTTAACCGCTTCATGCCGGGCCAGTCACCTCGATTTGAGATGTTATCCACGCACCATCCCGGTGGATGTGCCGGAACTGCAATTGTGTTCTTCCTTACAGTTTGCTCCGAAACGAATTCCACCAAGCGGGTCATTTCATCGCGGAGAACGGGTTTCGCGGGAAGTATGCGAGGCAAGTCGGCGGGTCGTTGAATCCATCTATCAGTGGCTCCCGCTGCCGCGCCAGTCACAATGCGGACCAGCTGACCAGCGCGAACATAGAATCTTCCATCCTTGGCGAGTATCCGCACCACAGCCTCATTAACTGCATGCTCATCTGTCGTCACCACAACCGTAGCACGCTCGATTGCCCCTTTGTCATTCACGTCATCATCACTATGCATTCAACTGCCTCGTCGAAAAAACACAGACTGCCAAGCGATATCGAACCACACACACGCGGGTGATCCTCGGCAGTAGAAACAGGGGTCTGGCCAGCATCAGCCAGAACATGGGATTGGATCACTGCTTGGGATTGGATCACTGCTTAACGGGAACAGCCTGACCGATGAGCCACTCCCGCAGAAACTCAATGGGAAACAGGGGAGCGTCACCGATCATCACATGGCGAACCTCACGTCTCTGTGCCAACCCCAGCAAGAAGTTCTCACTGACACCCATCGCCCTGGCCGCGTCACGAGACCGGAGCGCCAATGATTGAATGTTGTTCGTCTTGTCGCCCATCTACTGCCTCGCCAATCCTTGGACTCGAAACCCTGTCCGTCCGTCAGTTAGCACATCTGAATTGAAATTGCAAGCGTGGTTTTCAGGAATCTCTGAGGACCGGGAACGGTCCTTGTGGCAAGTCGGGTTCTTGGTCACTCATCGTTGCATCCTCCGATGTTCAGCTTCTTGGCCTGTTCCCACGCTCTGTCGTGGGATGTCCCCGCCGACATCAGCGAGCGAATGAATGTGGCCACCTTCGTGGCATTGGATGACGGTGCTGACCGCTTGGCCTTGATGGCACCCAAGCGGGTTTTTCTCGTGAAACTCTTCATGCGTACTCCTTTGGTTTTGTGCGTACTCCAGAGTCCTGACTCATGGAGACTTGACATTCTGAATCCACCGTGTATAAGCGAGGGAAGAGGTCATCCACTCGGGACAAGTTCGCCCGACTGGACCGGCTGACATCCACCACGCATCCACGAATCGAGGACAGATGATTGCCACCGAATCCCTTGTCCGAGCTTCAACGGGGGAGGTACCTGCCCAGTCCTGACCATTCGTCGAATCGTCCGATCCGACAGCCCGAGTGCCAAGGATACGTCCTGGACATTCAAGAGCTTTTCCTCTGCCATCTTCCACCTCATCACAGTTGCCGAATGTCCAATCGCCATCACATCGAGCCACGCACGATGCCGCGAATTGGAGTGAGAGGATGGCGGTCGACCGGAAGGCTTACGCCGAACTGCGGACGTTTGGCATCCCCTCCATGTAAATATACTTTCGTCAAGACCAATTCGGGAAAGATTTTTATTTCTTGAACTCGGGAGTTTTGTGTAGTCGATCTGTGCAGGTTTCGTGCATTCACTTTGACTCGACAGCATCACGCGAACAGCATTGAAACCGAGTGATCCACCTTGCGGAATCGCTTTGTGCCAACGAAAGAACCCCTCCCTTTATCCGGTTGCCCGGTCGGGAGGGGGAGCGAGTTCCACACGTTCATTCATTACCTACGCGAACACGAATCGCCCAGTCGCACCACGCGACCCTCATTGCCTTGCCCCCGCGTTCTGTGCCCTACGGCGCTGCCCGATCGTCATCGACTATCCCCCGCTGGTGTCTCACTCGGAAACCGCCCCGACGCCTGACCACGACAAGCGGCCAGACGCCGGGGACGGACACACGATTCAACGTCGGCTAGAACGATTCGGCAGCGAGGGACTGCTCTCGCAACTTGGCGAGTTCATCCACCATATCGGGACGCAGTGCCGCCAGACGCTCGCCTTCGGTCTTCAGTGTGGAGAGCCTCTCCGTCAATGCCGCGACCGCCGCTCGCATCGCATCGACTTCGGCGTACGAACAATTCGAGACATCCGACTTCCGAACAATCTCAGCATCGACCGATTCAGCGTCCCAGCCATTTCGCTGAATCGACTCATCGAGTTTGGCGAGTCGGTCCCCCGCTTGTCGGATCGCAGCCAGCAACGTCGGTGAGCAGGTTTCACGCAACGTCCCCTCAGCCTGACCGCCGTCACGCTCCCCGGCTTGCGAGCCGCTCCGTCTTGATCGGAGTTCCCACACGAGGTTCTCGTGTGACTTCAGCAGTGGGGCGAACCGCTCAATTTCTTCGTTCAACTCCGCGTGATGCTTGGCGTACTCTTCGCGATGACGGGGGACATCTGCCATCAGACCAGCGAGCCGACGCCGTTCCCGCAGCTTATCGAGTGTCGCCTGGAGTTGGTCTGGCGTCTTCCCGAGTCGGTCGAGACTCGCAAGAAGGGAGTCGGGGTCAGGAGCGGTTTTCGACCGTTCCAGTTTGAGAACGAACGCTGGCCATTCGGCTTCACGTTGTTCGGTCTTCTGGGCCTGACGGTCTGTCAACGCCTGTTGGAAATTGAACTGAATCATACTTGCTTCTCCATGAATGTTTGCGTTTGTGTCTCCGGCCAGCGACACGCGGGCCGGGCTTCTTGGCTATCTGCCGATGTGGTTAGGTGGCTTCGGAAACATTCGCTTGGTCTTAACTGGGGGAGCGGGGTTGCACCCCGCTAGGATCGCTTCCACACTCACACTGCTGACTCGGAATAGCTTCCCGACCATCGTGTGGAGCAACTGACCCGAACGACACATGCGACGGACGGTTTCGTCCGACACACCCAGGATGCGTGACACTTGCGTCACAGAGAGCAGGGTCGTTTCCGTGGGATGCTCATTCATGTGGCACCCCCTTCAGTCCCCGTCCGTTGTCGGGGATGTAGATCACCACTCCGCCACGCTGGTCGATGTTGATTTCGCCAGCACCGTTGGCCGCGTGCATTTCGACGAGCAACTTCGCGGCCTTGATCGCCGTGCGGGTATTCTTCCCCATTGCGATCTCGACCAGCTTGGCGGGGAGTTCCCGGAACACCTCGGGAGGAATTTCCCATTGCCCCCGGACAACACCGGTTGCCATCGCCACGAACTCACGATCCGTGGTGACGAGTGGCATCGCATCCGGGGGAGCGAACTCCCCGAACGAAGTCGATGTGATCGTCTCTGGCGTTGTGCCTTCGATCTGGTGACTACTTATGACGCACCCCCTTCACTTCAGGATGCAGGACGGGCAGCGGTCGCACCGTCACCGTACACGTGGCTCCCCATGCCTCATGGACCATCCCACTGAGGACAGCCGGTTCCATACCCTCCCGGACAATGATCTCGTGCAATACCTGCCCATCGTCCTGCATGTCCTCGCACACGGGTTCCAATGTCCCATTGCGGGCCGTGAACACCACTTCCCCCAGCCGGTCTGTGACAACCACTTGAGTCGGCTGGTACAGACAGACGTAAACCGGGGCGTCGCCGATCTCTCCCGGCCACGTCAGTTCGACCAGCGGGACTCCCAGTTCTCTGGCTCGCTCCAGACCGACTCCGAGAGCAGTTTCCCGGCTGGTGAATTCGAGTTCGCGGGTCTCGTAGAAATCGCCCTCCGATGTGCAGCCCGCCACGGGGATGTATCCGAATCTGGTGTCCCACACTCCGTCCCGTTGCGAGAGTTCCAGCACATCCTGGAACTCCGCTCCGTCCTGATCGACGAATCGAAACTCCCGCCCGTCCGGCAGCGTGATCCTGACACAATGCTGCCCCCGGTCCTCCCGCTGTGGGTCGTCGGGTTCCTCGGTCGTCGTGAGAGTGACCCCGGAATTCTGAACACTGATCGATGTCGTCTTCATTTCGTGTGTCCTTGGTTTTGGCGGACGCATCCGCCGTTGTTGATTTGTTGTGAACTGCGATTCATGAGCAGCGATTACGCGGGTAGCGGGGGCCGGGGTCACATGTCGTCACCCCGCTCAGATTCGAGGATGCTCGCCGTGAGCGACGCCCGCAGACTTTCGGGGAGTCGATCCCCCACGTCCGGGGGGAGAACTACGCCATCTGGCCCGGATTCTGGCAGCGACATAGTTGCCAGTTTTTGTAAGTCGTTGTCATGTAAACTGGTTACGGAATCCGGTTCGATCCCTGTAACGCCCACTCGACGGCTAGGTGAAACACTGGGTTCCCAGTGTTTTTCTTTGTCTTCCAAAATCTTTGGCAGTTCAATGCAGCCTCTGGCGGGGGCTGACTGCGTAGGATTTTGCGTAAGGTTCCCGATAGCCTTGTCGAAATCGCATTCCCCAACTTGCAGGTAGTGCCTCCGAGCGACATCGACACTGTTGCCGATCCAACTCACAGACCGCTTTGATTGGAAAGGTACGCGACAGGTCCGTTTGGCATGAGGCTCGCAAGTTGTGAAACAGCTTAGGCCACGGCAAGACGCATGCCTTCCCGAGGATTCGCATCAACTGGGTTCGCAGGTCCGCTTTCTGCCCCCTGTACCGGGTGATAACGAACTCGGCACCGGGTTGAGCTTGTTCAAACGCTTCCTCCAGGTAGGGCCGCAACTCCTGAAAAATCGGGATGATTCGCTGTGCCCCGTCCCGGTGATGTTCAGTCTTTGGTGAACGGACTGTGATGCGACTCCGCTCCCAGTTTACGTCAGACCAACGCAACGCCAAATGTTCCGAAGGGTATCGCAGTCCGGCGAACCGAGAGAGGGCGAACAGTAGACGCCACTCCGCGTCTGGACATGCCCCGAGAACGGCTTCCGAAGTCTCCCGAGTGTTATAGGCCACCCGCTCCTGATTGCTGTTGACTGACACCGGAATCTCTTTTTGCTTGAAGACGTTGCTGTCCACCAGCCCACGCTCCAAGGCGTCATTCAGGAATTGTCGGACCACGCCACATTCCCGGCGAACCGTCGCTTCAGCGTACCCTTCTCCCAACAAGTTCTGTCGGAAGTCGCGAACTCCACTCCGGGTCAGGCTGCGGAGCGACCGGCTTCCACCAAAGAACGCCGTGAGATTCGTGATGGCGCGTCGCCACCGAATGAGAGTGTTGGGTTTGACTTCGACTCGCCGCGAGACAAACGCCGCTGTGAACCCGGCGAGAGTCTCATTCTGCCGGTCTGCGATCAACCCCGCCTTGGCCAACTTGCCCCGCAAGATATCATCAAGGCTTGCCACCCATCGGGATGTTTCATCGGCCAACACGCTCCGGCTGATGCTTACGGAGATGAGGGCTTCCACATGGGTTCGGATTTGACTGGTTTGCTTCAACGGAAGCTTGCCGAGAGCTATTGTTCGCCGCGTCCCCGAGGCGTCCGTGAACCGCAGCCGACGTGTTCCATTTTTTGCTGTTGTGATACTCGCCATCGCCTTGACTCCATTCGCCATGTTGTCTGACCGGGCCGGGTCGATAACACATCGCCCACCGGCCAGCCAAGAGAGAGGTTTGTCGCCACCCCTAGAAGTGATACGGCTTACAAATGAATCCATGTATACACTCATGGGCTGGCCGTGTCTGTCTCCGGCGGTCCCAGTCAACCGGGCCGGGAGCGAACTCCCCGCCCGGTGATTTGGAACCACTGACGCTGATGACAATGACAGCGATGACAGCAATGACAGTGGCGTTCAAGTGGTCAGGGTGAACTGCCGAGACTTGCCCGGAGTCACCTCCCCCCAATCGCCGATTCCACGCTCAACCAGAGAGAGCAGCGCGGGTTCAGCCACCCCCGGCTTTTGCATCGCGTGCAACCCCCGTTGCACATCGCGAACCGTCACGCTCCCGCCCTTCCGGCGAATCCACTCGACGAGCTTCCGCTGTTCCGAGTCCTCATCACTTTCGGAAAGCATGCCGTACACTCGCTTGGCTTCGCGTTTGCACCACTCGACAACCCGGATGGCCGATGACATGGATTCCCGGTCAATGGTCCCCTGGCTCGTCAACGTCGCATCGTCGGACACGACTCTGACCCAATGGAAGATTAACGCCAGCCGTGGCACGTACCCCATCAGCTTCGACCAAGCCGCCGCTAGGTCGCCAAGCAACCCGTATTGCTCCGCTCCCAGTTGATCGTGGCACTTCGTCCAAGCCGCTTTCGCGTCGGCGTCAAGGCTCACGATGTGGGGTTGAGGCACCCCGTCGAGGGAGTCGTAGACCTGTATGTCGTACAGCCTGTTGATGATCTCAGCGTACTGGGCTTCGTCGGCGGGGCTGATCTCATCTTCTGTCCATACCGCAGGAACCCGTGGAGGGCACGTCAGCAATAGCCGCGCCGCCATTCCCGATTCTCGATGCTCCGATCCCAGCGACTTGCGGAGAATGCCGGGCTGGATGCCCCCAGTGATACAGACGGAAGCGTTCGGAACAAAGATCGTTCTTGGTGTCCCCGTCTTGCGATCAATCTTCACGTCCCCCGCGTCGAACATCGTCAGCCATCGAGCCGCGTCGCCACCCTTCCCCCCCGCGTACCGATCAAACGAGCCAAACCAAGCCGCCAATTCGTCAGCCGAAAGGAGCAGCCCTCGGGGATTCCCGGCAAGAATCGGAGCGATCGCTTCGATGGTCGTGTCATCGACCATATATCGCTTCGCAACCGGCTCACTCGGTTCCTCTGGGGGGCAGTGGATAGGGGCTTTCTCGCGACTCCATTGGGCAAGGGCTTCCATATCAATCATGCTCTCGAATCCATTCAGGTATGGGCTTGCCAATCACTGGGCTCGCCCGGTTCATTTCGCCCTCGGAGAAGTTCCGGGGGCGATGGATTTTCAAAAGTTCAAAATGCTGTCTCGATGCGTCCTCGAAACGGCCTCGATGCTGTCTCGATACGCTTTTCGGATTTCAGGCTGAAACGTGCTGTACGATCCAGTCTGAGTAGGAACCACCAACTGAATGGAGTCATGGAATGGAAAGGAAGCCGAACAGGGCCAAGAGCGAACGCGACACAGTGAACATTGGGTTAGAATACTGGGATGTCGTTCGCTCAGATGTGGGGTCGAGGCACACTGTCGATGACAGGGAATTCAGATTTCTGGCAATTCTTGAGGGAATTCGCGAAGTGTCCCACGGCATGGGTGACCTAATCAGCGTCGGACAGTCCGGTTTAATTCTCGGTATCCGCTACGCGGACAAGATTGATGATCGTTGCCATCGATCATGGGTGTATTGCCCGCTTTGCCCGAGTACGGTCCAGGCACTGGCCAAGGCAGGGAAGATCACCAAGCTAGGCTGGAATCGCTACCGTAAGAAATCCGTCGTTGACCACGCGGAACTTACCGCACTCCGCAAAAACCTGAGTTTTGGATAACGCACTCGATCTTGGCGAGTTTGGGTAAAGCAGGTATCTCCCCCGTTGCTTATGGTTCCGAGGAACACGGAGGAGAGAC
>JAYSUV010000479.1:0-1361 GCA_043718945.1 Planctomycetota bacterium
CGGCGCGGAGTCTGGCCTGTTAATTTGTGGCGCGGGGGCACCGGCGATTCACGAAACTGGAGGTGCGACAAACGTCGTTTCATCAGGCCAGGCCAACCCTCTCCCCCGAAATACTCACAAGGTGAAAGCCACATTGATCGTGGGGGAGAGGGAGCAGAATCTCACTGCTGCCGACTGTTGTGATGCACGCACTTCGGGTGATGTCGCATGGCCTCCAAACGACAAACCCACTGCTACGCCCTACAATTCCAGCCGACCTGATTCTGCGTAGGACTCGGCATGGCAACGACGCCCAGCATGATGACACTTCTCGGCACCGGCACCAGCATGGGAGTGCCGATGATCGGGTGCCGCTGCCCGGTCTGTACCTCGACGAATCCCCGCAACAGCCGCACTCGCACCGGCGTGTACATCTCCGCACCCGAAGGCCCGCTGCTGATCGATACGTCGCCGGAGTTGCGGCTGCAATTGGTGCGAGAGCAGATTGACATGGTGCATGCAGTGGTTTACACGCACGCCCATGCGGACCATATACTCGGTCTCGATGATCTGCGGATCTTTGGGTACAAGCTCAAACGCCCGATCCCGCTGTACTGCGAGCCGGTGGTCGAGGAGCATTTACGCCGGACGTTCTCGTACGCGTTCGTCCCGGTCGAGGAGCGAAACAGCCAGCACTCGACGCCGGACTTGGTGTTCCACACGATCGGGACCGAGCCGTTTGATGTCCTCGGGTTGCACTTTGTTCCGCTCCGGCTGATCCACGGCCAACTTCCGGTCCTCGGGTATCGGATCAACGATGTCGCATTCTGTACCGATGTGAGCTTCATCCCCGAAGAGACCTGGCCACTGCTGGAGGGGGTCAAGGTTCTCATTCTTGATGCCCTCTGGGACGATCCTCATCCAACGCACTTCTCGGTCCGCCAAGCGTGTGAGGTCATCGCCCGCGTGAAACCGGAGCGAGCCTACCTGACCCATTGCTCGCACCGCCTCGACTACGAGAAGACCAACGCCCGCCTCCCCGCCGGGGTGGAGTTGGCCTACGACGGGTTGCAGATTCTGCTGTAGCAGAAGTTGTCAGACTTCTGCCTGCCTGGAATTCTTAGAGCAGATTCAGAATCAGTCTTCAGTTCGCACAGACAGGAATGTCTGTGCCACTCATCAGTGGGGCAGACATTCCTGTCTGCCTTTCCGGCAAACCAATTCTGAATCTGCTCTAGAATTCGCGTTCGGCAGAATTCTTACGAATTCTGCCCACCGGGGTCGCCCGGGTGGGCTCGCTTTAGACCTTTATAGCATTCCCCCGCTCACCGGGATTGGTCGCTGCTCCGGGAGTGGGGACTTCCGACCATCCCAACGGACGG
>JAYSUV010000480.1:0-3706 GCA_043718945.1 Planctomycetota bacterium
CCTCCTTTGGCAAAGTGGCGAAAGTCATCGGAGAACTGCAATGCTCCGTGCCTCCGTGCCTCCGTGGTCAATATCTGCTTACTTTTGTGACGCACACACGCGACATCGCGACATCGACGAGAGCGGCAGGCTTCAGTCTGTCGAAGCCCCCGCCCGCAAACCATCGCATGAGCATTGTGGCCATGGCAGGGAACTGCCTATCCACTGAATTTGTCCAGGCTTTTTCAAAAGTGAACGACCATTGACCATCGCAATTCGTGCTTTGTCGTCACAGAATATATTGGGAAAGTTCTCTCCTCCTGAGATGTGTCTGATGCAGAAAGCCTCCAAGTCCACGATTCCCCGTGGGATCGTTTTCGTGCAGATGCTTGTTTGGATGATGCTCATCTCCGCAGGGAGCGGATGCCAGCGGTCGCAGCCAGCGGCAGTCAAGGCGGCGGTGAGTCCGGCGAAGACGACCCATCCGGTGGCCGAGTCGGGTCTCAATACGATTGAACTGACCGAAGAAGCCGTGAAGCGACTCGGGCTGCTGACAGCTGTGGCTGAGACGCGGACGATGGTCCGGACGCGTCCGTATGGGGCAGATGTCGTATTGCCGACGGGATCGACGGTGATTGTCTCGGCTCCACTGGCGGGAACGCTAAAGCCAGCGGATGGGCCGGGGTTGTTTCAGGTGGGGCAGCGGATTCAAGAGGGTGCCCCGCTGCTGAAGCTCCTTCCGCTGTTGTCGCCCGAACGGTCGGTTCTGACGCCCGCTGAGAGAATTCGCATGGCGGAAGCGAAGAGCGCCCTGGCTCAATCCCAGATCGACGCCGAGGGGCAGGTCCAGCAAGCCTCTGTCCAAATGGAAGCGGCCCAGGTGGCCTTGGCGCGGGCCGAGAAGCTCCTCAAAGACATGGCCGGATCAGCACGAGTTGTGGATGAAGCGAAGGCTCAGTTGCAGCTCACCGAAAAGGCGTATGCGGCCGCCAAGACTCGCAAACAACAGATCGACAGCGTCACGTTTGACGAAGCTGCCGGAACGTTGGAGTCGATCCCCATTCCGTCCCCGTTGACGGGATTCATCCGGACCACGCTGGTTCGTCCCGGCGAGATGGTCGCAGCGGGGGCTCCGCTGTTTGAGGTCATGCAGGACGATGTGCTGTGGGTGAAAGTTCCGGTCTATGTCGGCGAGTTGGATGAACTCGACCCGGCCCAGTCGGCCCGGTTGACACTCCTGAGTGGGCGGCAGTCCGAGACCGACCTCATCGTGAAACCCGCCGCATTGCCCCCGACAGCGGTGCCACAGGCGGCTGCGGTTGACCTGTACTTCGAATTGCCGAATCCTGATCGAAAGTACCAACCGGGACAGAAGATTTCGGCGCACCTGACCGTAAAGGGGGAGGCCCAACAAGTGGCCATCCCGTGGTCCGCCGTGTATCACGACATCTACGGCGGACAGTGGGTCTATGAGCAGACGAGTGACCGGCACTTCGTGCGTCGCCGTGTGGAGATTGGATGGATTGATGGCGAGTGGGCAGCCGTCACGCGGGGACTTCAAGCCGGTGTGAAGGTCGTTACTGCGGGTGTGGCCGAGATCGCGGGGACCGAGTTTGGATTTGCGAAGTAGGCGCCCGGACACCCTCTCCACATCACGACTGTTTGAGTGAGATCCTATGAGTTGGTTAGTCGAAGCCGCGTTGAGACTGCGTGTCGCCGTAGTCGCGTTGTCCGTGCTGCTGATCGTCGTCGGCATCCGGCTGATCCCGCAGCTTTCATTGGATGTTTTTCCAGAGTTCGCACCGCCGTATGTCGAGATTCAAACGGAGGCCCCTGGTCTGTCGGCGGTGGAGGTCGAGAACCTGGTCAGCTTTCCGCTGGAGAACGCACTGATCGGGACACCTGGGCTCGACACCATCCGCTCGAAGTCAGTACTCGGGTTGTCTTCGATCAAACTGCTACTGCATGAGAACGCGGACCTCTATCGAGCGCGGCAGCTCGTCCAGGAACGTCTGGCCGTGGAGACTCCACGATTGCCATCGGTCGCGCGGCCACCGGTCATCTTGCAACCGCTGTCGTCTCTCAGCCGGATGATGAAGATCGGCCTCTGGTCGGACAAGCTCTCGCAGCGTGATCTGACGGAATTAGCCGTCTGGACGATCCGGCCGCGTATCATGGCGATTCCCGGTGTGGCCAACGTCGCCATTTGGGGACAACGCGACAAGCAGTTGCAGGTGCTGATCAATCCGGATCAGTTGCGAGCACATCAGGTGTCTCTCGATACGGTTCTCAAGGCCACAGCCGATTCCGTCGTGCTCGATGCCGGGGGATTTGTCGATACTCCCAACCAGCGGATCGCCGTCCGTCAGTTGTCACCGGTTCATACTCCCGAGGATCTCGCCCAGACGGTGGTCGCTTTTCGAGACGGGGCGGTCCTGCGGCTGGGTGATGTGGCGAACGTGACTTTCGGTTCTCCGCCAGCGATCGGGGATGCGATCATCAACGATGGGCCGGGCTTGCTGCTCATCGTCGAGAAACAGCCCGCAGCCAACATGCTCGAAGTCACTCGCCAGGTCGAAGAGGCCCTCGCGGTCCTGAAGCCGGGGCTCAAGGATGTGGAGATGGACGCCACGATCTTCCGACCGGCGACGTTCATCGAACGGTCGATGGAGAATCTCACGCATGCCTTGATTACCGGATGCGTGCTGGTTGTGATCGTGCTGATCGTGTTTCTCTACGACTGGCGAACGGCGATCATCAGCCTGACCGCGATCCCACTGTCACTGATGGCGACAATCGTTGTGCTGTACTGGTGGGGGCTGACGATCAACACCATGATCATCGCCGGGCTGGTGGTGGCTTTGGGCGAGGTGGTCGATGACGCGATCATCGATGTCGAGAACATCGTCCGTCGGTTGCGTCTGAACAAGGCATTGGAGCAACCGAAGTCCGCGTTTCGCGTGGTCCTCGAAGCGTCGCTGGAAGTGCGTAGCGCTGTCGTCTACGCCACAGTCATTATCGTGCTGGTCTTTCTGCCGGTCTTCTTTCTGGAGGGATTGCCCGGAGCGTTCTTCCGTCCGCTGGCCATCGGGTATGTCCTGGCGATCATCGCGTCATTGCTCGTGGCCTTGGTGGTCACGCCCGCGCTGTCGCTCTTGATTCTCCCGAGTGAAGGGAAAGCCACACGCGAGCCGCCGCTCAGCCGGTGGCTCAAGTGGCCCTATCAAAAGATGTTGCCGTGGTTCACGATTCGTCCGAAGGCGACCATCGCCTTTCTTGCAGTCGCCTTTGCCGCGACAGGCTGGCTCTACCACAGTCTGGGTCAGGAGTTCCTCCCGAACTTCCAGGAGACCGACTTCCTCATGCACTTTGTCGAGCGGCCCGGCACCTCGATCGAGGCGATGGACCGCATCACGATTCTTGCCAGCAAAGAACTGCGTGCGATCCCTGGTGTTCGCAACTTCGGCAGCCACATTGGCCGCGCGGAGGGGGGCGACGAGGTCTACGGGCCGAACTTTACTGAGCTGTGGATCAGCATCGACAAGGACGTGGACTACCAGGAGACGGTGGGGAAGATTCAAACGGCGGTCGATGGCTACCCCGGCCTGAAGCGGGATCTGCTGACGTTTCTGCGCGAGCGAGTCAAAGAGGTTCTCACCGGGACGAGTTCCAGCATCGTCGTCCGCATCTATGGTCCCGACCTGGCCACATTGCGAGCCAAGGCCAA
>JAYSUV010000049.1:0-6420 GCA_043718945.1 Planctomycetota bacterium
ACTCGGATTTGTGAGGGGCATGGAAGCTTCCCTCTTGATTCGAGGCACGACGATGCCCTAATCAAATCGAAGTCATACGTTCGACATGCGATTGCCCTGCCGCCTAGGCATTTCGAACACTCGAAGTACACCCGCGACAACCGCATTTCCCCCGCAGCTGTCGTCACTTGGCGGGCGCGACACCCACGATGCCGCTTCCTCAGCCCGCACCCGCGCCGGACTCCTTTTTTCGAGCTCGGCCTTCTGCAGATGCAGCGAGACTTCGATCATCTGCCGCATCAACTCCCGCCCCTGACGCAGTGCCATCGTCTCGCAGACCCCAACACCGCCCCATCCTTCGCCGCATCACAGGCTCGATTCAACTCCCGAAAGTTCAGCACCACCTACGCCGCAATCAACCGCTCTTCCGCCGTCATCTCGTCCCACTTCAGCCCCGTATTCATCCCTGACATCGTTAAATCTCCAGAAGGTCTCAGGCAGCCAAAAGACCACCCTGAAACTGTCGCGCTAACGCAAACTATCCAATCGCGCAATCGATTGTGACTACACCCATTCGCTCAGCACAAATGGACACGTTTGTCATGCAATCACCATTCACTCCACCCGCAACGCCATCAGTATCGGCAACCTCGCCACTTCGCGCACCGCAGCCAGCGACGAAAACATCCCCGCTGCAAACACGGCCAGGATCGTCAGCCCCAGCCCCGGCCAGGAGACATCGGCTCCGATGCTGAGCAGATGCGGAGCCATCGCGACCGCAGCTGCGATGGTGCCGCTGACGAGTCCGAAGGTGAGGAGGAAGGCGTTCTCCAGCAGGACGATCTGCCGGAGCATCGCGGTCGTGTACCCCACGGCTCGCAAGAGGGCCAGCTCGCTGCGGCGTTCCCAGACGTTGCGCATCATTACGACGCCCAGGCCGACGGTCCCCAGCAGTAGCCCCAGCCCACCGAGCGTTTGGAACGTCGATAGATACGTGTTCTGCACCGACAGGAAATTCGCCAGTCGGTCGGCAACTCGTTCGGCATCAAAACCCGCGTCGGCGAGGTCGGTCTCCAGCAACGTGGTGACATTCGAGGCGAGCGCCGGATCGACTTCAATCAGGAAATAGCGATACCCCGAGGCGTCCGGGAACAGTCGCAGCAGGTTCTCTTCCGACATCAGCAGCACCCCCTGAAACACGCTGCCGTCGAGCATCCCCCGGACCATCAACGCTTGCTTCCGGCGGTTCGAGTCCTCGACTTCGATCGTCGACCCGATCCCCTTGTGCAGCGAATACTGGAGCGTGTTCATGTCCCCCAGGACCGGAATCTCCCCGCCGGATTCGTTCGCTGAAAGCAGCGCCCACGGATCGCTCACTCGTGTGTCGGCAAACTTGAACCGCTGGTCCTTCGAGAGCTTCTCGATCACCGCTTGAGGGACACCGAGGATGGTCGGCAGCTGGGTTTGGTACAGATTCAGGCAACTGGCGTTCTCGCCCGGCTTCATGCGAAAGGCGGTGAACTGCGTCTGCTTCAACAACTCTTCGTGGTCGGGTTTAGAGCGCAGATTGACCCCGGCCTTGGTCCGTCCCGAGGGCGTATTGAGGTCGTACAGCACCGGCTGATTCGTCTCGGCGACGAGGGTGTAACCGCCGTTGCCCGAGTCGCGGCGCGGGGCCTCGACAGCGGGGTTCCGCTTGCCGGAAGCGACCGCCACGACCAGGAACGTCGCTGATGCAATCAGGCTCGCCGTCAGCAAACTGCGAGAGCGATTGCGGGCTGCGTTACGGACCGCCAATGTCGTGAGGGCTCGCATCCCACGGCCCCGGACAGCTCCCGTGCTGTCCGTCGCCAACCAGTGGGAAAATGCAGACAAGCTGGCGACCAGCGCCGACAGTCCACCGACGAAGAACGCCACCGTCTGAATCGAGAACCCGGCGAACGCCTCGCTCGACGGCACCATCCCGTGAACCCCCACCACCAGCATCGCTGCGCTGATCCCCGTCGAGACCTGCATCACTCGCCGCCCGCTTGCACTCCCCGGCCCGACCGTCGTCGACCCGCTGAGTCCGGCATTCGACAACAAGGCACGCGGCGACATCGCCCGCAGCTGTCGACTGGTCCGCCAGATCATCAGCGTCGAGATGACCACCGCGATCAACCAGCCGGTGACGAGGCTCCCCGCCCGCACATGCAAGAACAACGCCCGCGTCCCAACCGCCCCGGACCACCACGTCGTCAGCCCATAGATCATCACTCCCGCATACAGCACACCTCCCACGATCCCGAGCAGTCCCCCGATGGCGGCGAGTGTCATGCCTTGAGTCAGCACTTGCCGCCCGACAGACTTTGAGTTCCAGCCGACGCCGAGCAGCACCCCGAACTCGCGGCTGCGACCTTCCAGCCCGAGTCGGAACAGCAGCGAGACGAGGAGAAGAGCCGATGCAATCAGGAACAAGCTGAACCCGATAAATAGCCCGGTGAAATCGGTCGTGCCGCGCGCCGCCATTAACCCTTGCAGCTTCACCGGCTCAACCGCCAGACCGGTCACACTGGGGTCCAGCCCGGCGAGCCACGCCGCCTCGAACGTCTTCGCGAAGTCGGTCGGCGTCACTCCGGCTGGCGGGGCGATCCGTAGCGAGGTGCGGTTGCCGTACCGGCTTTTGAACAACTCTTCGGCAGCACTCATGTGCCAGAAGACCTTGGGCGTCGTGCGGTAGGGCTTCCAGAAATCGCGGTCGCGCTGCGTGATGCGGTCCTTCTTCAGCGGGAACGGCTCGCGCCACTTCGTCGGATCTTCGGCATCCGAGATCCCCGCCACGTACGGTGTCAGTCCCGGATCGGCCCCGGCTCCGGTGAGCTTCACGATGCCGCAGATCTTCGCCGTACGCGTCAACTCCGGTAGCTCGCCGGTATCGCCGACAACCTTGTATTTCAGTGTGACCGAATCCCCGACCTCGACCGCCAAGTCTTCGGCCAGCCATTCATTGATGACAATCTCATTCACCGTTGGCGGGGTGTAATTCTGGGTCCAATGCAGAGACTCAAAACTCCCCCTCGCAAACTGCAGAGTCTCGAACGCTCCCGACTCGGACTCACCGACGCCAGCGGAGATTGGGTACATCGAGAACTTGGTCGCGTCCTTCGAGTTCTCGATCTCGGTCAGCAGCGACACCAGTACTGGCGAGGTCGCCCAACCGTGATCCTTCGCGACCTTCTCGGCAGCTGCGATTGTCCCGTCGTCGATCAGCATCCGTTCGCTTTCGAGCGACAGATAGCGATGGGCTTCGTTGGGGACCAGCCGCAGCGAGAGATCCTGCATGGTGAGCCTGCGATGTAATTGCTCGGAGAGCTTGGCGGCCAAGTCGGCACTGATCTGAGCCAACTCACCACTGGTCTCTGAGCGAACCGCCCCCAGCAACAGCGCATTGATCCGCGCGGGCTTCTCCGGCTCCTTCTTCCGAACTGAGGCCGGAACATGTTGCAGGTTGAGTTGCGTCTGCAACTCCTCCAGATCGACGAACGCATTCAACGGCAACTGCTGGCTCGGGTTGAGGCCAAACCGCCCCGGCATCTCCCGGTCTTCGAAGATACGAGAGACCTGTGTCGGGAGTTCAACCACCGTCTCCTCTCGCTCGCCGAGCAGTGCATCGCGTGGAATGGTCGCGGGAATTTCGACCACGACCGATGCTTTGTCCCCGACATTGAGTTCCAGTTGCTCGGCCAGTCGTCGACTGATGGCGAGTCCCTCGCCCGGCGGCTCGACCCCGGCCAGTTTCCAGAACTCCGCGTCGACCCCGTACACCTCGACATGCCCGGCCCGCCGCGAAGTCGCCGCCGTGATCTGCCCCGTCTGGACGCTGCCGGTGACCAGAATCGCCGGGGCCACGGTCGCGATATCGGCCTTCCACGCCTCGGCCAATACAGCGGCCAAATCTTGCCGAAAGAACCTCGGCCCGCGTACCACATGATCGACCCCGCCGAGCCGCTCCAGAGACAACGTCTCCAAGCTCCCCCGCACGGAGTCCCCCACGATCAACGCCCCGCTGATGACAGCTGTGGCGAGGGCCACACCGATGATGACCGCAACGCTCGACCGGGAAAAATGCCGGAGGGTGGAGAGCCAGAAGGATTGTCGCGTGAACATGAGGTTTCGCACGATGGAGTGAGGATTCCAATGGAGACACTCTAGTTGTCTCACTACAATCAGAGTAGCCCATGCCTCCCATACGAATGGCGGCACACAGCTGCCCAGCACATGCATTCGCTGTGATTGAGCAAGAGAAGATTTTCTGCACTTCACCTCATTTGTTGCGAATTCGATGTTGTCGGCCCCATTTCAAAGTGTTCTTGGGTGCTCTAGAGTTCAGCCATTCTTCGCTTGATCTGTGTGGGATATGGACATGCCGTCTGCATGAGGCAGTGCATCTGACCACACATGAACAACTCGTTTACCAACCCCCAGGCCCCGCGAAATGCCCCACAAAGTTCTGATTATCGTTGGCGACGCCACGGAAACGGTCGACACGCTCTACCCGTATTATCGCTTGCAGGAGGACGGGTTCGTCCCGGTCGTTGCCGCTCCCGAAAAGCGGACGTACCAGATGGTGATGCACGAGGTCCGGCCCGGTTGGACGATCACCCGCGAGTGGGAGGGGTATCAGATCAAGGCCGATGTGGCCTTCAGCGAGATTCGCGAGCAGGAGTACCTCGGCATTTTCTTCAGCGGCGGACGGGCCCCCGAGTACATCCGCTACGACACTGACCTCGTGCGGGTCACGCGGTATTTCTTCCAGAAGAACCTGCCAGTCGCCAGCGTCTGCCACGGCGTCGAGATCCCGGCATATGCGGGCTGCGTCCAGGGCCGCCAGATGGCGACCGTGCCGAAGTGCCGGTTCGACCTCGAAGCCTGCGGCGGTGTGTTTGTGGATGCCCCGTGTGTGGTCGATGGCAACCTCGTCAGTGGGCGGACCTTCCACGACCACGGGCACTACATGGGGGCCTGGATGAAGTTGCTGAACGAGGCCCGGACGATGAACTCGTAGCACGGGCACATTTGTCCGTCCCGGAAGACAATCTGTCCGTCGTTCGTTACCATTTTCCGTTCGTTCTGAAGTCTCGCATGTTGGTCCAGGCGGAAACGCCCACGCAAGAGGTTTACCATGGCCCGTAAAGGGGAGCTGTTCGCCGGTCTGTCCGTCGCCATTGTCACGCCGTTTTCGAACGGCAAAGTCGATGAGGCCGCGCTACGGAAACTGGTCGACTGGCACATTTCGCAGGGAACCGACTGTCTCGTCCCGTGCGGCACGACTGGCGAGAGCCCGACGCTTGACCACAACGAACACGACCGCGTGATCGCCATCACCTGTGAGCAGGCTGCGGGCAAGATCAAGGTCATGGCGGGCACTGGCTCGAACAGTACCAGCGAGGCGGTTCGCCTGACGAAGGCGGCTGAGAGGGCTGGAGCGGACGGAGCCCTCGTCGTCGGGCCGTACTACAACAAGCCGATGGCCGAAGGTTACTACCGCCACTTCGCCGCCATCGCCGAGGCCAGCTCCCTCCCCATCGTGATCTACAACATTCCCGGTCGTACCGCAAAGAATATCGAAGCCGACACGATCTGCCGTATCGGGGAAATCCCGACCGTGGTCGCTGTCAAAGAATCGACCGGCAACATGGATCAGGCCTCGTGGATTCTCGCGGGGAGCGAACTGAGCGTCCTCTCCGGCGACGACAGCCTGACGCTGCCGCTGCTGGCTTTAGGAGGGAGTGGAGTCGTCTCCGTCGTCGGCAACATCGTCCCGAAAGATGTGAAGGCTCTGCTCGCCGCGTGGAAGTCCGGCAACATCGCCGAAGCCCAGAAGTGGCACGGCAAGCTCTTCCCCCTCTGCCGAGACCTACTATCGCTCGCCACGAACCCGATTCCGATCAAGGCCGCCATGCAACGTCTCGGTCTCGACACCGGCGATGTGCGTCTGCCGCTAACCGAACTGCCCGAAGGCGATCGCGCCAAGCTGGAGCGGACGCTGAAGGAGTACGGGTTGGTGTAGCATCAACACAAGGAGTTCGGCTTTCGTGTCAGATTTCCATTCGACTTTGTGAAGTTGCAGACCATCCACTGGAGGTTCAGTGTCTCACGTTTGTCAGGAGGGAAGAGCCCCATGAAGCCGGAAGCCAGAAAGCGTCGCAAATACTGGGTCACTGAGTTGGCGAAGCTCAGCGGTTCGTTCGGCGATGACTCGAACAAGATGATTGCGGAGCTTCGTGCCGAGATCAGTCAGGACGGGACAGATGCCTTGCTGGATCATTTGAGGTTGTGCGGGGCGATGCCCGAGCACTACGGGCACGACTCCTCTGAAGAAAAGCTGTATTCAAAATAGCCTCCTCAGCAGAATCTGTGGCCGTCTTCCGGCTCCGGCAGGTGGCCGAGGGTATGGAATAA
>JAYSUV010000481.1:0-1357 GCA_043718945.1 Planctomycetota bacterium
TTTCCCAGACTTCCCTGTTTATGGAGATTGACGCATGGACGCGTTGTTGACGAAGAAGGCGGACGAGTTGGCTCGGGAGTTGGCGGGTAGTGCCGCGACGCTCGATGACTTGAATGACGTGTCCGACAGAAGTCTGGGCGGGTGGTGAATGGCTGGTTTGTGGCGGAATTCTTGGGTTTTATGGGGAAACTGGCGGATTGGGCTTTCGAAACTGGAGGTTGGCGCTAGACTTCGTTTGTGGTGCAAGCGGCTTGATTTCCAGGGTGGGAGTGAGGGATGCGACAGATTTGTGATCCACGACAAACGCGGTTGTTTGACCCGTTTCAGGGGGTGCTGTCCGAGATGGCTCGGCGGCGGATATTGAGTGGGTGGCAGGGGGTTTTTCGGGCGGTGGTGTTGAAGCTGTTGCCGGTGAAGGCGTTGGGCGAGCACTTTTCGGAGAGCATGGGTTGTCCGACGAAGGAGTTGTATTCGATGGCGGGGTTGGTGTTTCTAGCGGACTTTTTTAGTTGGAATGCGGTGGATGCGGCCGACGCTTATATGATGCGGACCGATGTGCAGTTCTCGCTCAACATCGAGCCGGGGGCCGAGTGTTCGGACCGGACGGTGGAGCGTTATCGAAAGTTATTTACAGAGGACGATCTGGCCTCGAAAGTCTTTACTGAGTTGACCGTCACGCTGGCCGAGTTGCTGGAACTCGACATCACGCAGCAGCGGTTGGACAGCACGCATGTGTTCAGTCACATGGCGACGTTTGGTCGCGTGAAGTTAATGGGAGTGGCCATTAAGCGGTGCCTGACGCAGGTCAAGCGGCATGCGGCGGCGGAGTACGCGGCGCTGCCGGAGGAGCTGCGAGCGCGCTATACGCCATCGGAGGGGAAGCTGTTTTCCGAGGCCAAAGACGCAGCGGCGCGTGCCCGTTCGCGGCAGCAGGTGGCCGAGGACATGCACTTTATCATCGAGCGGTTCGCCGATCATGCCGAGATTAATAATCGCAGCTCATACACCGCGCTGGTGCAGATCTTTCAGCAGCAGTGCGAGGTCGTCGAGGGCCGCGTGGTCGTCATCGCCAAGACCGGCGGCGATGTGATTCAGAACCCTTCGGACCTGGACGCGACCTACGATGGTCACAAGGGGCAGGGCTATCAAATCCAACTCAGCGAGACCTGCTCGGAGAATAATGATGTGCAATTAATCGTCGGCGCGATCCCCCAGACGGCCAGTGCGAACGACTCGGACGCCGTGCGACCGATGCTGGAACAGCTCGCCGCGAACGATCTGCTGCCCGAAGAGATGCCCGCCGATACGGCCTATGGCAGCGACGAAAATGTCGTGTTCGCCGAGTCCCTCGGAGTGG
>JAYSUV010000482.1:0-10574 GCA_043718945.1 Planctomycetota bacterium
AGCAAATAGAACTTGTGACGTCTGCGTCGACTATTTTGGTCGCGATAACCTTGTGGCCTGCAGAGGTTTCGTCGCGAATGAAACGGGTTCAACGCAGCGCGGCGACCTTGATTCAAAAGTGAAGGAAGACACGCACGCCAACGAGTCTCCGCGCGCTCAGTCGCACTGAGGCAGAAAATTCTTCCGCCCCCAGGATGAACCGACCCGGCCGGCGACTTGAGCCGATGTCGCCAAGATGCGTTCGGGCTGCGGAATTGCTGTCGGATCGTTGTTGTAATTGGTATGGCACGCAGGTTGCTTACAGTCCCTACCAGTCTCACGGTCATCGGAGTCGTTCCATGTATGCAGGGATCTACAGCGCGGCATCGGCCATGGATGCGGCTGAGCGATGTCATGAACTCACCGCGTACAATCTCGCCGCCGCAAACATCCCTGGATTTAGCCGACGCATGGATGTGGGCCAAGTCAGTGAGCAGCCGTCTGGCGGCCAGACCCATATCGACTTCACGCCAGGGAGCCTGCAACGGACCGGGCGACCGCTCGATGCAGCCCTCGTCGGGGAAGGCTTTTTCACCGTGCAGGGACCGGATGGCAGCTCACTCTACACGCGGGCGGGGGATTGGTTTCTCAACTCCGAAGGTGCACTGACCACGGTCGACGGCTTACCGGTCCTGGCCAGTGGGCAACCAGTGCGACTCCCGCTGACAGCTTCGGAGAACGACCTGACGATCAGTGAAACCGGTGAGCTGAAAGTCGGCGAACAGTCGTTGGGGACGTTGGACATCGTGAAGTTCGACGACCCGAACGGACTGCAACCCGTGGGACATACCCTGTTCCAAGCGCCCCCCGAGCTGGCCCCCACCCCGGCCACCGCTCGCGTCCAACAAGGGGTGCGGGAACTCTCGAACGTCTCGATTCCACTGGAACTGGTCCGCATGCTGGCCGGGGTCCGCAACTACGAGGCCGCCCAAAAGGCCATGCAAGCCCTCGCCAAATCGATCGAACAACGTGTGGAGAGCTAGCGGTCAGTTGTCAGTTGTCAGTGGTCAGCCATCAGCCAGAAACACGCAACACCCTCTGGCTGACTGCTGAAAGCTGACAGCTAGCAAGTTCGCGGTCGCGTCATTCATTCACTGTCGAGGAGTCTGTTCCATGCTGAGAGCCTTGTACACCAGCGCCACCGGCATGCGGGCGCAGGAGATGTTGATCGACAACACCGCGAACAACATCGCCAACGTCAACACCAACGGATTCAAACGCAGCCAACTGGACTTCGCCGACCTGCTCTACTCGACATTCAAAGCAGCGGGGACCGAAGTCGCCGCAGGGCAGCCAGCCCCCACGGGGTTGCAGATCGGCAGCGGCGTGCGGTCGGTGGGCACGACCAAGATCTTCTCGCCGGGAACATTCGCCCAGACCGGCAATCCGCTCGATGTCGGGATCGAGGGGGAGGGGTTCTTCAAAGTCACCCTCCCCAACGGCGAAGCTCGTTACACCCGGGACGGGACGTTTCGCACCGACTCCACGGGTCGGCTGGTCACGGGCGATGGTTATCTCCTCGACAGCGCCGTGACGATTCAAGACGGGATCTCCCTCTCGAAGTTGAGTATCGGAGCCGATGGGACCGTGTCGGGGATCACGGCAGGGTCGCCGGAGTCCTCGGTCAACCTCGGGCAAATCCAATTGGTGCGGTTCCTGAATCCCGCAGGGTTGAGCAGTGAAGGCGGGAACCTGTATGCCGCGACGCCCGCTTCCGGGGCGGAAGTGCAGGCGGTCCCCGGACAGAACGGGATGGGGATGCTCCGGCAAGGCTACCTCGAACGGTCGAACGTCGAGGTGGTCAACGAGTTGATCTCCTTGATCACCGCGCAGCGGGCCTACGAGGTCAACTCGCGGGCCATCCGGGCCGGTGATGAGATGCTGTCAACGACCAACGACATTGTCCGCTAGACAGGGCCCAGAGCCTAGGGGCTAGGGCCTAGGGCCAGCACACAACGGGCTATCGTCCACACACGTTCTAAATCCAAGGCATTCGTCCCATGACACGTCTCAGCATCTCGACAATCATCGCGTGGGGAGTGCTGAGCGCTCTGCAGGGAGGAGCGTCCGAGGGCCAAGCAGCCGATGGCCCCTTGTTGAAGGTCACCCTCCGCGACCGCGTGCGAACCACCGATGGGGTGCTCCAAATCAAGCATGTCGCCCAGCTCGAAGGCATGCCTAAATCTGCCCTCAAACGTTGGGAAGAACTCGATCTGTGGGATGGCACGGAGGAGCCTTCGGAGGAGATGCACATCACCCGGTCCTTGATCGCTGCCCGGTTGCTCTTGGCCGGATGTCAAGCGGACATGATGACCTTTTCCGGAGCCACGGTCGCCGAAGTGGAGCGGATCGAACCACGCGACCTGACCGACACCGAAGTCGAACGACTCGCCCAACACGAAGTGGCCCAGCAACTCGGACTCGACCCCGAGCGGGTGGCGGTCCGACTGCTCGGTCCATGCGTCGAACGACTCAAACCCTCGGACTCACCACTCGGGGAATTGGATGTCATTCCGCCCTTGCCGCGAACGAATGATCCCCGCATCACGGTGCGCTGGATCGAAGGGGGAGTGGTCAAGTCGACGCTGACCTGCGGCGTACGGATTCGCGTCTCCCGCGACTGGCCCGCTGCAGCTCGGGACTTGCCCGTCGGACAGGTGTTGAGCGCGGCGGATGTGGTGACGCAGCCGGTCTGGTGTCAATGGACGGAGATCGCTCCGCAGGCTGACCAATGTGTGGGCAAGCGTCTCAAACGCGGGCTGGAGGCCCAAGCCAGACTCACGCTCGCCGACATGGCAGTTCCCAGTCCAGCTTCGGCTCAACCCCTCCCGGCTCCGGTCATCAAACCTCGCGATCTGATTCGTGTCAGCGCGGTGCGCGGCAACTTGAAGGTGGTGTTGCCATCGGCTGAGGCCCTGCAAGCCGGGCGTCCCGGTGAACGCATCCGTCTCCGTAACCTCGAATCCCAACGCGTGATCACCGGAACGGTTATCGCGGCGGGCGAAGTCGAGATTCCACTTCGTTAGGAACCGAACCGTCATGGAAGACATCCGAATTCTGAGACTCATGCGGCGCGTACTGGCCGCCAGTGGTCTGTGCGTGCTGGGCATGTGTTGTACGAAAGCCGCCCATGCCGAAGCGCTGTGGAAACGCCACCAGCCCGAACAAGGTCTGCTGTTTTACGACACGCAGGCCCGACGTGTCGGCGACTTGCTGACGGTCGTGGTCCGCGAGGACTCGAATGTCCGCAACCAGGACAACCGGGGCCTGGGCAAGAAATCTAGCGCGAAGAGCCTGTTCAAATTTGGTGCGTCGTCCGATGGAGGTTTCTCGACACAAGGCTCGGAAAGTGAATTGGACTCCGAGTTGCAGTCAAACCGCAGCTTCGATGGGAAGTCGTCCTTTCGCAGTCAACGAGCCTTCGACGATCGTGTCACGGTGACCGTGATCGATGTCCTCCCCAATGGCAACCTCGTCTTCCGTGGCTGTCGCAAGATTCACATCGAAGGCGATCAACGCACGCTTGTGGTGACCGGCATCGTTCGGCCGTTCGATGTGTCCGCAGATAACACAGTCAACTCACGACTCGTGTCCGACCTACACATGAACTACGAGGGCCACGGCGGAGAAGAAGGGTTTATACGCCAAGGCTGGCTGGGCCGAACGGCTAACAAAGTGTGGCCGTTCTAGAGCATGTTCAGTCGAAGCCATCAGCCATCAGCTTTCAGCGGTCAGCCAGAAATCGAAACTCGCCTTCTGACTGACCGCTGAAAGCTGACGGCTGACAGCTCTCGTACTCACTCAGTCCCCTTCCACTCAGCGGTCCGAACCATGATCACTCGACAACCCGTTCGCCGCCTTCTGGTGGGACTCTTGCTCGCCCTGCTGATCAGCGTCCCGGTCGACGCGACCGACGAAGTCCGCATTCGCGACCTC
Source organism: Planctomycetota bacterium (assembly GCA_043718945.1). Taxonomy (GTDB): domain Bacteria; phylum Planctomycetota; class Planctomycetia; order Planctomycetales; family Planctomycetaceae; genus TH-plancto1. The sequence goes on from JAYSUV010000482.1 coordinate 3,976, forward strand.
ACTGAAGTCGAAGGCGTTCGGACGAATCAGTTGGTGGGGCTCGGGTTGGTGACGGGACTCAATGGCACCGGTGGCAAAAGCCCGATCACGCGGCAACTCGCGATGAACCTCATTCAGCGTTACGGACTTCGTGTCGATCCGGAGCTTCGCGCCCGACTCCGCAACGACACCTCGGAGAAAACCGACAACCTGAGTGTGGTGACGGTCACCGCCGATCTTCCGGCCTTCGCCCGCAATGGCCAGACCATCGATGTTCTGGTCTCCGCCTTCGACGATGCCAAAAACCTGGCCGGGGGACAATTGATCATGACCCCTCTGAAAGGGGTCGATGGGGAAATCTACGCGGTCGCTTCGGGAGCGATATCGACGGGTGGATTCGCTTTTTCCGGCGATGCAGCTGGAGCGCAGAAGAACCATCCCACGACCGGACGGATCCCAAACGCCGCGACCATCGAGCGTGAGACCTGCACTCCGATCGGTCAGAACGGAGTCATTCGGATGCTGCTGCGGCAGTCCGACTTCGAGACCGCTCGTCGCATCGCGCTCGCCATCAACAAAGAACACCCCGCAGTCGCCCGCGCGATCGATTCGGCCACCGTCGAGATCAATGTCCCGCCTCCGCATACCGAAGATATCCCGGGATTCATTGGCAGTGTCGGCAACTTGAAGGTGATTCCAGATCGACCCGCGCGGGTTGTGATCAACGAACGCACAGGCACGGTCATCATTGGGGAGAATGTGCGGCTGGCTCGCGTCTTGATCACCCACGCCAACCTGTCGATCACCACGGCAGAGACGCCGGAAGTGTCGCAACCCAACCCGTTCAGCCAGGGAGAAACTGCGGTGGTGCCTCGCACGCAGATGGACGTGTTCGAGGACAAAGCGTTTGTGAACCAGATCGATCGGCAATCGACCGTAGGCGACCTAGCAACAGCCTTGAATGCCCTCGGTGTGACACCGCGCGATCTGAGTTCGATCTTCCAGCAACTCAAGGAGTCCGGCGCCCTGCACGCCGAACTGCTGTTCAAGTGAGGAAATGGTCCAAATGAACACCCCGATTTGAACAGAGGGATTTGAACAGCAGGCAACGAAGGTCACGAAGGGTTCAATCCAAAGGTCCTTCGTTACCTTTGTTAGCTTCTGTTCAAAATCAAATCGGGAATTTGTTTCGGGTCAGCCCCTTAACGAATCAGTCCCAACAGTTCCTCGAGAGTTTCGGACGCGACGGTGATCGTGCGGGCGTTGGCGGAGAAACCGCGTTGGGCAACGATCAGGCGGGTAAACTCGGTGGCCATGTCGACGTTGGAGCGTTCGAGTTGTCCGGACTGGATCGATCCTCGGCTGCCCGCTTGGCCGGTGCCGATTTCCGGATCTCCGGCGGAGCCTGACGCTGCGTAGAAGTTATCGCCGACACCCAACAAGCCATCGGGGTTACGGAAGGAGGCGATCGCTAACTGGGCGATCGGAATCGCACGGCCGTTGCTGGCGACCCCTTCAATTTCGCCGGTCCCTTTGATTCGCACCGAAATGAGTTTTCCGGGGGAGAAGCCGTTTTGTTGGGCGGAAATCGAAGAGCTCGAAGCAAGTTCAGTCAATCCCTGCAGCGAATTGGGATCGCCAAAGCCGAACCGCATGACCTGGGGGGCGGGGATTCCGGTGAAAGACATTGACACAAAGAGGTCACCCGTCCCGGTGGCCCCGGCCCCGGCGAATGAGCCGTCGGGATTAAAGGTGATGCGTTGAACCGAGCCATCGACCACATTGCCATCTGCGGCATCGAGGGCTGCCGTCATGGTCCAAGAGGAGTCGGCCTGCTTTTGATAGGTCAGGTTGACGACATGGGCACCGCCGCGAATGTCGAAGACCTGGATTCCGCCCATCACACGATCCCCGTCCTTGCCAGCTGCGGTGACGACCATCGGATTGTTGTTCAGCCCCACGTTGCCTTGATTGGCGGGGCTATTGCTCAAGGTCATCGACAGCAAAGACGGCCCAGTGCCATCGGCGGTCAACACGATCTTGCCAGCAGCATTCAGCGCGGCTCCAGCACTCGTGTAGGTCGTATCGATGAAGCTGACCAAGTCGCCCAGTGTGGATGTGGGTGTGACGTTGAAGTTGGCGGAGATCGGGCTACCGTTCGATTCCGCTCCCACCGTCTGAATTTGATCCCCTGCGACGTAGGCTCTTGTTAGCCCATCGAGTTGGTTGAGTTGAGTCGTCGCAGTGGCTGGCACGCCTCCCACCGTCCATGCGATGAACGACTGCAACTGTCTCTCAAGGGGGCCAGTGGACCCCGCTTTCAGGTTACCGGCGATGTTCACGAAATCAGTCCCCTGGCCGCCGATCGCCGCTCCAAAGGGGATCCGTATACTGGAGTCTCCCGGGACTTGGAAACCGGTGTTCAGTCCGTCTGGCTCGCCGAGCGCGCCAAACCGTTGTACCTTGAACCCCGTGGCCGGATCGACCAACGAACCTTGTTCATCCACGCGGAACGAACCGGCTCGGGTATAGAGCTGTCCTGCTGGCCCCCCATCGGCGACAAAGAAGCCATCGCCTTCGATCGCCATATCCAACGGATCGCCGGTCGGCTCCAGTTCGCCCTGATTGAAATCGACATCGATGCTGGCGACTTGGACCCCGTTCCCGATTTGGGAGGGGTTGATGGACCCGATGACGCCAGTCCTCTCGCCGGAGGTCGAGCGAATACCCTCGTACAGCAAGTCGGAGAAGAGGACGCGTCGCGACTTGAAGGCGGTTGTGTTGGCATTCGCGATGTTGTTCCCCACCACCTCTAACATCTTCTCGTGGGCATTCAGTCCGGAGACACCAATCTGCAGTGTGTTCGACATCGATCTGTTCCTTGATAATCTGTTGCGGTGGCCGAGTGTGGATGTTCTCGCACGCGTTCGTGATCTCGACAGGCGGGAATGTCACTCTCAGGCGTTGCGAATCACGCCAGTGAGGCCACCCAAACCGACGGTCTCATCGCCAATCTGAAATCGCAGTTCCCCGTTGAGCACGCGGGCCGAGTCGACCAGACCGGTCTTCAGTTCGCCCTGGGCGTTGGTGTATTCGACTCGACTCCCCACCAGAGAACTCCCCTGGGAGAGTTGTTGGAATTTCAAGGACTCGGAGAAGTTCAGATTAAGTTCTTCGATCCCTTGGAGCTGCGAGAACTGGGCAAGTTGACCGAGGAAGTCCTGCTGATTGACCGGCTCCAGGGGGTCTTGATTGCGGAGCTGAGTGACGAGCAGCTCCATGAACTGATCACGACCGAGCTGCGAGTTGAAGTTCACTGCGTCCATGCGGTTCTCCGTGTGTCTTGAGGTGTTAAGCGCTCGTGTCGAGTTCGCGGCGCGACCGGGGTTTGGCTTGTGTGTTGTTGTTCCACTCGATGTTCTTGCGAAAGGACTCTTCCGCTGCTGACTGCCTCTGATCGCCACGTCCGAGTCCGTCCGACACGTTCGCTCCCACCGAGAACGACATTTGACCCACTCCCTGCAAGCGGGCCTCGGTCTCTAGGAGTTGCACATTCCGTTCAAGAAACCGCAGGACAGCCGGATCCTCGGCGGAGACATGCGCCCTCAGTCCTTCGGGCGAGTCAACCAATTCCAGGGTCAGTCGTCCCAATTCGGCGGGCTCCAGATGGATCGTGGATCGAGTTTCGTGCTCGGTGACCATTGATCGGACTTGACGCACCACCTCGCTCAGTTCCATTCGCGGCTCCACCGGGATGCCGCGCGGACTGTGTGAGGACTGTGTCGCCGCGTGCAGGAACTGCGTGTGGACTTCGTTTGGAGGCACGGAGATGTATCCCGTCGGTCGGTCGACGGTGACGGTGTTCTGGGCATCCGGAGCCGGTGCTTTGAAAGATGGGGGTTCCTCATCGACTGTCGGTGGAGCCGACGACTGATCGCCCATGGGAAGACGCACGTCGTCCAGAGACGAATCCGCCAAGAGTCTTTTCTCAGTTGTCGACGATGGCGAACTGATCGCTGGACTCATGGTCTCCGGCGTGAATCGAAGTCCTGGATCAAGTGTCGGCCCATCGACGGTGACTGGCTCGATCGACACGGATCGGGGATCGGCTGAGAGTTCCGCGCGAGGTTCTCCGACGGGAGCCAGACCCACTTTGATCCAGTGGGTCAACTCGGCGCGAGACATCGGTTTCGAGTCGCTGGGCACCAGCGGCACCGAGTCGTCCGAGGTGCCTGCGGCTGTGTCAATCGGACGCAGTTCGATCGGATGTGGGAGTGTGACGCCCAGCCACAGCATTTGTTCCGTAGGGGACAGCTCCTCCGAGATGTCCGATGTCTCTGGATCCTTAAGAGGCACGTCCGGCGGCGATGTCCCGAGCCCCCCGAGTGACGCGACAAGTTGAGCCGCTTGGAGGTCGCTCTCGAAGCGGGCTGCCCCCGTCTCCCCGTTGATCGAGAGCGGTCGCTCGTCGGCGGCGGAGAGGCCGCCCGCCCTGTTCTCCGAGAGCCCTGTGAAGTCGATGGTCACTTGCCAATCCTGTGCGAGTCGAACGACATTCCGTCCTGACAAGCAATTGACATGCCAGGCGGTGCGCACGACTCGGCGATCTGCCCAGTGCGAAGAAACAGCCAGTTTTCATGAACCAGCCAGGCTGGCCAGTCCAGAGGACGGCGATGTCTGTTCCGGGTGTCGGAACGAACGGCCCTGAAACGAGCAGTGGTCGTCAAAAGCTCGCCCGACGAAGCGTATCCACTGCGACCTGAGCGCAAGCGCTCGCACTTCGTCTCCCCTTACGGCTGGCCCCTTCGATACAGACCTGATCCAGACCGGTGGATCGCGGGTTTCTGATGAATCGAGAGGCGGGTGGCGGCGATCGACCCGGCACTGATGCTAGTTTTTGAACAGAGAGCCTGTCCTTGTTGCATCACGAGCCCCCGAGACTGATATGGTTACCACGGTCAGTCCCCCCGAGTCCTCCAGCATCCCGATTCACGTCAAGCGACACTTGCAATCGACTCTGCGTGGGTCGTTGATGCTGCCGATGGTGGCGATGGAAGCGCTGGAGGTCGTGAAAGACCCCCGCTGCACCATCGGGGAGTTTTCACGGATTGTCGAGCGCGACCTGCGATTGGTCACCGAGATCATCGCCCAGTCCAACAGCATCCTGTTTTCGCCGGATCGTCCAGTCACCAGCTTGCACCAATCGATTTTGCGGTTGGGGTTCAAGCAATGTCAAAACCTGATCTTATCCGCGAGTTTGTCCAGCTTGATGCAGCGGTTGCCATTGGAAGGACGGCTGACTCAAGAGTTGTTGTGGCGGCACAGCATCACCACGGCGATCACCTCGGTTCAGTTAAATCGACTCTTGGGACTGGGTTTCCAGGGAGAAGACTTTACGGCGGGATTGATTCATGACATGGGTCGGATGTTGATCGCCGCATCCTATCCGGATCGGTTTGAGGAAATCGATCCGCTGGATTTTGATGAGACCGATGGCGTTACCCACGCGGAACGCGAGGCGTTGGGCACCGATCATTGTGCGATCGGTGCGTGGTACGCGGAGGAAAACCGCCTGCCGATCGAACTGCGGGAAGTCCTGCTGGCCCACCACGGAGATCGCCCGGCGATCATCAATCCGCGACTCGTGGCGTTAACGATGGCGAGCGACCATCTCGCCAACCACATTCAACGGCACGCGAAGTTGGCCGAGTATCCCTTCCGGGAAAATCCGGGTTTTCAGCGACTCGAAGAACTCGGATCACCCGGGGCCGTCGAGCGTGTCGGTGATCTGTGCGAGAGCTTGCTCGCCGACGTGATTCATCAGTCGCTGGAGATGTCGAAGCCGCTCCATCCCGGTCAATTCCAACGAGGTTGACAGCCCATGTTGACATTCTCCTGCCACGTTCCTGGACCTCGGCGTTGTGTGTTGGAGGTCGCGGGGTATTCACACTCGGTCGATCCCGTGTCCGGCGACCACGTCGACCTGGTGTTGAGCACGTCGGGAACCAAGCTGACGATGCTCCTGGGGGACGCCACTGGCCACGGCGCTTCGGCCGGACTGATCGCGGCGGAAGTGATCGGGTCGATTCGGAGCCTCGCGACCGAAGGGGCCCCACCGCATCAGTTGTTGGCCCATGCCAATCGAATCCTCACGAACCGCTTGAAGTCCGGTTTCATCTGCGCGGCCGTCGTGCAAATCGACCTGCTCAATCGCGAGGCCATTTACTCGAGCGCTGGTCACATCGGGTTCCACTTTCGCCGAGGAGCATCCACCATTCAATTGCCGAATAATTCGTTACCCTTGGGGTTCATTCCGGATGAGAACTTTGAATCGAACGAACTGGGAGTGATCGGTTTTGACGAAATCATCGCCCTGTTCTCCGATGGAATCTTTGAAACCATGTGCGGCTCCGGTCATCTCTTGGGAACGCCGACCGTGGTGGCCCAGATTGAACGTTCACGAGACCTCCGTCCGATTGAGATTGCCCACATCGTCGAAGGGATTCGCGCCACGCATCAGGGCAACGGCCCCATGCGGGATGACATCTCGCTCCTCGTCATGAAGATCAGCGAAGCTCCTCGCCGTCGACTGGCGCCGACTCCCCTGGGAACTATCGGTT
>JAYSUV010000483.1:0-3695 GCA_043718945.1 Planctomycetota bacterium
GTGTACCAGATCCCCTCGGGCTTCCGGATCTGCTTCCCGCGCGGTTGGAAGCTGCTGTCGGTCGGATCGGAGACGCGGACGACGAGTTCGTTCTCTCCGCCCCGTTTGAGTTCGACCCCCGGCATGTCGAGATACATACTGAACGGGTCGTAACCTCCGGTGTGCTGCCCCCAGGTCAGTTCCTTCCCGTTCAAATACGTCATGCACGCCCAGTCGACCGCCCCGAAGTTGAGCTGGATGCGGTGGTTCTTCCACGCTTCGGTATCTGGCACGGCGAACTTCCGACGATACCACAGCACCTGCTCCGGACCGACTGTTTTGCCGACGCCGCTGAGGGCCGACTCAATCGCGAACGGCACCAGAATCTGACCGTCCCACTTCTCCGGCATCCTCACTGAGCGATCCGTGATCGCGTAATCCCACAACCCGTTCAGGCTCTGCCACGCCTCCCGCTGAAACTGCGGACGCGGATACTCCGGCAGTGGATTCGCAGGATCGACATCCTTCGCCCACCGCGTCATCAGCCGCGACTCGGCGGGCTTCCACTCCGCTGCGAGCGGACTCACGAATGCCATCAGGCACAACCAGCCAACCCAAGCGCGAATCATCAGGTGTCTCCTTATCGGGGGGTGAAGGAGAGTCTAACGCGAAAACTCGAATCGGGACAGCACTTCCCCAGAATGAGCGGGGCCACCCGCGCGAACGTAAAGGCCCAAACAGAGCCGCCGGGGCTGTCGAGAAGTCGCTCGAGAATCACACTTGGACGCTGGGTCATGTGTGTCGCGAATCACGTTTCCACCCGTACTGGCAACGGCCAGCGACGCCTGGTTCAGTGGTTGATTTGTGGATCGCTATGCCATCCCTCGCAAATCCGCCCCGAGTTCCCAGGGGTGGGACGGCCTCACAGGCCCTTCGCGACGCACGTCCGCTCGCATGGCTGCGGAGCCTTGGCTGTGAGCTTCCGGTAAACCCGAAACAGGTTGAAATACAACGAGTCGCGCAGCTTGTTCTGCCCCACGGGAGTGGGCGAGAACCCACGCTGACGCATGCCATGATTGATGGCATACAGCGCTCGGCGACGATCGAGATCGGGGGTGCGGAAGGTAATGCTGAACGAGATCGACACCTCGCCCTGGTTCTGCACCCAATGTGGATAGTTCACGGGAAAATGCAGCCCCATGCCGGGCTGGAGGTCGAACTTCCACCCCTCGTCAATGCGGGCGGGATCGATTTTCAGGTTGCGGTGCTTGTCACTGTAGAACCCTTCGAGGTTCTCTTCCGTCAGCAGCGTACGATCGCGACCGTCATACAAGTGGATGGTCTTGCCGCCTCGCACTTGGAGCAGGAAGTTATGCTCGGGGTCGATGTGGTAGGGAGTGACCGATCCAGGCGAGGTGAGGAAGATAAACCCCTGTGCATTACACATGCCTGGCTTGATGAGTTCCGAATGCGGACGGACATCGTCCAGGCACGCATGCAGCAGTTCCCGATAGGCCGGGTCATTCTCGACGTACTTGATCGCCATCCACGACTTGCAGGTGGCAATCCGCTGGATCGTGTCATCGACACTCAGGCCATTCAGTGGCGTCAACGCGGGGTCGACGTTCACCGGCAGCTGCCCGGCGTTGTACTCGATGTTCTTGGCCGGGAGTGACTGAGCCAGCTCTAGCAGCCGCTCGACCCGAAACAGCGGGTGATCACACAGGTTGTGCCGGATCACGAACGGCTGCTGCGAGAAATCCGCGGCGAACTGTGCGGGCTCGATCTCCAGCAGACTCTGGGGACGAACTGGAGCGGATGGGCGAGCAACTTCAAGCAGAGCGGACATGGGACGGAGCCTTAGTGAGTGGATTTCAGCTTCGTGTGATCGTCCGGCAATGGACCTTCGGAATGCAGCACGAATTGCATGGCCGCGCGGGCCAATCGTCGAATGGTGTGGACGATCGATCGTCCCATCGGGAGCGAGGCCAAACGCAGATCACTCGACCAGCGCCCGGTCGAGATCAGCAGGTTTTGCACGGTCCGGCGATCCGCCCACAGACGGTTAATCATGCTGTGGTCAGCAATGGCGCATGAGTCCATCCACTTCTGACCGGAGGTCTGGAAGTGACGCAGGTGATCAATCTCCAGCTGAACACCCGGCGACAGCTTCGCGAACTCTTCCTGATAAGTGATCTTGAAGCTGAACCCGCCCGACCCGGAGAGCAGGTTGAACTTCATCGCCAGTGGTTCCCCGCGTCGGAACAGGCCGAACATCTGGATCGCTCCGCTGTCGAAACCACCTTCAATGATGTCCCGAAAGAACTCACGCGTCGCAGGTTGGCAGTCGAATGCGGTCCCGACCCGCCCCTTCCAACCGGTGGCTTCGAGCTTCAGGAACCAATCGGTCCAGACCCCAAGTTGAGCACGGTTCTGTAGCGACCTGAATTCCAAATCGCCTGCCTCGACGAGCCGTCGGCGTTGTCGCCGGACTTCTCGCAAGTGGTGCCCGCCCAAGCTGCGGAGGAGGTACTCCTCGCAGGCTTCGACCGAGTCTGGCCCCTCCCAGGGACGTAGCAGGGCTCGGTTGTAGATTTCAATCGCGTGGACGCTGAGCGTCTCGCGCCGCACGATGTCGATCAGAGCCTGTCCGATCGGTCCGCCGGATGTCGCCAGCGGCCAGTGCATCAGGCTCGGAAACGAGCGATCATTCTTCAGGTGGGCTAACAACTGGTGCAGTACGTCATGCTCTTGCCCCGCTCGAATCAGCGGAGTCGTCAGAAAGCAATTGTCATGCTGCCAGAGCTTCAGCTGTCGCCCCATCGGCTGCCAGCGAGCGCCCGCGACTTGGAAGGGAAAGAACCCGGCCCAGTGCGTTTTGTTCTTGACGGTCTGTTCCAGAACGATGATCCGCCAAGGGGCCGCAGGTTCGGCAAACGCTCGCACCGCCGGAAGAAAGAACCAGGGCTCGTAGAAGGAATTCGGCTCAGCGGCCTGTCGTCCGAGTTCGGTCCACATGCCCTGGTCATGTTCGAGTTCGGCGGGTGACGTAATCACACGCACCGTCCACCCTTCGGGGCGAGCGGGCAATTTGCTTGTCTCGAGGAGATGTTCGGGGCCAACAATGGCCATGAGGCACTCCGGGAATGTGGGACAATATGAACCTAGCCTCTGTTCCCGAGTGCGGTGCCACTGAATCGAAAGAACGACGTTGCCAATCCGCAACGTCGCGGCAACAAATCGACACAATCGACACAATCCCTTGTGAATGCATCAGAAAAGTAGACGGTTATTCTCCGCAGCGCGTCACGATTCAAGGGGGTGAGCCGCGGATAAACACCGATGAACACAGCGCGGCATCGCCGCAACCAAAAGGGAAGCCATCAGCAGTTAGCCAGAAAGCCACTTGACTTCGCCCCAGCCTCTGCACCCAGAAAGGGCAGGGCTTCCGAGGGGGTCTTTCGGTAAGGAAACCACAGTATTTTGCAGCACGGACGGCAGACATGCCGAGACCTGCAGTGCCCTTCGAACAGCGGTTTTTAGGAAAACCATGAGGAATCCCTGCGTTTTACTCCTCGAAATCCTCTGTACCCCGAAGGGGTTGTCCCACCACAGCCTAGGGGCGCGACCGCAGGGAGCGCACCCTGGGTGAGATCGCTCTCACGGGAACGAACCCTGAAGGGTTCCACACGTCGCGAGCGGGTGTGCAACCTCTT
>JAYSUV010000484.1:0-3686 GCA_043718945.1 Planctomycetota bacterium
CATCACCCACCCCTCCCTGTGCCGCCAGCCTCCCTAGACGGGCAGAATGGTAATCGAGAGGAGAATTAAAACAACAGGCCGTCACGTCCGCCGCTCGCTGTTCCCTTCGCGAGGCGCACGGTAATCTCAATCTGTCCCGCATCTCCCCCCTTCGTAAAGGTTTCCCATGCCGTCCCCCGCTCAACCGACCCGCCGCGATTACCTGGCCACACTGGCCGCTACGACATTGGCCGGGGCCGCAGCCTGTGCGGCCTCACCGATTCTCGCAGCCGATGCCCCCGGCCCCGTGGCGAAGAAGGGCCGGATCAAGCAGTCGCTGGTCAACTGGTGCTACGCCTCGCACTTCAAGACCTTCGACGAGTATTGCCAGATCGCCGTCAAGCTCGGCTGTCAGAGTATTGAGTTGTGCGGGCCGGAGAATTGGCCGACCCTGAAGAAGCACGGACTGACCTGTGCGATTGCGGGGAGCCACGGCTTTCAGGTCGGGTTCAACAATCCGGACGAGTGGGACGAGTGCCTGAAGGTATTGAACGAGCGGATCGACCAGTGTGCCGAGTTCGGGGTCAAGAGCTTGATCACATTCACCGGGATGGCCCATGGCCGCTCGAAGGAGGAGGGGAAAAAGAACTGCGTCGAGGGGCTGAAGAAAATCGTCGGCCATGCCGAGCAGAAGGGGATTACGCTCTGTCTGGAAATGCTCAACACGCGCGATGACTCGCACCCCATGAAGGGGCACCCCGGCTACCAGGGGGACGACATCGACTGGTGTATCGATATCTGTAAGGAGGTCGGTTCCAGCCATCTGAAAGTACTCTTCGATATCTACCATGTGCAAATCATGCACGGCGACGTGATCCGCCGCATCCACAAGTCGAAAGACGACATCGGCCACATCCACACCGCCGGAAACCCCGGTCGCGGAGAACTCGATACGAAGCAGGAAATCTACTACCCCGCCGTCATGCAAGCTCTGCTCGATGTCGGCTACCAAGGCTTCGTCGGCCAGGAGTTCATCCCCACCCGCGATGCGTGGGAGGGGTTGAAAGAGGCCGTGGCGCTGTGTGATGTGTGAGTTGGCGGGAATTCATTGGGGAGACTTGGTGCGTCCGACGGACTCTGTCGGTCCGATCAGCGAGGGAGCGTCGCGAAGACTTCGGTCGCCGCTTTCACCGTCTCCGCGATGTCCTTCTCCGTATGGCAGGCCGAGACGAAGTTGGCCTCGAACTGGCTACACGGGAGGTATACCCCGCGCTCCAGCATCCCATGGAAGTAGGCCGCGAAGCGTTTGGTGTCGCTCTTGGCAGCTGTCGGATAATCGCGAACGGGTTCGGCATTGAAGAACAGGGTGAACATGCTGCCGCACTGGGCCACGGTGTGCGGGAGGCCCGCTTGGGTGGCAGCTTGACGGAGCCCGGCGGTGAGGGTCTCGGACTTGGCTTCCAGGGCCGAGTAGGGGCTGGTGTCGCGGAGGGTCTTGAGGGTGGCGAGGCCGCTGGCCATCGCGAGCGGGTTGCCGCTGAGAGTTCCCGCCTGGTAGACGGGACCGACGGGGGAGATGTGGTCCATGATGTCGGCCCGGCCTCCGTAGGCCCCGACCGGCAGACCGCCGCCGATGATCTTGCCGAGTGTGGTCAAGTCGGGCGTAATGCCGAACCGCTCTTGCGCTCCGCCGTAAGCCACGCGGAAACCGGTCATCACCTCATCCATGATGAACACCGCCCCGTGCTTCGTACACAGGTCGCGGACCGCCTCCAGGAACCCCGGCTCGGGCAGGACGACGCCCATGTTGCCGACGACCGGCTCCAGGATGATCGCAGCGATCTCCTTCCCGCGCTGAGCGAACGCCGCCTCCAACGCGGGCACATCGTTGTAGTGCAGCACCAGAGTGTCCGCCGCACAGCCGGGCGTGACACCGGGGCTGTTGGGGACGCCGAGGGTCAGCGCCGCGCTGCCAGCTGCCACGAGCAGACTGTCGACGTGACCGTGGTAGCAACCCGCGAACTTGATGATGACGTTTCGCTTCGTGAAGCCACGGGCGAGGCGGATGGCGCTCATTGTGGCTTCGGTGCCGGAGCTGACCATGCGGACCTTCTCGATCGACGGCACAGCGGCCACGACAAGCTCGGCCAGTTCAGTTTCGAGGATCGTCGGAGCCCCAAAGCTGGTCCCCTTCTGCAGGGCCGATTCGATCGCGGCGATGACCGCCGGATGCCGATGCCCGAGGATGTGCGGCCCCCACGACCCGACGAAATCGATCAACCGGTTGCCGTCGATATCGAACAGGTACTGCCCATCCCCGCGATCGATCAACGACGGATGACCCCCAACTCCGCCAAAGGCCCGCGCAGGGCTGTTGACGCCCCCGGGGATGGACCTTTGGGCACGAGCGAATTCGGTTTGGCTACGGGTGCGTGGCATGGGGGGGGAGGTTTATGGTTGAGGGTTTATGGTTGATCGACCGGAAGTATTACCCGCACAATCAGTTCGTGCTGGAGTGGTCAAGGATTGTACTGCAAAAACGTTTGCCACCCAAAGCTGTAGCCAGTTCCACAGGATGTGTTTAGCGGCGACGGGGAGGGCAGTCTGGGTGTTTTCCCAAATAGACATCGTACCAGCGGCAAGTCTCGCCAAAGCGTCGATAGCATTCATCGCAGATTGGCTTCACTTCTGCATACTCGTCTGCCGTGAATCCAAACGATCCCAACTCGGTCACGCGCACATAGACGGTCACAGCAAACGGCAAAGTCTTTCCGGGCATCGGCTCCCATGGTTCGTGCATAGCAACGAATGTTGAATCCCAATGGATCACTGATGGCCTAAAAGGATCCATGGCATTGACTGTTAGAACTTCTCGTGCGAACGCCTCATGTTGTGCGGTTTGCGACCAGATCGTCTCTTTGATTCCCTCCTGTAACTGTCCTCGCCATTCGCCTCGGAATCGCCCCCAGTCTGGCCGGGCGTACGATTCCCATGCGGCAATCCCCTTGGGCGTCAGTTGATAGAAAACGTGAAGATCTTCATATGACTTCTCAAACCAAGCCTCGGTCTCCTGCAGAATGACTCCTTCGAAATGGTCCAAATCACAGGTGTTGAAAGGCGACTGTTGAGAGTCCTCATCACTAGGAGACTCAAGACTAAAGATCTCAATTTCACCTGCATCTTGCATCTTTGACAGGATCTGTGCCCGCGATCTCGGCGACATCCCATTCGCTGGCATGTTCAGATTTTCGTTGTAGCCACTTTCGCGAGTCAACTTTCCGTCGTGTATACATCCAATGGGGAGTGGAGAATTGTCCCTACGGATTCCCAAGTAAAGCAACCACAACTCACCGAAGCTGAGAGTTCGATCGTCCATTCATTCCCGCGAACCATGTTTGGCGTGGTAGAAAACTGACTGACCAGAATCGGGATTGAGTCCAAGGCGACCGTGTCCCACCCCACGAATGAAGCAGGACGGGCCAAATGGGCCCGTCCTACGGGGATGTCTCTAAAGGCTGACGCCGCCCGGCTCGCTGGACTGAAAACTGAAAACTGACGACTTCTCGCTACTTCGCCGCTGCGAACCGCTTGGCGACTTCGGCCCAGTTGACGACGTTCCAGAACGCGGCGATGTAGTCGGGGCGGCGGTTTTGGTAGTGCAGGTAGTAGGCGTGTTCCCACACGTCCATGCCGAGGATCGGGGTCTG
>JAYSUV010000485.1:0-1351 GCA_043718945.1 Planctomycetota bacterium
GCCGGGAGGCGAACTGTCTCCTCGAAACCGCAGTGTATGGCGGTGGCCAGAACGCTTCAATGTGGGGATGTCAGCTGACTCATCGCCGGAGGCATTCCCCCATCGGCGGTACTCCGCCATCTCTGCTCCCTCTCCCCCACAATCGGCACTGCTTTCGGAGAAGACTCCGCTGTGGGGGAGAGGGCCGGGGTGGGGGGCCAGAGCGGGCAGTGTGGCCCCTCACCCCGCAACGTGCCCCCCTGCTGGGCTGATGTTGCTCGCGGGGGAGAGGGAGCAAGCAGAGTACCGCCCATTCGCGAACTCTCCCCTCAGCGCCACGCCGTCGCGTAACCAGTGGCGATCCGCCGTGCGATGCTTTATCTTCACCCACATGCAACGACTCATCGGCTCACATCTCAGTATCGCGGGCGGCTACTACAAGGCGGCGGACGCTGCTGGTGCGCTCGGGATGCCCACCGTCCAGATCTTCACCAAGAACGCCAGTCAGTGGAATGCCAAGCCGCTGACCGACGAAGAGATCCGGCTATTCAAGGAAGCCGTCGCGCGGAACAAAATTCATCATCACTGCTCCCACGACAGCTACCTGATCAATCTGGGAAGCGAAAAAGACGACTTGTGGACCAAGTCGATCGAGGCCTTCGTGATCGAACTGGAGCGGGCGGAGGCGCTGGGTCTCACGGGAGTCGTCATGCACCCGGGAGCTGCCGTCGACTCGGAGGAGATCGACGCGCTGAACCGTGTGGTGGAGGCCTTCAACATCATCAACAAACGCACCGCCGGGTTCAAAGTCCAGACCTGGATCGAAACCACAGCCGGTCAAGGGTCCACTCTCGGTTACCGGTTCCAACACCTTGGCCACATCATCAACGAGGTCGCCGACCCCGATCGCTTCGGCGTCTGCGTCGATACCTGCCACATCTTCGCAGCTGGTTATCCACTCGGGACAGCTGCGGAGTACCAGGCGACGTTCCAGGAGTTCGACGATGTGGTCGGCCTCGACCGCATCCGGGCGTTCCACCTGAACGACAGCAAGAAGCCGCTGGCCAGCCGAGTTGATCGCCACGAACACATCGGCGAGGGATGCCTCGGGCTGGAACCGTTCCGCCACCTGATGAATGACCAGCGGTTCGCCGACCGTCCGATGTATCTAGAGACGAAGAAGGAAGAACGCGACGGTGAAGACATGGACGCTGTCAACGTGCGGACGCTGCTGGGGTTGATTCGAGAGTAGCGGTCCGCGTAGCAGAATTCGTAAGAATTCTGCCGTCCTCGTACAACTCACAACTCCAAAAGAGAGCATTCCACCATTGCCTGTGCGCTGAAAAGTAGAACGGACCCCCAGGTCCGTTCC
>JAYSUV010000486.1:0-3685 GCA_043718945.1 Planctomycetota bacterium
ACGGAACCCGTCGGTGCTGAGCCGCCCGAGGAATCTCTCATGCCGCTCCGCCAGCGCTGTCAGCGTACCCTCGACCGGCACGCGCAGCCCGGTCCCCGAGCCGCTCGCCGCTGGCTCCCACCGTTCGCCAGCGAGTTCGGCAACTTGCCGTTCGTCCAACACCTCGGCATTGCCCGCCACCATGTCGATCCCCCACCCGAGATGGGTGATGGACCGAGCTGCGGAACGCAGGATATCGAGATGCTGATCGAGGTCGGGGCAAGAGTCGGGGAGTGGGTAGAGGTAGTGGACCGTGGCATCTCCCGAGAGATGAGTCGGCCTTACGTCCTTTTCCGTGCGGTAGCTGGAGATGTCGGCATCGTTTCCAATGCGCCATGAGTTCGCAACTTTGTCTCCGACGTTGTCGGGAACGTAGAGGCGATACGGCACGGTAGCCTTCACCCCGACTGCAGCGATGATTGCCGGATTCACAAGTCCACCGAACCATGCGAGTGATGGTTTGGCAAACTCCAATTGAGTCCGTTCGTTCCACCGGGCGGCGGCAGCTGCGACGAGGGCTTGATAGACTCGGAGCGGCGACGGTGGCCATTCCGGTTCGCCGGTTTCTCCGCGACCGTGGGAGTATGGTTGGAGAAACCGGATGGTGAGGCAGAGGTGTTTACCCGACATTGGTCTCCTCCACTGGTGCGGCCTTCTTATCGGCAGCCTTTTTGGCAGCAGCTTTCTTAGCTGCGGCCTTCTTGGCACCCTTGTCGTCGCCTTCGCCAGTCACGTCCTTCTTAGCCCTGTCCGTGTCGAATGGGACAGTGCGGCTTTGCCCGACACCGAAGGCATTAGCGGCTTCGGTGGCGTACTTGAGTGCGTCTTCCTTGGTAATGGCAACAGGAACCCGCTGGCCGTTGGAGTGAACTTCGACGAACTCGTTCTCGCTCGCCTTGTCCGGATTACCGACCAGCATGCAGCCCTGCCGCAAGTAGGGCTTTGGGTTCTGCGTGAACGCCACGAGTGACAGGCCGAGAATGTACCGCCGCAGAGCGAGAGTCCGCTCGACATCTTTGCCTGATCGGAGCAGACGCAGGGCTGCCAGGCCGAGGGTGGCATCGCGGCGGATGCCGCCCTCGGCGATGACTCCGCCGTGCGTGCCCGCTGCCGGAACGTGAATGAAACCACGAACTGCATAGGCATCGCGGGTGGCCTTGTCTGCCGGTTCGTCGAGCAGTTGGTCGTTGACGTATTCAGTCGCTGGGTTGAACTGGGCGGACCGTGTCAGCTTCCGGACATTGAACGCTCGAATTGTGGAGGCGACTACGCGCGGCAGCTTCGCCTGAGTATCGCGTGAGTCCCAGACGCCGAACACGAGAGAGGTCGGAGCGATCGAAGCCATCGGTGCTGCGTCACCCTTGAGGACCGCCACGAATCCCTCTTGCAACTCCTTCTGCAACGATGAACACCGGACCAGAGCATCGCCCGCACGATGGCCCGCTTCGAGGATGCTGATCTCCTTGTCGCCCGCCTTGACGACGATCTGGGGAACGAGATGCTTGAGCTTCTCCTCCATGAACAGTGGTTCGATGCGGTTGGCCTGTGATCCGACGGAATCGATCAATGCGACGTTCTTGCCGACCGGATCACCATCAATGTTGTAGCCACCCGCGAAGCCGTCCCCGGACGCAAACGTCGCGGGGAAGATAACACCGTCAGCCCCCTCGACGGGCATCAGATGTTCGCGAATCACGAGGGCCGCCGGGCCGTCATCGCTGAGGTAGTGGTCGAACTTCTTCAGGTCACTCATTGGTCAACTCCTTGAGACAGGGGAACAGCGGAACGGAACGCTTTGTGTTTCCTTTGGCCGGTGCGATACCAGTTCTCAAACCGGTAGCCTCGGCTTTCAGGGAATCTCAATTGGCCAGAGACAGCCGCGCTCACCAATTGGGGGGCGAGGGGAATCGGCCAAGTGAAATAGTCATAGACGCGAGGCTGTGAAGTCTTGGCGGGTAGGCTTCGTTGCAAGCCGATCAGGCACAGTAACTCGACGGCAGGATGGGCGACCGTTGTCAGGCTCAAGTCATTGGGGGAGAACCCGACATCTCGTGAGTGGGCATTGGGAGCGCGACGTGCATCGAAGTAGAACGGTTCCTTCTTGTTGCCCGGTGTGTCCGGGTCGGGAACGACCATCCCTTCGTTGAGGAGGTCGGACGTATGGAACTGGTCATGGCGTAGCACTTGTTGCATGGCTCTGGCGATGCCGAAGCTCTCCATCGATCCCGCCCAGACTTTGAGTTCTCTACCATCACGGTTGCCCGACAAATCCTCTCGCCACCAAAGTAGCTGTAACTCTCGGAACGGTTGGCCGAGAAGGATACGAGTTGATGTTTTGCTGTCGGCATCAATGGGCTGCAAACTGGCATCGACAAGTGCGAGGATCAGAGACTTCAGCGTTCCCGCGCACGCCACGCAAAACGCCCCCTCCTCAAACCACCCTTCGGCCCCGGGCCAGAGGCGGTCGGCGAGTTCTAGCAGGCCGCAGCAGGCGAAGAACTGGCCGGGATTGGTCACGTCGACGTTGACGCGGATCGTGGGATTGAGGCTCATGAACACCCTCCTGCTTCACAACGGGCTTGCCTTGAGTGACCGGTTGCCTGATAATACAAGCATGAAAACACTCGGTGTGGTCCACAATGGCGTGATTGAAATCGAGGGTGGGGTGCCCTTCCCGGAGGGGACGCGCATTCTTGTTTCGCTTGAGGCCGAGCCGAGTGAGTCGACAGCCCCTTACCGCGTCCGATTCCCGCTGGTCCATTCGCAGACTCCCGGACAATTGCATTTGACCAACGAGATGATCGCAGAGGCTCTGGACGACGATGAAATTCCTCGCTGATGTCAATTTCTGGCTGGCACTGGCATTTGATTTCCACGCTGCTCATCCCGTCGCAAAAATCTGGTTTGAGGCCCATGCGACAGAGGGCATCTGTTTTTGCCGTTTGACACAGCAAGCATTTCTTCGCTTGGCCTCCAATCCTCGCGTGATGAAGCTGGACGCGGTGTCTTTGATCGAGGCGTGGAAGTTGTACGATACCATCCTCAAAGACAGACGAGTGACCTTTGAGGATGAACCGGTCGGCATCGAAAAACAATGGCGGGCTGACACACAGTTGGCCACTCTTTCGACCAATGTCTGGAGTGATGCGTTGTTGGCCGCTTTTGCTCACACAGCTGACCTGGAGGTCGTCACATTTGATCGCGGATTCATCCAGTACCGCGATCTGAAATGCACGATCTTGAAGTCGACGTGAGCTGCTTGGGATGAGAGGGCTATTCATTGGGCCTCCTCCACATACTTTGACGGATTCGCACTCGCGGCCCAGTCGGCGGCTCGCAACAGGGATTCCAGGTAGGCCAGTCCCCAACGGCCATAACGTCTTTGAAGACGAGCAAATCGTCGGGGAACCTCGGACCGAACGTCGTCCGCGCCCCGCCGTTCGGGATCGAATCCCCCTTCATCAGGGTCGAAGTGAGGTCGGCCCCAGCCGTGGTGTGTGGCGATCAGATGCAGGACCACATCCTGCATCTCCGGCGGCATTGCATTGAACTGGGCCAGCTCCGCAGCAAACAGGCATCGATCCGATTCGGTGGGATTGATGAGATCCACAAGTGACCCGAATTCGTGACGGTACCTCTCTTGAAC
>JAYSUV010000487.1:0-10541 GCA_043718945.1 Planctomycetota bacterium
TTCTGGTTGCGGCGATGCCACGCTGTGTTCCTCTGCGGCCCCCCCCTTGTGTGGTGTAATGCGCTGCGGGGAATTTCTGCCGACTTTTCTGATGCTCACCTCACAGCGGCTAAACCTCAGACCCCGCGTTGAACGAATCCGGGGACTTCGCTATGTTCTGTGCTCCACCGTCCAGCGACGGATTTCACACACAGAGAGGGAACCGCCATGGGGCTTTTCGACGGCAAAAAAGGGGTCATCTTCGGCATCGCGAACGAGCATTCGATCGCCTGGGCCATCACGCAACAGCTGGCCAAAGAGGGAGCTGTGATGGGGTTTACGCATATGCCGGATAAAGATCCGGCCCGCACGAAGAACGAAAACAAGGTTCGCAAGCTGGTCGATCCGCTCGGGGCCAAGTTCGTCATTCCGTGTGATGTGCAGAACGACGCCGACCTCGATAAGACCTTCGCACATATCAAGAGTGAACTCGGTACGATCGATTTCATGCTGCATGCGATCGCCTTCGCCCCCCCTGCCGACCTGACCGGCCCGGTCTACAACGTCAGCCGCGACGGGTTCAAGACGGCGATGGACATCAGTGCGTACTCGCTGGTCGCGATGACCGGGCGAGCCAAGCCGATCATGAATCCGGGTGGCAGCATCCTGACGCTGTCGTATTTGGGCGGGGAGAAGGTCATCCCCGGTTACAACCTGATGGGGCTGTGCAAGGCAGCTCTGGAGAGCGCGGTCGGTTACCTCGCTAGCGAGACCGGGCCGTCGGGCATTCGCGTCAACGCCCTCTCGGCCGGTCCGGTGCGGACGATCAGTGCCAGTGGCGTCGGCGACTTCAAGAAGATGTTGACTCTGTATGAAACGTTTTCCCCGCTGCGTCGCAACATCACCGAGGAGGAGGTCGGCAAGGTCGGCATGTTCCTGCTCAGTGATCTGGCGAGTGCGGTGACGGGCGAGACCCTGCATGTCGATTGCGGCTACCACGTCATGGGCGGGCCTCCGCTTGATGCGTTTGGCGGGAAGACCGAGTGAGCGGCTGATGGCGATTGGCGGATGGCTGATGGCCAGACGCTGATCGCCCGCACAATGTTCTGGCCATGAGCCATTGCTATCAGCCATTCGCCCTCTGCAGGAGCATCCCATGCCCCCCAAGCTGGTGCGTGTCGGCATCGCTGTTGTCGAGCATGACCGAAAATACCTCGTCGGCGTCCGTGGGCCGACCGGTCCGCTCGCGGGTTACGACGAATTCCCCGGTGGCAAGTGCATCGGTTACGAGACCGCTGCCGCCTGCGCGGTCAGGGAGTGCATGGAGGAGACCAACCTCGCCATCCGCATCACCCAGCCGTTGTATCACCAGCGGTTCGAGTACCCGCACGCCACAGTCGACCTCAGCTTCTACCTGAGTGCCATTGAAAGCCCGGACGGCGACCTGACCCCGACGCCTCCGTTTCGCTGGGTGGACCTGCGGGAGCTTTGCTCTCTGCGGTTTCCGGATGCGAATCAGGAGGTGGTGTCGCTCCTATGGGACCGCGACCAGAAACGCAGCGAGGCGCAAGGCTGGGCCTGAACAGTGAGGGGCATTCCCTCACCCAACTGTCGAGGCCATGAGGCTTCGGGTTGTGGGCCAGTATTGATTGGGATGTCAGGCAAAATCCGCCTGAGCGGATGGGGACATCAGTTCAAGCGTTCAGGACACGTTCCTGCAGGGCCTCGATTTCGTTGGCCCGCTTTTTCGGGGAGAGTCGCTGTGGGCCTTGGACCTCTCCGATGTCTTTGAAGGCGGTCTGGAGTGCGGTGCGGAACCAATCAGCGAGTTCGCCATCCGGGATGCGGGTCGTTTCCAGATCCGACACGATCACGTCTTCAAGGTCGTCTCCGCGCCAGCGAACGCTGGGTTAATCGTCGGTGACATCCAACTGCATTTCGAAAACTCGACCCTGGTTTGCGGCAGCAAGCGTCTCTCCGGGATCACTTGTGATCGGCACACGCACCATAGTCAATCTGCTCGAAACTCACCCCTCCCTCTTTGCACCCAGTCAGGTCGGACTTCGAGATCGTCCTGCTGGAGTCTTGCCAGAAGGTTGACATTTCAGATCCAACCCACAGAATCTCCTCCAGCAACGTATCGCAGCCGGAGAGGTGGCAGAGCGGCCGATTGCACCGGTCTTGAAAACCGGAGTACCCGTGAGGGTACCCAGGGTTCGAATCCCTGCCTCTCCGCTTGATCCCGCTAGGTAAAACACTGAATCTAACGACGGAAACCCCAACACGGACGGGGTTTCCGTTTGGCTTTTGGCCGCCAAAAGGTGCCCAGTTTGGTGCCCGTTCATTGCAGATTGATGCAAAACGACCCGTTTTGATGCGAGCTGTATGGCACCATAGACGGCACCTCGCGGCACCACTGACGGCACCTTTCTGATGTGAATGTTTGGGCCAAACGAGGCCGACATCTCCCGGCAAAGGTCGCGGAAACCGGTGCAAGGCACCAAGAGCGACAGCTCCCCCATCACCGGTCGCGGCTCCCACCCGTCCGGCCCCCGCTGGCCGATCGCCTTGCCCAGCTGCGCCCGCACCGCATCCAAAGCCGCCAACACCCCCGCCAGTTGCCCCCTGGGCCACCTCCTCGAATGCCGTTTCCATTTCGGTCCAACAGCTCCGCCCACACCGCCGCCGCCGCCTCCACGCTCGGGTCGTACGTCGACCGCTCAATCACCAACTTGTCCCCCCAGTCCTCCGCACCCGGGTCAAGGGCCATCCGCTTCACCCGCACATACTCGACCGACCGAACCGGCAACCCGTTGTGCGTCACCCAACTGAAGTTCTCATGGATCTCGTCGAGAACCTGCCGGAGGGAACGGAGTTCGCCAGCGGGCTTTGCTCTTCAGCGGGAGCGGACTCTTTCGCCTTTGCCGATGGCTGACCTCGTGGTGGCATGTCTCGCTCACCTTGCCACAATTCGCAACATGCCGCAAGATCACCGATCTGCTTGTCTCCACAGCTTCAACCCATCGCCAGAGGTCGCCAGTCATGGTATAAGCATAAGATGGAAACGATCACACGAAATGTCCGGGATCTCGACCAAAGCGAGCGGTCCGTCATGGAGCGCATCGTGAGGCGTCAGTTGCATGAGAAGCAGCAAATCACCGTGAATGTCAAGAATCGTGGCTTGAACACTGCGGGGCCAACCATCGACGATACTCTGCCCGATGTGCCGGACCACTGGAAGATTTATGAGGGGCTGACCGATGCGGAGGTCGACGAACTCGACCACGAAATCCGCCAACGAGCGAACCTCACCCGCCACTTCGAGTAGATCATGACGCCGGTTTTGCTCGATACCGACACACTGGTGCCACCCGGCGTGCCTTAGCCGGAGCTGGGTAACGAAGATTCAGTTCGACCTTCAGGTTTTGCAGAGGGACCAAATTCCTATGAATGACTCACTCTTCGTGAAGTATTTCATTCTCGTGTCATTCGTTTGCCTCCTGTCGGTGGAATCTTGCCTAGTCGCGCAGACACCCGACATCCACTACACACTGCCTCGTGCGGGAAAAGTCTCGCTGGCCATGTACGATGGCCAGGGGCAGCAGTTACGGACGTTGCTGGCAGGCGAACAACAGGCGGCAGGTGAGCATGCTCAGGGCTGGGATGGGCTGGACCGATTGGGCCAGCCGATGAAAGTGGGGTCATACACATGGAAGCTGTTATTGAATGATGGTCTGGAAGCGGACTATCTGTCAGTTGTCGGACAAAGTCCCATCAACGCGGCGGAGCCTTGGGTGTGGACGGTGGGGAGTCATCAGGGGCCATCGACGGTCGTTGTGGGGGCGGGCGGGGCGTTGTATCAAGGGAGCCGAAATTCGGAGGGGCCGCCGGTGTTGATGAAACTCGGCTCGGAAAACGGCCCGGTGCTGTGGACTCGGGGCTGGCAGACGAAGGGGCCAGTGGACATGGTGGAGTTGGGCACGCATCTCTACGTACTTGGCTGGAACAGCGAACTCCAGCGTGTGGACGCGGCCACGGGACGCGACGATGGCCCGCCGCTCGATATGCTGTGGCCCGGCGACAAACGGCCCGGCTGCGATGATGCGGTGAGCAGCTACGGCATGAAGCTCGGCGTGGATGGGGACAATGTGGTGGTCGCATATCGTGACCACGACATGCTGCGGTGGGTTACGCCGACGACGGGCGCGGTGCTGCGCGAGGTTGCCGTGCCTCAGCCGAGGGCCGTAGTGGCGGGCGAAAAAGGTGCGGTGTTTGTGCTGAGTGGCACTGAGTTGCTGGCGGTGGCAGCGGATGGCGCGATTTCAAAAGTGATCGATAAAGGGATGCTCGCGGCTCCCGTCACGTTCGACTTTGACCGGACTCGTCGCGAGTTCTTAATCGTGGACGGCGGGGCGGACCAGCGTGTAAGACGCTTTTCTGACGATGGCAAATCGTTGAACGGATTTGGTCGACAGGGCGGGCGTGTGGATGGCGCGTATGTGGCGACGGATTTCCGCGACGTGTCGCACTTGCGATGCGATGGCAAGGGCGGTTTTTACGCAGTCGAGAGCGACCACTTACGTCGTATTGTGCATGTGGATGCGCAGGGCGAGGTTGTGAAGGAATGGCTCGGCGGCACACCGTTTTTTGCTGTGACCAGTGTCGATGCAGCGGCTCCGGGCGAGCTGTGGTACAACGCGAGCTACACGACTATGGCCGTGGCTTCGCTAGATTTGGAGAGCGGAAAAGTTGGCATTACCCAGACTTACTCAATGCCTGAGAACGGCTTTGGCGACGGACTCTTCCCTCCAGCAAGTCAATTCCCTGTATGGCGGGTGCGGCGGCGTGCGGGTGGTACTTATCTCATTCACGAAAGTCCGGCAGCTCTACTGCGGGTGGACGCAGCAGGCGGAAAATTGGTGCCTGTCGCTCTCGCTTCACACAAGCGGTGGGATGCGAACAATTTTAAGAATGTGGCCATCAATTCAGCGATGGAAAAAGCCGGGCTCGCCTATGACGACATTGGGAGTGACGCCTTCACTTGGTCGGACGCGAACGGCAACGGCGAACTCGAAGCGGAAGAGTTTCTCTTCCACAACTCCGCCCCGTCGATACTCGGGAGCTACTGTGCGTTCGACGAAGAGATGAACATCCACATCGGCTTCTACGGCCCTCACAATCACACCTACACGGGCAAACGCTGGATCCTGTTCGATTTCAAAGGCTCGGCGTATGCGAAGCTGCCGAACGTGGCAGCGGCCGGCGCTGCTACGCCGGTGTGGGACTGGAGCCGTTTAAAACTTTCCCAAGCGAAGTTACCCGAAGATTTACGCGGAACCGAGGTCGGTGCAGTCGCTGCCCGTTGCGATGCACATGGCGGCGTGACGCTGGCGGTACGCGGAGAAATCGGCGCGCTCTCTGACCGCCATGGGCTGGTTTGGCCAGAGGATGCAGTGGGCACAGCCTGCCTGTTGCGAGCGCTTCCCGATGGCACAGCGTGGACAGCCTCGAAGCAGAAATCGCCTGGTATGACCGACGCTGCAGTGATGCGACATCCGGGATATTTTCCCGGCGTGGTACACGGCTGCGTCATCGCCAGCAACCGCAACTACTTCGGTGCAACGGCTTGGACGGAAGACGGATTGTTCGCCGGGTTTTTCCTCGATCGCCATGCGAATGATTTACCTGACTGGGCCTACAACCCCGGCGGGCGCGGCCTCAGCGGGCTGTTCGCGGGCGACGATTGGGAGTGTGCAGGCTCAGTCGCTGAACTTGCCGATGGCTCGGTGCTGTGGATTCCCCGCTCATCGGGACGCGCCGCCGTGTTTCGTGTACGCGGCTGGGAGAATTGGTTTCGCGAGTCGGGGAAAATCGAACTCAAGCAGGTACAGCCCGCAGCTATACCGGACGGACAAGGACTTGCAGCCACTTACTTTCGCGGCCGGGATTTCGCTGGGCAGCCCGTCGTCAGCCGGGTGGATCAGCGGCTCTGGTTCACGAGCGGAGAGGGGGATAAGCGTGTCGCCAGCTGGGCTGGCGGTCCGTGCGATGGCATCACTGCCGCCGAGCCATTTAGTGTGCGCTGGACCGGGCGTCTCGTTGCTCCGCTCAGCGAAGATTTTTGGTTCCGCACCTATAACCAGACCGCTGCCGCCGCCTTTATCAACGCCCAGTGGTCCCAGCCGGGCGCTGGCGTTGCGAGAGTCTGGCTGAACGACGTGCTTATTGTCGACGACGCACGCTTCGAATCTGCGGCCATACGCCTCATCGCAGGACAAAGCTATGATTTGAAAATCGAGTACGCTTCGCCCGGCCTCGCGAAGCCGGAGTTCTCCTTGTCGTGGAGTAGCAACACCAAGGAATGGAAACGCGTCCCCACCGCTAACCTCCACGCTGACTCTGCGCCCAACGGACCCGTCGTGTGCGTCTCTGCGGAAAAGGAATCTGTCCATTTCACTCTCTCTGCCAAGCAGTCGAAGCCGCTCACCATTCGCTTTCGGCAGACCGGAACCGACGCCGTGCCGACTGCCGGGACAATTACCATCCCCGCCGCCACACTCACCGCCAGCGCCGCCGTGGCCGTGGAAAACGGTCCATGTCAAATCGAGCTGGAACCTTCTGCCGACTATCGGGGCGATGGCACCGCCGGAGCCGTCACAGTCGGCTCCGTTCCATCGGTAACCGCTGGCCTCGCGACCGCTTATCTCCTCGACGAAGCCCAAGGCCGCACCGTCCACGACAGTGTGCGCAGTGCGAACACCGCGTTCGAAGTCTTCATGAATCCACCCGTCCCGCGCTGGCAACCCAATGGCGGCATACGAGGCGGAGCGATCGAATTTCCGGAGCCGGGCATCCATGTCAATCTCCCAGCCGCAAGCATCGTAGGCGACTTCACCGTTGCCTTCTGGCTCAGAACCAAACAAGCCACGCAACCTGTGATGCAAGGCAGCTTCGACTTCGTGCTCCAGGATGGCCACCTGAGCATCAACTTGGGTGGATGGTCTATGGGCGTATCGCCCGAAAGCCCTCGACTGGATGATGGCCAGTGGCATCACGTGGCTTTCGACTGGGAGCAATCCGGTGACAAACGCGCCATGCACCTGTACCTCGACGGCAAGCTCGTCGCCACCGGCAACGGCCCCGGTGAAAGTGGCACGAACCGCCTCTTGCTCGGAGTCAGCAACCAACTCCAAGGCCAATCGTTCATCGGTTCCTTCGATGAAATTCGCATCTATCAGCGAACTCTGACCGCAGAACAAGTCCTGGAACTTGCGCAACGAGACATACGATGACGAACTCTTCATCGACAGAAATCAAAAGACTCGGTAGCTGTTGATTTGTGGGCAGCAGTCGTAGGGAAGGCTGAGCCTGCTGATTCCTGAGTACGTCATATACAACTTGACCTCCTGGTCGGCGGCAGAGTCCCCATCGAGAATGGCCCGCTGGGCATGCCGTCGATGAGGAGTCTCGTATACGCCGTGTACTTCGGCAGGCCGGTGAGGTTTTCGGGCGTGAGTTGGCCAGGGTGATTGCTCATTTGTGGGGCAAGACGGTCGGCGTCGTCAGTGCCGACTTGGAAGGCGATCAAGCCGACGTTGCCGAAGACCGCATTCGCGGTGGGATCGTCGAGTTGGGAGAGGTATTGGTGTGCGACGATCAGGGAGAGGCGGTACTTGCGGTAACCGGTGCATGGAACGCTGGCACCCCCGGCAGTGTATTCAATGCCGCCGCCTGATCGGTCACAGTTAGCGACGTATACACATTCATCGTCAGATCAATCGTCGAGTGCCGGGCCAATGCCTGGGCGGTTTTGGGATTCACGCCGGACTTCATCATGTTGGTGATGAACGTGTGCCGCAGGGCGTGGAAGTCGGCGTACAGGCCGTGGGCGTCGACATACGCGACGCCAGCGGCCAGCAGGTCGACTTGCATCATCTTCCCGGCGAACTTGTACTCGGCCCACTTCCCGGGCCAGATCCGCCCCCACGTCGGCTTGGCAGCCAGCCACGGCCTGAGCATCGCGACCAGACTCGGGTGCAGCGGGAGGATGTCTTGGCGGCGGTGCTTGGAGTACGCCGCCTGGACCGTGACCGTCGGCGTGGCGTCATCCAGCCGGAAGCTCTGGCGGGTGAGGCTGGCGAGTTCACTCGCCCGGAGGCCCGTATACGCGGCCACGACGTACAGCATCGCCCGGTCCGGCCCAGCCATCCCCAGCACCGATCGTCCCACCCGTGCGGCCTGCAGTAGCGCCGAGAACTCGGCTTCCGATAATGGGCGACGATCGTGGCGGCGGTCCGTACTCACGTTCAGCATCGACACGAACTGCAGCGGGTCGTCGTGGGACCGGCGGTCCTTCACCAACCACCGCGTCAGCTGTTTGATCGCCCGCAGGTAGTGGTTGCTGGTCTGGATGCTCATCCCCTCGTCCCGCAGGTCGGCCAAGAACGACTGCACCCGACTGGCCTTGAGGTCGGTCGCCATCTTGGCTTTGCACTTCTCGATAATTTTCTTCGCCCGGTAGATCACGAGTTTGACCTGTTCGTTGCTGACCCGCTTGGCCCGCAGGTGTTTCTCGAACTCACGGAGATGCTCCGCGAGGGGACGCTTCCGCTCGTCATCGAACCTGTCGATCACGCCGGAGGCCAGTCGTTCCTTCTTCTTGACGAGTTCATTGAGCATCGCCTGGGCAGCGGTCTTGTCGATCGCGAGGGGGACGCGGCGTTCGATGCCGTTTTCATCCTTGAAGCGGCCCCACCATTTCTTGGCTTTCGCTTTGACCCGTTCCCCGGTCTTGGGATCGGTGATGACGATCGGCTTGCGGTACAGATTGGCCATCGCGGGGTCGTTGTCCTTTCTCGGAAGTGGATCGCGGAAGACGCTCCGCGCGAGACACAGTGGGCCTTGTGTCGTCACACAACTCAAGTGGGTTTCGAGGACTTCTTGGGTCGGGATTCCCAGACCGTGCGGCGGGGGCAACCGGCCTCCACCCAGGCTTGCAATTCAGCCACCCGCCACAGCGTCGAATGGGCGATTCGTATCGGACGCGGAACCCAGCCAGCGGCATCCCACGCCCGCCAGGTACGGGATGTTTTGCCGCACATCTTCGCCGCATCGCAGGCCGGGATCAGCAGCACCGGCGGCGTGAACTCGGTCTCGATGATGGCCAGCGGCACTTCGGACGGGACTTCCATACTCATCCCCTCAAACGAACACAGCCGCCTAAAGCTGGCGGCTGTGACGGGCTTCTATCAATGGACCGAACCAGACGAGCAGTTCACCGAACCGGCACAACGTCGACCGACCGATCGGCACTGGCAGAGTCACTTGCCCCGCTGCATCGCGGGTCCGTCACATGCGGAGACTCGACCGGCAATATGCCCTGCAATGCCGTCACGGCATCCCACCAAGAGGCCGAACAGGCGGCCTCCCAACAGTCCTGGCACAGCCCCTGGCGACTCCCGATGGAGTCACCATCGTTGCAGGGGCGGCTCAAACAGAGCGAACACATCATCCAAACACCTCCCAATTGAGGACGGCCCGCACGCAGTCCTCGG
Source organism: Planctomycetota bacterium (assembly GCA_043718945.1). Taxonomy (GTDB): domain Bacteria; phylum Planctomycetota; class Planctomycetia; order Planctomycetales; family Planctomycetaceae; genus TH-plancto1. The sequence goes on from JAYSUV010000487.1 coordinate 9,534, forward strand.
GGTCTGAGGAACTGGGGCGGATCACGGGGATGTCGAGACTGTGGGCGAACCGAGCTTCGCGAGTGGCTCCGACCGAATAGCCGGGGACGCGGAGGACGGCATCGCAGCGGGCGAGCAGTTCGCGGTCGTAGTCGAGCCACGTCTCGTACGACTTGGGCGACACGATGTCCCACAGCATCGTCAGGTGCGGGACTAGCGGAGTGAATCCGGCCTTCAGTAGAGCGTCGGCGATGCGGATCGCGTGCTTCGTGTTGGCCACTGGGTCAGGTTCCGAGTACGGGGCTGCGATATAGATCATGGGGACCACGGTCTGCGTGGTGGTCTTCTTGATCCGGACTTCCAGCGATTGAGTTCGGGTCAGTGTCGTCAGCATCGGGTTCTCCAAAGAGGGTTTCGTACATCGGGGCGTAGTGGGCATCGCGGGCCAGCAGATAGCGGGCTCGCATAATCTTGAGTGAGTCGGGGGTGACAGGGTTGTGGACGGCCGAGTGCAGAACCTCGAATCGGTTGGGCGTATCGTCATCGGGGACGAAACCCCACGCTCGGACATCGACAGCGTTTTCGAGAGTTCCGCCCGCGAACGGGATCACGGGGCTGTAGGCGACGGAGAGGTCGATCATCGCCAGCAGCTGCGGAGTGATCCCTTCCTGGGCGAGGTGGTCGTCGACGAGTTTGGTCAGGGCAGCGAGCAGGCTCATGGGGGCTCCTATTCCAAGGTGAGAGTTACCGACTGCGAAGCAGCCAGGGTTCGAAGTAGGCTTGTTTGCCACCGATCACCACGCCGCAGCCGAGGATCGGCTTGTGAGCGAACCGGCGGCCGTAGTCGAACTGCAGGCGGCTGGCATCGATGCCGCAACCGACCGACATGCCGAAGACGCGGAACTCGGGGTTGGCCCACCAGCGGACACCGGCTTGGCTGTGGAAGTGGCCGATGACGGTGGAGCGGAAGTTGTCTTTGGCTTGCTGATATGCGGCGTCCTGACCGGCTCGACCGCTGTCGCCGTGCGA
>JAYSUV010000488.1:0-10529 GCA_043718945.1 Planctomycetota bacterium
CCGATGACGATGTGGCTGTAGCCCATGTTCTGGCGGTAGATGCCGTGCATCACCGCTTCCTTCGGGCCGCCGTAGAACATCTTGATGTCCAGGCCGAGCAGCTTCACGCGGTCCGGCACCGACTCGTTGCGTGGACCCCACAGAGCCGCGTCGCTGTCGCCGTCGCCGAGGGCGCGTTCGCTGATCAGATGCTCGTAGGTCTCCATGCGAATCTCAGCGCTGACGTCGTCACCCTTGGTCTCACCGATCAGCGGGTTGAGGACGGCCCCGGCGTTCAGACCCTGACGAATCAAGGTTTCGAGGCCATAGACCAGAGCGTACTCGTGCGCCCGGTGCAGCGGATTGCGGGTCTGGAAGGCGACAGCGGCGTTCCAACCGGTGCTGGCGAGGAGCTTGCGGACTTCGCGCGGAGTGAGCACGTATTGGCCGAACTTGGCGTTCTTCGGCTGGGGCAGGGCGCGGATCGTGCCGCCGATGAGGTGGGAGTTGGCCTTCTCGCCGTCGAGGACCATGTTGGCCCCGGCGTGGTCGATGCGGTCGGTGAGGTAGACGCTCTGGAGGTACTTGAGCTTCGGCCAGGAGTAGACATCTTCCACATCCAGGGTCGCCACGATCTCGCCCGCCGGGTTGGTGAGGGCGACCTTCTGGCCCGCCTTCAGTTCCTTGGCCTGAGCGGCGGTCACTGGCAGGGCGATGGGGATCGTCCAGGCGTACAACTGGCCATTGTTCTCGATGACCGATTCATTGAGGACGCGGTTGTAGACCGCCGAGGTCATCGGTCCCTTGAGCGGGCTGAGCGTGCCGTCGGCGAACCGATAGACGCTGGAGAGGTCCGCCTGAGAGACCGGCACCTTGACGAGGCCCGCGGCCTCAGCATGAAACGCGGCGACTTCGCCAGCGGCCACAGTGCAGCACACCGGCTCGGACAAACCACCATGAGGAGCAACAAGTTCAGCCATGAATCCAACCGTCAGTTTCTGTGAGCCATGCGAATCTCGTGCGAAGCCAGATCGCACACCAAGAGTTCGCGTTTGTGTTTCGTTGCCGTATCGAGAGCGTGGAAAGCCCACCGGTTGCAACTGGTGGGCTTGTTGAACGACGAAGCCCACCGCGCGGGAGACTAGGGACTGCGCCCCCCGACCGTCAAGAGTGTTCCGGTTTGACTTCAAAGTGTCTCGGGAACGGTGAGTCTCGACAACTTGGCAATCGTGGGGGGCGATCCCTAGAATCGCGAAGTTGCATGCTGAGGGCTTCGTTTCACGAGCGGGGTCCGCGCGCCGTTGTGACTCCCCCACCTGGAGACTTCCCCATGATTTTTTTGCAGTCACTGATGAGTCAACAGTCACTGGCGCTGGCCGGGATGGATCTGCTGGCTGCGGATGATGCGACATCGCTGATCTTGAAGACGGTCGGTTGGATCGTGGTCGCCTTCGTGGTGGTCATCGGTCTGATCATGTTCTTCCTGTTCATTCGGTACTTCAATCTGTGGTTGCGATCGTATGTCACTCGAGCGGGGATCAGTCCGTTTGCCTTGATCTTCATGTCGCTCCGAAAGGTGAATCCACAAACGATTGTGGAGGCCAAGATCAGCGCGGTGCAGGCCGGTCTCGACCATATCTCGACTGCGGCTCTGGGGGCTCACTATCTGGCCGGGGGCAATGTGACCAAGGTGGTGCGAGCCTTGATCGCCTCTCACCGGGCTCGTATCGTCCTCGATTGGGACACGGCGTCTGCAATCGATCTGGCTGGCCGTGACGTACTGGATGCGGTGCGAACCAGCGTGGATCCCAAGGTAATCGACTGCCCCGATCCGCGACGTGGCCGATTGACACTGGACGGTGTTGCGAAGGATGGGATTCAGCTGAAAGCGAAAGCCCGCGTGACCGTGCGGACAAACCTCGCCCAGTTAATCGGTGGAGCCACCGAGGACACAATCATCGCCCGCGTGGGTGAAGGGATCGTCTCGGCGATCGGGTCGTGTGAGTCGCACAAGGATGTCCTCGCGAACCCGACGTTGATTGCCCAAAACGTGCTACGGAAGAGTCTCGATTCTCAGACGGCCTACGAAATCGTGTCGATCGACATTGCCGACATCGATGTCGGAGCCAACGTCGGGGCTCGTTTGCAAGCTGACCAGGCCGAAGCCGATGTCCGTGTGGCCCGGGCTCGCGCCGAATATCGTCGTGCCGAAGCCGTCGCCCAGGAGCAGGAGATGCGAGCCCTCACGCAGGAAAATCAGGCCAAAGTCGTCCTCGCGGAAGCAGAAATTCCAAAGGCCATTGCCGAAGCCTACAGCCGAGGCCAGTTGCGAGCGACCGCCGATCCAAAGTTGGCCTAACCTGCCGACCGGGTAAGCTGTGAGGTTTGGGGGATTTTTTAGGGATGTGTGGCGGACTCGCACGCCGCCATTCGGGTGCGTTTCGGCAGGAAATGCCGCCTCGAAGAATTCCGTGCGGTGGCTGACTTTTTTCCAGACGATGATAGAATGGGGATCGAAGTTCTTCCTCGCGCTCAGGCATGAGCCTTGCATGGGGGAGGGATGGTGTGATTTCCGGCTCGCGAAGACTCGCGATCCGGATCGCCCCGGAGACACCGCCAGCGTGGCGGAGCGTCGTGGGGTGTCGATTCAATCCGTCGCTCGGTTCGAGTGGCGGTCACCATCGGCTGGGGTTTGCTCTCGCTGTTCATGGACGACCAACAGAGGCTGGACTCGCAGTCGGACAATCCGGCTTCCGGTGAATCTGATGAATTCCATGAACATTGAACTGACTCCCAAGCAACAGGAAATCCTGCTGCGTGGCTTGCGATTTGTCCGCAGCGCTGTCGCGCTCGACATGCCGATGGTCTTCACCGACCAGTTTGAGTCGGATCGGCACGGCCAATACGCCGACATTGCCGAGGTTGAGTCTCTCGTGAGCAAGGCGGCGATTCGCCAGACTGCGAACGTCTGATACCATCGTGGGATAGGCTTCCCGCCTGTCGTCTTATTGCCTCGGGATTTGACAGGCGGTAAGCCTAACCCACGGAACACTCATGCGATATCAGAATGTTTGCATCGAGGCGTTCAGCTGCCTGCTCCCCCCGCATGTCGTGACCTCGGAAGAGATCGAGCGTCAGCTGGAGCCGGTCTATTCCCGGCTGGGCCTGCATGTCGGGCGGTTCGAGTTGATGAGCGGCATCCGGGAGCGCCGGTTTTACGACCCCGGCACCCGCCCCGGATCGGTTAGCGCCCGCACCGCCGAACAGTTGCTGCGACAAACGGGCTTTGACCGCTCTCAGATCGGGGCGCTGATTCACGGTTCGGTCTGTCGCGACCAGATGGAGCCAGCCACCGCCGCCAGCGTGCATCACGCGCTGAAGCTCCCGGCGAGTTCGCTCGTCATCGATGTGAGCAATGCCTGCCTCGGCCTGCTCAATGGAGCCTTGCTGATCGCCGATCAAATCGAGGCCGGCCTGATCCGCGCCGGAATCGTCGTCGGCACCGAAACTGGCCGCAGCTTGGTCGAGGGCACGATCGACCGCTTGAACAGCCTCGCTGGCGGCGACCGTTCGGCGCTCAAAGCGGCGCTCAAGGCCGACTTCGCCTCGCTCACGATCGGGTCCGGGTCGGCTGCGATTTTGCTGTGTGACCGCAAGCTGAGTCGTACGGGCCATCGGCTGCTCGGCGGAGCAATGCTGGCCGACACTGCTGCTCACGAACTCTGTGCCGGGGGCGTCGATCCGGCCCTCGCCACTGATGGCCGCCCGCAGATGTCGACCGACTCCGAGGCCCTGCTCCACGCAGGGGTCAACCTCGCCGAGCGGACTTGGCCGCAGTTGCTGAGCCGACTCGGCTGGACTCAATCAGATGTCCACAAGGTCTTCACCCATCAAGTCGGTAAGGCCCACCGCAAGTTGTTGCTGGATCGCCTCGGGCTACCGGAGTCGCTCGATTACCCCACGGTCGAAACCCTCGGCAACACCGGCTCGACCGCCCTGCCCACGGCTGCCGCACTCGGCATCCAGAACGGGCATGTGCAACCGGGCGAGAACGTCGCCCTCCTCGGGATCGGCAGCGGACTCAGTTGCGTCATGCTCGGGGTTCAGTGGTAGTCCGACGTTTAGCCGCGACGCAAAGTCTTCGAAGCGGAGCGGTCACGGCTCATGCACTACCGATCAAAAATCGGCAGCAGATGATTCGGTGCCTGCAACACAATCAATGCCATCGCGGTGCTGAACTCGCTCCCGAACCAGGCGTCGAACCAGCTGCCGTCATTCGCTTGCGATCTCAACAGTTCGGCGCGGATGGCCGGATACCAGCTGTCCCAAAAGTCGCCGCCCGCGTGCCAGGCCGCCTGGACCGCGTAGTAGTGCCCGTAGAAATAGAAGTCCTGCTCGTGAATGCCACGTACGCCGGGCAGGAACGGCCGGAGGTAGGCTCGCCCCTTCTCCAGCACTGGCCCTTCGTGAATCCCCGAGGTGTATAAGGCGACGACGGCCGCTGCGGAGCGGGCGAAGCGGCTCTCTTGGGAGTCGAAGATGCGGTAGCGAAACCCGCCGTCGGGGTTCTGGCATTTCTCGATGTACTTGACCCCGCGATCAATGGTCTCTTTGGGGACCGAGATCCCGGTATTGCGAGCGGCCCGCAGCGCCATCAACTGGCAAACGGTGACGGAGACATCGGCGTCTTTCGGAGTCGGGAAGTACCGCCAGCCGCCTTCGTCGTTCTGTGTCTGGAGGATCAGAGCGACGGCCTTGCGGACCACTTTGGAGAGATCGTCCCGCGCTGACATGCCGAGGGCTTCGGCCAGAAACATAGTCGCGAAGCCGTGCCCATACATCGGGCTTTCGACCGCAGAGTCGGGCTCGACGATGTACCCGGTCGGGGTGCTGCAGGTGATCAGAAAGTCGATCACGCGGTCGAGTGCCGCCCCGTACGGACCCCGTCCCGGCGTGCTGCCCGAGGAGAGAAACGCCAGTCCGACCAGCCCCACGATGCCAACGTTGCCTTGATACCGGGCGACACTGCCGAAGGAGCCATCTTTGTGCTGCTGCTCCTTGAGCCACTGGAGCCCAGCCGGGATGGCGACCTTGGTCTCGGGCGTCATGAGGTCCGGGGTGTCAGCGGCGAGCAAGCTCGCTCGCCCCAAGGCACTGGCCCCGAGACCCAGCGCAGCCATGTGAGTCAGGAAGCCTCGACGAGAGGGCGCGGTCATGGGGTTCTCCTCTGGCGGTCAAGGTCGTTGTGGGTGACAGTCAGAGCGTGTTCGTAACGGGCGGGCATGGGGTTGAGGACATTCCAAGTGCGGTAGGCGTCAGCCTGCTGAGGCATGCAATCGCTACGAATCATTCAAGTTGAGAGTGCGCGACTTGCTACGTGTGCGACTGGACCAACATGAGTATGACAATGAGGTACATGACAATGACACTCACCATCATCCAAGCGGCATTTCGAGCGCGGGTGGCCATCAACGGGACATCTTCTCCACGCGATCGAGCAGCAGCAATGACACCCGTGGAAAGTAACGCGAGCACTGGCGACCCGAAGAACACCAGTAACAGGCAAGAGGTCAAGAATGCGTGCAAAAACTCGGGATGCCTTCCGCGATAGATGACAAGAATCAGGCCCAACGAAGCTGCCGCCAACCAGAGGACACAGATTGCGATGTTGAGTGCAGTCCAGGCGGATTTGGAAGTCATCATAATCGGAACCCCGAGTGACCAGAATCACTCAATCGTGATTGCCCGCCTCCCCGGACACCTGGATATAGGCTCCTGGAGTTGCAGACTCGACGGCTTTGACAATTTGATCAATCATGGGCAGAAGCAGTGACAGACGATTGGTGGACAACTCCACGATCACCAAAGATCGACCGACGAGATTCTGCTGGTAGCGTAGATTCTTGTCAGCAGTAACGAACACGTCATGAATGCCCTCCAATTGAGCCAGTAATATCCCATTCGTCAGTCCGGCGAATCCCAACTCCTGCACAGTCATCACGACGTGAACAGAGGCGAAGGCTCGCTTGAGGGGGCGGGGAAGGTTTTCGTCAAGCACGATCCGCATGGTCGGAAGTGCCCTCCACGGCTAATCGCAGAAACTCGTCCGCATCCTCGCGCTGCACCGAGGGAAAGAAGTCGAGAAACTCCTCCAGCGAGTAACCGTCTCGGCGGTAGTCCAGCAACGTCTGCGCGGGCACCCGCGTCCCTCGGAAGACCAAGGTGCCGCCCATCAGTGCGGGGTCGGAATGCACAGGACTGTGAGCGAGAGTGATCATAAAATGAGCCTATCACCACGATGACACACGGTCAATGGGTTGAATTCTGGCGAGTGCCACCAGTCGTCCGGGAAGCTCCGCTCCGCAAAGCCTTCGCGTCGCAGCTAAACGGGTAAACTTCTCGTCATAATGGTGCGATATGTTCCACTCTAGCACGGCATCCGGTGGAAATGCACATGCAGCCACTTGCCATCGATCTTCTGCCACACGCGAGTTTCCATTCCGGCGACCGAGACAGGCGAGCCCTGGCCATCGAGCTTCTGCACCACGCGCACGTACGTCACCAGAGCCGAGGTCTCGCTCAACACCCGCACCTGCGGCGAAGCCATCGTCGACTGACGCGGCGAGTTACTGGCCGGCAGTTTGAAGTAGAACTCGTGAAACGGCAGACCCGCCACCAGGTGCCCGAGCGCTTCCGGCTCGAAGCAGGTGATCGACTCATCGCACAGCTTCACATACTCGCCCCAGTTCCCCGCATCTATGCAGGCGAGCAACTTGCGGCTGGCCGCCAGAACTTCTTCCACAACGGTCGTCGACATTCCGAATTCTCCTGAAGGCATTGCGTGATTCGCACAAGCTGGATTGTCTACGGGATCGCCGGACGGTCAACCGTGCGGGAACTCTTCCCCGTGGCAATCGTCTGCAAACAACTCCCCCTTTAGCTGCGACGCGAAGTCTTCGGAGCGGAGCGGTCGATAACGACGAGCGGTCAGACTTCGCGTGCCAACAGACTTCCGAAGTCTTCCGAGACTTCCGCAGGAGTGTGGTCGCCATTGTACGCAGGTTCTCGCTCTCCGGCCCCGAAGGGGTCTGACTCGATAGCCCAGCGGCGTAGCCCTGGGAACTCATCTCTCCAACAGCCCCCAAGGCCCAACGGGCTGCCACTCGACTCCGCACGAAGAGCGCTCCGCCGGCCTCAAACATTGTTCGGCATCCTCGTCCCACTCTTCCTCACCAAGCGACTGAGAGGGATCGCGTGGCGGCCCGTTGGGCCTTGATCAGGGGTGGGCCACACATTCCCAGGGCTGCCGCCCTGGGCTATCGAGTCAGACCCCTTCGGGGCGAAGAGTGTGATGACAGCGTTTGCCCCTGCGTACAATCGCGACCACACTCCTTCGGAAGTCGAGCGGGTCAGACTCCACTGGCTGGGTGGCCCAGGTTGCCGCTTCGGTGACCTGGGGGCCAACGAAACAAGAGGTACACAGGGAGGTGACTCTCGACGACAAAACCTCTTCTGGCTCCGCCACCCCGGTAGGCTCAAAGCAGCCAACCGGTGCCACTCCGCCAGACGCTGCTTTGAGCGTCTGGGTTGCAGAGCCACAAGAGGTTACGGAGGACCGGTTCACCTGGCAATCCCTCTTGTGCCTGCGTCTCCCAGTCATCCAGAGCGATGTCTGGGCCACCCAGACATGGCCCGCCGTTGCGAAATCAGGGTGAGAGTTTCAGTTCGAACCAAACTCTCACTGATGATGGAACTCATCTCAATTCCGGCGTATCCGCAATCGAACCTCACTTGGCCCAGTAATCAATCACCATCGGCTCTTCCAGAATCGGCTTGAGTTTCTCGACGAACGCCTGGTGGGCCGGGTGTGGCAGGTACTTGGCCCGACCGGCTTCGTCTTTGAAGGTGACGAAGAACAGGTGTGTGAACCCCTTGTCGAGCATTTCGGGGCTGTTATTCGTGCCCCATTCGTAGCTGTGGATGGAGTCGATTTGCTTCGGGAGTTCGCCGAAGGCTTTCACGACCACGTCGATCTGAGCGGGGGTGGCGTCCTTCTTGAACTTGAACATCACGACATGCCGCAGGAGCGACGGGGCAGCATCCGTCTTGGCAGGTTCGGCTTGGGCCTGCATGAAGGCGACTCCGAGAAGGGTGAGGCAGGTGAGGGCGAGGGGCAGGCGGCTGTGCATGGGGTGGTTCCTGGAACTCGAAGTGAGAGAAGAACGACATTCTCACTCCAGCCCGCAGCGCCAGCAAGGGTGACGCGTGGAGAATCCCTGGCTGGCCAGTTTGTCACATTGCCCCCCGCAGCCCGCTACGCCAGCAAGGGCGAGCGAGAATAATCCCTCGCTGGCGCTGCGGGCTTACTGCCCCGCCAGATACCAGGCGACGCCCAGTGCCGCACACGCGGAGAGCGTCAGGACCATCCCCTTCTTGAAGTAGAACGTGAGGATCATCGCCAGCGCCGCGATCACGCAGGCTCCGGCGTTGACCGTGGTCCCGTCGGGGATCTCCAGCTTGAACTTGAGGACGAAGTATTGACAGTTCGACAACCAGGCTTGCAGCTCAGGGAACTCATGGATTGTTCCCCACCACGGAGCCTCCCACTTCAGAATCACATACTCCCGAGCCTTGAACGGTGCGAACAACGTATTCAGCGCGAACCACACCGCCAGGTTCAACACCACGCCCACCACAGTTGCGGTGATCGTCGAGAGCGCCGCCGTCAGTTGGCGGTTGCCGCGCAGTCGCTCGATGTAGGGAGCCCCGAGAAAGATCCAGTAGAAGCAGGGGACGAACGTGACCCAGGTCGTGATTGCTGACCCGAGGATTCCCGCCGCGATCGGAGAGAGCGGCCCCGGATGGCGGTACGCTCCGAGGAACGCGACGAACTGCACGACCATAATCAGTGGCCCCGGAGTGGTCTCGGCCATGCCGAGTCCGTCGAGCATCTCGGGGGCCTCCAGCCAGTGGAATCGCTCGACGGCTTGCTGCGCGACGTAGGCCAGTACCGAGTACGCCCCGCCGAAAGTCACCACCGCTGCCTTGCTGAAGAACAGCCCCTGTTGCAGATAGACCGAGTCCGGCCCCAGCCAGTAGTACAGCGCGATCAGCGGCGCGAACCACAGCGTGAGACACACCGCACTCACCCGCAGACTCCGCCCCCACGACGGCGCGACCGGGGCGAGGTGCAGGTCCGAGATGTCGCTGGTACTCGAACTCCCGCCGTGTCCCTTGAGGACGATGAACCGCTCCGGTGCGAACTTGCCGCCGAAGTAACCGATGATCCCCGCCGACAGCACAAGTAGCGGGAAAGGCACGCTGAAGAAGAAGATCGCAATGAACGACACCGCCGCGACCACAGACATCGCGTTATTCTTCAGCACCCGCTTGCCGATCCGCAGCACCGCCTCGAACACGATCGCCAGCACGGCCGGTTTGAGGCCGAAGAACAGTGCCTGCACCGCCACCGTCTGCTGGTACTCCGCATAAATCAGACTCAGTGCCAGGATCGACACCACCCCCGGCAGAATAAACAACGTCCCCGCGATCAGCCCCCCGCGCAGCCCATGCATCAGCCACCCGATGTAGGTCGCCAGTTGTTGGGCCTCGGGGCCGGGGATCAGCATGCAGAAGTTGAGAGCGTGCAGGAACCGCTCCTCGCTGATCCACTTTTTCTCGTCGACCAGAATGCGGTGCATGACCGCGATCTGCCCGGCGGGCCCACCAAAGCTGAGGGCGGCGACCTTGGCCCAGGTGCGGGTGGCTTCGGGGAGGGAGGGGAGCTGCGGGGAGGTGTCGGTCATGAGAGCCTGTGGACAGTGCGGGCGGTTCGAGAGCGATTGTGATTCGGCCTGCCGCATGCAACGGCCAACGCGGTGAGCGGCACGGCGCTAGCCGCCGGTTCTTCTCCGCGTGGCCCAGTGGGCAACCGATGCTTCTGGACAGACCACGGTGAAGGGAACCGGCGGCTAGCGCCGTGCCGCTCACGTTATCTCAGTAACCCGATGCGTAAGCGAGGGAAGCCCGGGGAAAAGTCGCTTTCGCTCCTCCCTCGCTGACGCGTCGGGTTAGTAAAGTCAGTGCCATAGGGCTGACGCCGTTCCACTCTCGACCGGTTCGGCTATCGCCCCGCTCCACCCGATTCCAGGTACGCCAACAGGTCGCGGACCTCGTCGAGGGTGAGCGTATCGAGCAGCCCGCTGGGCATCGGCGAGACGGGCGACGAATTGTGCTGGTCGATCTCGACGACTTTGCTGGCGTCGAGCGGGTCGAGGCTCAGCCGAATCTTTTCGGAGCGGTAGTCCCCCTCGGGGATGATGCGGCCCGTGTGGGTTTGGCCTTCCGGTCTGCCCGACCACGCCACCAAGTCTAAGTATGGTCAGAGTACCAATTCCATCTTGCGTTTTATTTCGAATAGGAGGTCGATTGGCCTTGTGTACTCAGGAGCCGATGCTAGATTAGGAGATTAGGAGATTAGGAGATTAGGAGATTAGGAGATTAGGAGATTAGGAGATTAGGAGATTAGGAGATTAGGAGATTAGGAGATT